>SMXW01000111.1 GCA_004356805.1 Acidobacteriota bacterium | reverse complement strand
TACAACATGGTGAACGTTCCGACTGTGGTTTGGATCGACGAGACAGGACGGATCACCCGGCCCAACGACGTTGCCTTCACCACCGAGAAGGGCGGCAGATACGCCAACGTCTCGACCGACGAGCAGATGGCCCTTCTGCGCGGTTGGGTCCGGGGTCAGTTACCGCCACCGTCCGACGACGAGATACGCCAAAGGATGGCCCCGTTGTCGGATGAGTCCCGAGTCGCACGCGCCCACTTCGGGTTGGGCTGGTGGCTACACCAAGCGGGGTGCCAAGACGCGGCCCAACATCAGTTTCAGATTGGTGGAGAGCTGGCTCCAGACGACTTCATGATCCGACGCGGCGCAATGCCGCTGAGGGGCTCAGATCCCTTCGGACCAGAGTTCGTAGAAATGGTCACCGACTGGCTGGCGCTCGGTCACACTTACTACTTGCCGTTGCCGGTCGAGTAGCCCCCTCGGACCACCGTTTCGGGTTAGGCGAGCGCCTGGGTCGCCAGGGAAGTCTGCCGGCGCCGCAACACGGTCGTTCGCCCAAGTGGTCGAGCGCCTCATGGCGGTGACCACCTAGCCTGGCCCGGTGACAGCACTCGGGGCCGTTCTATCTGGCGGCATGAGCACCCGCATGGGACAGGACAAGGCAGATGTCCTCGTGCGCGACCAGACGATGCTCGAAATGGTTGGCGCGGCACTGAGGTCGGTTGCCGACCGAACCGTTCTTCTCGGCCCCGATCGAGACGGGTGGGAAGCCTGGCCAGACTCCATTCATGCTCATGGGCCACTTGCCGGTATAGCTACGGCCCTCAAACGAACCGACACTGACCACGTGGTGGTTGTCGCGGTCGACCATCCGTTCGTCAGACATGAGACCCTTCGCAAGATGCTCGACCGGGCCGGCGATGTCCCTGTGGTTCCGGTGGATGACCACGGAATCCGTCAAGTCACCTGTGCCGTGTATCCCAAGAGGATCGCCCCCATTGCCGCCGAAGAGGCAGAGTTGGGCGGGTCGATTCAGAGTCTTCTCGATCGGGTGTCGTTCGATGCGATCCCTCCCGATGTGTGGGGCGCATGGGGCGACGACGGTCGGAGCTGGTTTTCGGTTGACAGCCAAGACTCACTTGGAGAGGCGCTGGGGAGATACCAGTTGCGGTAGTTGAGCCCGACTGCAAGCGCGTCCGAAAGAGCCTCCCACACGCCACCCGGCGGAGATCCCGATAGCGGTGGGAGGCGTCGTCTCAGCGGGCGACTTCAGGCCCTTGACGACCGAGGCAGACCGGGCAAGCTCTTCTAGAGATCAGCCGCGGAGTCGAGCTGTCTATGCGGGCCACCTCATGGGCGCCTTGTCGACGGGTATCGACGTTTGGCTCTACAGGCGGGAGCGATACCATGCCCGGTCTATCGGACAGCTGTCCGGTGATTTTGCCAGCTATCCGTACCAGGGGACCCAATGACTAACGACATACGAACGGGCAACGGGGCCAATGCGGCACGGATCGAGAACGGATCGAAGCTCTACGGTGAAGGAACGGCCCAGATCACCGCACTGGACAATGTCACAGAAGCCTTCGAATCGGGCAAGTTCACCGCGATCATGGGGCCGAGCGGGTCCGGCAAGTCAACGTTGCTGCACTGTCTGGCCGGTCTGGACACACTTACCCAGGGTGTCGTCTACATCGGCGAACAGCTCCTTGATGGTCTGTCGGACCGCGAGTTGACCCTTCTACGCAGGAAGCAGATTGGATTCATCTTTCAGGCCTACAACCTGATCCCAACCCTGACCGCAGAGGAAAACATCGTTCTCCCACAGTTGATCTCAGGTGTCACACCGGATCGCGATTGGCTAGACCAAGTCGTGTCCACCGTCGGCATCGGGGACAGGCTGACGCACCGTCCCGCCCAACTATCCGGCGGCGAGCAGCAACGCGTGGCGGCGGCTCGGGCCTTGGCCTCACGGCCCAAGATTGTGTTCGCAGACGAGCCAAGCGGCAACCTCGACTCCAAGGCGGGCGCCGAATTACTGGAGTTCATGCGTCTTGCTGTCTCCGAGTTCGGTCAAACGATCGTGATGGTCACCCACGATCCGATAGCCGCAAGCTACTCCGATCGGATTGTCTTCCTGGAGGACGGGAGGGTGGTCGACGAGATGGCTGACCCGACGGCAGAACGAATCCTCGATCGGATGAAGCTACTGGGAGTCTGAACAAGTGTATCGAACGACCTGGAAAACGATCCTCGCCAACAAGAGGCGATTGCTCAACACCTTCATTTCCATTGCGTTCGGCGTGGCATTCATCGCAGGAACGTTCATCTACGGAGATACCACAGCGAAGGCATTCGAGAATCTCTTTGCCAATGCCTTTGCCGGAGTAGACATCAATGTCCAGCCCGAGTTCGACCCCGAGCTCTCGTTCGGTGGCGACACGGTGCGGATGGCGGACTCCGTAATCGAAGATGTTCAGCGCGTCCATGGTGTCGACGAGGCATGGGGATCTGTGGGAGGTTTTGCGGCCATCGTCGGACCTGATGGCGAGCAAGCCGGCTCCGGCGGCGCTCCCAGCTTCGGAGCTAATTGGCCGGATGTGCGCGCCGAAACAGGGTTCGACCTCATTTCCGGAACTCGCCCTACCGGCCCGACGGAAGTCGCCGTCGACGGCGCCACCTTCGAGGCCGAAGAGCTGGCGCTCGGCGACAGCTTGTTGATTCTGTCAGCGGACGACCGCCGTGAGTTCACACTGGTGGGCGTCGTGGGATTCGGGGGCGAGACCAGCATCGGAGGAGCGACTTTCGCGTTGTTCGACACTGCCACTGCCCAAGAGTTTTTCAACGCTGAAGGGCAGGTCGACAGTATTCAGGCCACCGTCACCTCGGAGGCGGATGTCGCAGATGTCATTACTGCGGTGGAGGGCGTGGTTCCTGCCGGTGTCGTGGTCACGTCCGGCCAGAGCGCCGCGGAGGAACAAGCCCGTCAGGTCAACGATCAGATCGGGTTCCTCACGACGTTCCTCCAGGTCTTCGCCTTCATCGCATTGTTCGTCTCGACCTTCATCATCTCCAACACCTTTCGGATCATCGTCGTGCAGCGAACCCGTGAGCTCGCACTTCTCAGGGCTCTGGGCGCCACCGCACGGCAAGTGACCCGAATGGTCATGGTCGAATCCCTGATTGTTGGCTTTGTGGCTTCAGTGATTGGGGTTGGTCTTGGCCTGCTGCTTGCGATTGGCCTGAGGTCGCTGTTGGAAGTCGCAGGTTTGACCCTGCCGTCGACCTCTTTGCAACTTTCAGTGCAAACGGTGGTAATAGCAATCCTCGTCGGAACGGTCGTCACACTGGTCTCGGCGTTTATCCCGGCGCGACGCGCCAGCCGAGTCGCCCCCGTTGAAGCCATGCGTGTCGACATGCCGGTCCGGCGTGGCTCGTTTGTCAAACGCGCCTTTTGGGGAACGGCCCTCCTTGGCTTGGGAGTCGGGCTGCTGTTTTTAGGCCTTTTTGCCGATTTCAGCCTGCCAGGACAGCCGGTGATCGCCACTGTGGGACTGGCGTCACTCCTGACGGTGCTCGGTGTCACCACCTTGAGTCCCCTCGCCGCCCCCTTCATCACGAGATGGCTGGCGGCCCCGTTTGTCCCGCTTTCGAACATCACCGGCCGACTCGCCCAGGAGAACTCCTCACGGAGCCCGAGACGAACGGCGGCCACTGCTGCCGCCCTGATGATCGGAGTCGCACTCATGTCAATTGCTGCGGTCTTCGCGGCATCCATTCAAGGGACTATCGATGAGATATTCGATACGGGGATCACAGCCGAGCTGATAGCTCAACCTCAGAACGCGTTCGGCGGCCAGGGATTCACTACCGCCTTCGCCGACGAGGTCGAGCTGATACCTGAGGTCTCCGAGCTCGGCCGATTTCGGCAGAACATCGCCCGTGTCGACGAGAGTGTCGTTTTCATCGCCGCCGGCGATGACTCGTTCACCAACTTGATCGTGTTCGATCGGATAGAAGGACAGGTAGCCGGCTTGGGCACTATCGGGTTTGCGGTCGATTTTGCGACGGCGGAGAACAACGAATGGGAACTCGGCGAATCGGTCGAGTTCGAGTTCCTGCAGACCGGTGTCCAGAGATTGGAGCTGCAGGGACTGTATGAGTCGCCTGGCGCCAACGGGTTCTTCATCTCGCTCGAAGCGTATGAAGCGAACTACGCCGAGCAGCTGGATAGCCAGGTGTACATCAAACTGGCGGACGGTGTCAGTTTGGACGCCGGTAAGGCCGCCATCGAACCAATCGCAGAGCTGTACCCGACGATCAAGGTTGCCGACCAGGAGGAGCTGAAATCAGACCTGGAGACGCAGATTTTTCAGATTCTCGGCTTTATATTCGGACTGCTCGCGATGGCGCTGTTGATTGCTCTAATCGGTGTTGCCAACACAATCACGTTGTCGATCTTTGAGCGGACACGCGAGATCGGTCTCCTCCGCGCCATTGGTCTCACCCGGCGAGGGGTTCGACGCATGATTCGGCTCGAGTCAGGAGTCATCGCAGCGTACGGAGCGATTCTGGGTGTGGCCCTTGGGCTGTTTCTGGCTTGGGCTCTCCTTCTTGCCTTGCGCGATCAGGGATTTAGCCAGTTCGTCATTCCGTGGCTGTGGCTCGTCGTGGGAGTGGCGCTGATCGGTTTCTTGGGCGTGATTGCGGCGATCCTGCCTGCGCGGCGCGCTGCCAAACTGAACGTGCTCGACGCCATCGCCTACGAATAGGTCTCGACCGGGCACTCATGCGTGCGCCGCGTAGGGAGTGTTGAGTACGTCTTTCCCTGCGTCGACCGCCGGGGCTCACCGTTTGACCCCCCCTACGATCGGGAGTCATGAAACCCACAACCGCCCAGGCCGCAGCCTTGGTCGCCAGTTCCCGCCACCGAAAAGAGCGGGGCTGGGAAGTGCTTCGTGACTTTGCCGCCCTCCTGGAGCTCCCCAACGTGACGGGCTCGACCGATGACCTGAATCGGAATGCGGACGAGTTGGTCCGGCGTTTCGAGGCGAGGGGAGCCTCGGTGGAAATCGTTGAGCTTCCCGGCGCAAGTCCTGTAGTGATCGGTGAGCTGCGGACAGCCGCCCCAACAGCAACACTGGGCGTTTATGTCCACTACGACGGCCAACCGGTGGATCCGGCGAACTGGACCTCGAGCCCTTTCTCCGCCACGCTGGTCTCCGGCCAATGGCATCAAGGGGGCGTGGAATTGGACTTCCCCGGGCCCGGCGTCGAGATCGATGCCGAATGGCGGATCTACGCAAGAGGCGCCTCTGACGACAAGACCCCGTTCGCAGCCATGGCAGCGGCCCTTGATGCCCTGAAGGAAGACGGCATCGAGCGGTCGGTAGATCTCGTGTTCTTGTTCGAGGGAGAAGAGGAGTCCGGCAGCCCGAACCTGGGTCGATATATGAAGCATCTCGCTTCGCGGCTGACGGCCGATGCCTGGCTTCTCTGTGATGGGCCTGTGCATCAGACCCGGGTCCCGCAAGTGGTGTTTGGAGTCCGCGGTTATTGTGGCTTCGAACTGACCTTCTACGGTCCGGAGCGCGAGTTGCATTCTGGCCATTACGGCAACTGGGTGCCTAATCCCGCCATGGAGCTCGCGTCATTCATCGCCGGTTGCAAGGACGAATCGGGAACGGTGACGATCGATGGCTTCTACGACGACACAGAGCCGGTCACAGCCGCCGACCGCGCTGCCATCGACGCACTCCCGCCCGTCGAGGATCGGCTCCAGGCTGAGCTCGGATTCGGTGGTCCGGAGGCGAAGGACGCCCGCTATGCGGACCGTCTCATGCTGCCCAGCTTCAACGTGAGAGGCATGAGCGCGGCAGCCGTCGGTGAGAACGCCCGCAACGTCGTGCCCGCTGAGGCAAGCGTCTCGATCGACATCCGACTAGCCGCAGGTGACGTTCCAGATCGGATGCTCGACCTCGTCGAGGCCCGGCTCGTGACAGCCGGGTATCAGGTTCTCGATCGGGCTCCGACAACCGAGGAGCGCAGAAGTCACCGCTACCTCGCCAAGCTGACCCGCGATGCCGGTTATCGGGCGGCGCGAATCCCTATGAACTCGCCTCTTGCCGAAACGCTCCTCGGGGCATGCAGCGTCGCGAGCAACGAAGAGGTCGTGGCCCTCCCCACCTTTGGAGGGTCAATTCCGCTCTACCAATTCGAAGAGATCCTCAACGCACCGGTGGCGATTCTCCCTATTGCCAACCACGACAACAATCAGCACGCCCCCGACGAGAACTTACGGGTCGCCAACCTCTGGTATGGCATCGATCTCTGGGCAACCCTGTTGACAACGGATTTCACGGCGGTGAGGTGACCTGGACACCTATTTCCTCATCTCGAGGCGCACCGACGCCCTTGCGCTCCTCTAGCTGCCGGCGGAAGCGGATGGTGTCTACATCGTTCTACGGTTTGACCGCGGCGAGGGATTCGAGGCGATCCCGAATCAGTCGTCGCTCAGCTTCATTTGATGCCAGTGTCAGAGCCCGGTCGAAATCCTCGCGTGCCCGCTCGTCCTCACCATTTCGGCGATACAACTCCCCCCGCGAGACATGAAAGGCATGAAAACCGTCCAGCTGGCTCCCGAGACCGGCAAGAGCCTCCAGACCGGCTTCGGGACCATCCGCCTGGGCCACAGCGACTGCCCGGTTCAGGCCGACGACCGGTGATCCGGTGATCCGGTGATCCGGTGATTGGCAGTAGCCGGTCGTAGAGCGCGATGATCCTGTTCCAGTCGGTTTCCTCCCATGACTCTGCGCCTGAGTGCTGGGCGGCGATAGCGGCCTGCAAAACGTAGGTTCCCCAGTCCTCACTTCGGACGGCGCGATCGAAAAGTTCGAGGCCTTCTTCTATCTCAGAGAGGTCCCATTGTGAACGGACCTGATTCTGGAGCAGCACAACACCACCTGAGTCATCGGTACGAGCGCTTCTCCGGGCGTGCTGAAGCAACATCAACGCGAGCAACGCCATCACCTCTGGCTCGCCCGGCATCAGCCCATCCAGAAGCCGTCCCAGTTCGATCGCCGACTCCGCCAACTCGTCACGTACCAGGACATCGCCCGAAGTGGCGAAGTAGCCCTCATTGAAGATGAGATAGATCACCACGAGAGCTGCATCGAGACGACCGGGGAGCTCGCCCTGAGAAGGAACCCGAAATGGAATACCAGCGTCTCGGATCTTCGCCTTGGCCCGGACCAGCCGCTGGGCCATGGTTTGCTCGGAGACGAGAAACGCATCAGCGATCTCACGGGTGGTCAACCCACCCAGGGTCCGCAGAGTGAGCGCCACCTGTTTGTCCACAGAGAGTGACGGATGACAGCACGCGAAGACCATCTGGAGCCTGTCGTCATGGACGGTGGCACCAAGCATCGGCGCTTTGGGACGCTCCGCCTCAACCTTTTCCAGACCGGCCAACAACTCCTGTTTCCGGGCATAGGTCTGCTTGCGTCGGATTCGATCGATGGCCCGGTGCCGGGCCACCGTGGCGATCCAGCCGGCCGGATTGGCCGGCACACCCGAATCGGGCCAGGAGCGAAGTGCGTCGGCGAACGCGTCCTGAATGGCCTCTTCGGCCAGGTCGATGTCCCGTAAACGCTTCGCCAGATTGGACAGCACCAGGGAGTAGGACTCCCGGAAGGCACGATCTATCGCTTCATGGTGATCAGTCAAAGGAAGTCAGCGGGCTTTCTCATGGTTGGAGGTTCGTAGACGACAATCTCAATCGCAGGCATAAGGTTGGTACAGATGAACACTCACATCCGCAAGCTCATCTACGTCGGCGACCCGATGTGCTCATGGTGTTGGGGTTTTGCCCCCGAGATCGAGAGTCTTGCCGATCAGTACCCGGTTGAGGTAGTCGTCGGCGGGCTGCGCCCCGGACCCTCGGCTCAGCCTCTGGACGACCGAATGGCCGCGTCACTGCGTCATCACTGGGTTGAGGTCAGCGAGCGAACCAACCAGCCGTTCGATACGGCGTTCCTAGATCGCCGCGACGGTTGGGTATATGACACGGAGCCCGCGGCAGTGGCTGTCGCACTGATTCGTGAGATGGATGAGCCAAGCACGCTCGACTATTTCATCACCGTTCAGCACGCCTTCTACGTGGACGGTCGCGATGTCACCGACTTCGATGTTCTCACTGACCTCACCGGCGACCTCGATGTCGATCGGGAGGCTTTCCGAGAGAGACTCGAATCCGACGAGGCAAAGAAGATGGCTTGGGGGGATTTCTCCAGGTCACGCAACTGGGGTATCGGGGGCTTTCCAGCCCTGATCGGCGACCTCGCCGATGGCCAACTCGCTCTGCTCGCCAGAGGCTGGACCGAAGCCAGTCTTATCCGAGCAAGAATCAACTCCGTCGGTGAGGCAGCGGCCGTTTGAGAGATCCCTTCGTCCCTCAACCCGTAATCCACGCCAACGCTGTCATCTCGCCGGGAAGCTACATCCGAGCCAAGGCCCTCAACCCAAGCAGGGTCGGCGAGGGCGCCGCCGGATCGGTCCTGGCGGAGGGCAAAACGATCCCACCCGTGGACCCTGACGATGGGAGTGCCGGCCAAGCCGGTCCGTGAGCTGACCGAGACGAGATTGAGCGGGCCGATGAGGGAGCGGACCACTACCTCCAGCTTGCCGCCGTGTATCGCGAATTCTTCTCCAAACTTCTCTGGGCAGAACGGTGTGCGGGGTCATGGTCGACCTACGATGGAGACGTGCTCGAGGAGGCCCAGATATCTGTCGTCGAAGGCCCCCGCGAGGCATGCGGGGTCATCGCCGCCTACTCGACCACGGAGCGAATCTCTCACCTGATCTACTTCGGTCTCTTCGCCCTGCAACACCGGGGACAGGAGTCAGCAGGAATCGCTACGTCAGACGGTGAGACCGTGACAGTGTTCAAAGACATGGGACTCGTCGCCCAGGTCTTCGATGAGCCGGCATTGGCGGGTCTCGACGGCCACATCGGCATCGGTCACACCCGTTACTCCACCACCGGATCCAGCAACTGGGCCAACGCTCAACCCACCCATCGACAGGTGGGGAGCACCAGCGTCGCCCTTGGCCACAACGGAAACCTGACCAACACCGAGGAGTTGGCCGCTGCCCTCGGGATATCAGGGGCAACAACCGATTCCGATCTGATGGCTGAAGGCGTTGCCCGAGCCATCGACGACGAGCGGTCCGACTCCCGTGGGTTGGAGATTGCCCTGATGGAGGTGGCACCCACCTGGGAAGGAGCTTTCTCACTGGTGCTGATGGATCAGGGAAGGATTGTCGGCCTGCGAGACCCGAACGGGTTCAGACCGCTCTGCCTTGGCTCACTCGGCGAGAGGGGTTGGGTCCTCGCATCCGAAACGGCTGCCCTCGATCTCGTCGGCGCCAAATTCGTTCGGGAGATAGCCGCCGGAGAGATGGTCGTGATCGACGCCAACGGAGTGAAGAGTTACTACCCGTTCAAGGATGTCAAGCCGGGCCTCTGCCTGTTCGAGTTCGTCTACTTCGCCCGACCCGACAGTCAGATGTACGGCCGAAGCATTCATGCTGCCCGTTACGAGATGGGACGCATCCTCTCGGAGGAACATCCCGTCGACGCGGATGTCATCGTGCCAGTGCCGGAATCCGGCATACCGGCCGCTCAAGGTTACGCAGCAGCAAGTGGCATCCCGTACACGGATGGCCTGGTCAAGAACCGCTACGTCGGCCGGACGTTCATCGAACCCACCCAGATGCTCCGTGATCAAGGCATCAGGCTCAAACTGAACCCCATACTCGAGAACCTTGCAGGCAAGCGTGTGACTCTCGTCGACGACTCCATTGTGCGGGGGTCCACGACCAGGAAGTTGGTGGCCATGGTTCGCGAAGCAGGCGCGACCGAGATTCATCTGCGGGTCTCGTCTCCCCCCTATCGCTGGCCTTGCTTCTACGGGATGGACACGTCCGACCGATCCACCCTCATCGCAGCTCACAAAGACGTTGATGAGATCCGAGACCATCTCGGTGCCGACTCGCTCGGCTACCTCTCTCTCGACGGTCTGCTGGGAGCCACCGGGGTTGCTGATGCAGGCTTCTGCACGGCCTGCCTATCGGGGGTGTACCCCACCAAAATACCCAACACGACTGATAAATTCCATCTCGAGAGATCCTGACATGACTTCCTACCGCGATGCGGGGGTGGACCTGGACGGGGCATCCAGACACGTGGCCAGCATCTCCGAAGAGGTGCGGTCGACATGGACCGAAAATGTCGTTGGAGTCTTTGGGGGATTTGCGGCAGGCGTCGAGATCCCACCCGACTACGACAACCCGGTCTTGATGATGTCCACCGACGGTGTGGGGACGAAGCTGGATCTGGCCCGACGGGCAGGCGTGTGGGACATGGTAGGAGCCGACCTCGTCGCCATGTGCGTCGATGACCTCGCCGCCGTCGGAGCCGAGCCCCTCGGATTCGTTGACTACATGGCCGTGGGATCGCTTCGACCCGAACGGGACGCGACGATTGTGAGATCAGTGGCCCGCGCCTGCCGGGAGGCCGGATGCGCCCTTCTTGGTGGTGAAACCGCGGAGCATCCCGGGGTCATGGAACCCGATGCGGTTGACCTGGCCGGCGCGGTCATGGGAGTCGTGGAGAAGGGGCAACAACTGGGACCCCATCTGGTCAGAGATGGTGACCAAATCGTCGGTCTCCTATCCCCCAACCTTCGATCCAATGGCTTCTCCCTGGTCAGGGAGGTCCTAGGCGATGACATCGAGAACCACGCAGCTGCGCTTCTCGAGGCGTCTGTTATCTACTCGCCAACTGTTCTCGAGGCTGTTGCGACGGGCGGCGTCCACGCCGCTGCCCACATCACGGGTGGTGGCATCGCGGGGAACCTCGCGCGAGTCGTCCCCGAAGGTCTTGGGGCAACCGTCGACACTTCGGCCTGGCAGATTCCAGCAGTATTCGATCTCGTTTCCGATCGCGGAGTGGAACAGAACGAGATGTTCCGCACGTTCAACATGGGGATCGGTTTCTGCATCGTCGTTGAGCCAGGTGCTACAAGCGACGTGCTTGCCGCAATCGGTCGACACCACCCGACAGTCATCGGTCGGATCTCGAACGGCGGTGGAGTGACGCTGACTTGAGCTTTGCAGAGGCAACCGCCGTCGTCCGTCAAGATGAGGCGAACTACACGGGACGAATCCATTCGGGATGGGACATCTTCGGAATAGCCAATGGCGGCTATGTCCTGACAATCGCCGCCAGATCCATGACGCACGAGGCTCAAGGGCGCGAATTGGTCTCGATCACGGGTTACTTCACCAATCCCGGCCGATCCGGGCCGATAGCCGTCCAGGTCAGGCCGGTCAAGGTAGGTAAGGAGTTCTCAACCTTCCACGCCGAGGTCTCCAGTGATGAGCGCCCCCTGCTCACCGTCATTGGGACCTACGCCAAATCCGATCGCAAGATCAGCGAAAGCAGACTCGTCGATATGCCTTCCTTCGACCTGCCACCTCCCAGTGAGTGCGTGCAAGCCACTCCGTCGGTGGATGGCCCCTTTCCCCCGCCTTTGATGGACAAGGTGAGAGTCATGATTCACCCTGAAGACGCCGCCGGCCTCATCGGGGAGCGCACCGGGATGGCCCGGGTGCGAGGTTGGTTTCGACTGCTCGAAGGTGAAAAACCCGATCCGCTGGCGGTAGTGCTGGCATCCGATGCCTTCCCTCCTGCGGTGTTCAATACCAATCTGCCATTCAAATGGACGCCAACGCTCGAGTTGACTGTGCACATTCGTAACCCCCATCCTGGCGGCTGGCTCAAGTGTCATTTTCGCACCCGGTTTGTCACCGGAGGTCTCCTCGAGGAGGACGGTGAGTTCTGGGACGAGGAGGACAACCTCGTTGCCCAGTCGAGACAGCTAGCCCTTGTGCCCCGATAGGACCGTATCGATCTCGGCGACAAGCACCATCTTCCGCTCATCGTCGAGAAATGACGATGTGATCGAGTTGCGTGCCAGGCCGGCGAGATCATCGGATCCCCAACCAAGAGACCTCTCCAGGGCCAGGTAGTTGTCTCCGACGTAACCGCCGAAGTAGGCCGGATCGTCGGAGTTCACGCTCACGAGCAGCCCACCTTCGACCATGGCGGCAATCGGGTGATCCTCGAGTTGCTCCACGATATTGAGAGCCACACCCGATAGCGGGCACATTGTCAAGGGCACCTGGTCACGCCTCAGGCGCTCCACCAATTGCGGGTCCTCGAGACTTCGACCCCCATGGTCGATCCGTTCGACCCCCAGCGTGTCGAGGGCCCCGACTACGTACTCGGGTGGGCCCTCCTCTCCAGCGTGCGCCACCGTTCTCAGACCGAGGTCCCGCGCCAAACGGAAGGCATCAGAGAACAACTCCGGCGGGTTACCCACCTCGGAGGAATCGAGGCCGACAGCAATCACCCCGTCGAGGTGGGGCTCCGCAGCGATAAGCGTGGCCACTGCGTCCTCGCCACTCAGGTGCCGGAGAAAGCAAAGGATCAGATCGGCCGTCACCCCAGAACCAGATCGGGCGTCGGCGATGGCCTCACGGAAGCCTCCCATAACGACTTCGAGCCCAATTCCTCGCTTGGTATGGGTCTGGGGATCAAAGAAGATCTCGGCATGACGCACCCCATCGGCGGCCGCCCGATCGAGATAGGCAGCCATCAAGTCGTAGAAGTCGCTCGGCGTCTGCAAGACGGCCGCTCCCTGGTAGTAGATATCGAGAAACGACTGGAGATTGGTGAAGTGATACGCCTCCGCTAGACGATCAACACTCTCAAAAGGCAGATCGAAGCCATTGCGCTCCCCCAGCCGAAACATCATCTCAGGTTCGAGCGTGCCCTCGATGTGAACGTGGAGCTCCGCCTTCGGCAGTGAGCGCACGAACCTGTCCATGCCGCTCAGAGGGCTATGTCCTGAGGTCTCACCGGGACACGGTTGATGGCCCGCCCTGTGGCGTTTCTTATCGCTGCTGCCACGGCCGCCGTCGATGAGATGGTTGGGGGCTCCCCGACACCTTTGGCTCCAAACGGCCCCCAGGAGCCCTCCTTCTCGATGAGGAGCGCTTCCACGTCGGGTGCATCGAGAATCGTCGGAAGTAGGTAGTCGGTGAAATTCGGATTTCGAATCACACCATGGTCCAGAATCAGCTCTTCCATGATGGCCAGGCCCACTCCCTGCATGATCCCTCCTTCGATCTGACCAACGACCGACTGGGGATTGAGAGCCTTCCCTACGTCCTGAGCCGTGTCGACCCGAACAACCGTCACCAGACCCAACTCTGGATCGACATCCACGACAGCCCTGTGAGCAGCCAACGCGAAGTCAGCATGGACCACACCCTGACCGTCACCGTCTGGGGGAGACGTCGGTGGATGTCTGAAAGTGACCGTCTCTTCCCATTTGTCCTCGGTGACACGAGACATGGGGACCACAAGTTCCCCGTCCCGCCAGACCCCTTCATCATTGAGGTCATCCCCGGCGAAGTGCTCGAGGATCCGCGCTCGGAGACGCGAACTGGCTTCGAGTGTCGCTCCGCCGGACATCTGTGTCTGACGTGACGCCGATGTGGAGCCGGCAGAATCGATTTTGGAGGTGTCAACGTGACGCACCTCCACAGAAGACACACCCATTGAGGACCTGACGATCTGGGCGAGAATTGTGACCAGGCCTTGACCAACCTCGATTGCGGCCGTTTCCACGATCGCTCCCCCGGGTGTGAGCAACACCCGTGCTTGGGCAAAGTCGTCGAAACCCTCGGAGAAACCCAGATTCTTGATACCCACCGCATAGCCGATGCCACGGACGACGTGATGCTCTTCGGTGGTCAAACCGCTTCCCCCGGGTAACCCCGCGCGCTCAGACTCTTCGGGAATCGGCATCGCTGCAAGAGAGTCGATCACTTCGACAGTGGGTAGTGGGGTTTCGATGACCTGCCCGGTGGTTGGCATCGAATCGCCGGACTCCAGAGCATTCTTCCGGCGTAGCTCCAGGGGATCCATTCCCAAAGCGTCTGCCAGTCGATCCATCTGCGCCTCATGAGCAAAACAGACCTGGACAGCCCCAAATCCCCGCATTGCCCCACACGGTGGGTTGTTGGTACGAGTTCCCACACCGTCGACGCTGACCGATTCGCAGTTGTAGGGGCCGACAGCAAAATAGCAAGCGTTGGCCAGCACCGCCGCCGTAGTCGACGCGTAGGCGCCGCCGTCGATCAAGACCTTCGCTCGAACCCGGACGAGGTTCCCGTCCTCATCTGCCTCGTGCCGGTACCACATGCGTGCCGGGTGTCGATGGACATGGCCCGTGAACGATTCTGATCGGTGATAGACCATCTTGACCGGTTGGCTGGTGTGCAGCGCCAGAAGGCAGAGGTGAATGTGAAGATTCACGTCCTCCCTCGCCCCAAACGCCCCTCCGATGCCCGTCGGGTGAGCCCGCACCTGCTCGGGACGCAATCCGAGACTGGCCACGACCTGTTCGTGATCGGCGTGGACGAACTGGCTCG
The DNA here is from genome assembly GCA_004356805.1 of Acidobacteriota bacterium. GTDB lineage: Bacteria > Actinomycetota > Acidimicrobiia > Spongiisociales > ZC4RG35 > SZUA-217. Next base: position 29,342 of record SMXW01000111.1, on the reverse strand, counting down.
TTGCATAGAGGTCCACACCTCCGTGGCCGTCGGGAACCGCCAGCCCAGCTTCGGTTCCGAGCGGAGCCTGGTCTTGCATGCCCACCTCGTAGAAGCCCTCGACCACCACTGATCCCGAGGCGCTCTGGTCGCCTCGCCGAATCCGCATCCTCTGGAACACCTCATCACGGAGATCGGCATCTTCGGGATCGGTGAGGGGTTCGAGACGCTCGTACTCCACAACGACGGCTGCCGCTGCCCTTCGAGCAGTGGCATCGTCCTCGGCGGCGACAATGGCCACCGGTTCACCCCAGAAGTTCACCATCTCCTTTGCAAGAACAGGCTGGTCGGGGTGTTCCAGCCCAAACGATGCTCGCCCGGGCACGTCGTCGGCTGTCAAGACAGCGTGGACCCCTCCGATGGCCAGGGCTGGAGCAACATCGATCGAGAGTATGCGGGCATGAGGGTGTGGACTGCGTGTGGTCGCGCCCCAAAGCATTCCTTCTACCCACTGGTCCTGGGCGTACTCGAATTCGCCCTTTAGCTTGGCGATGCCGTCGGGTCGAAGGGCTGACTCGCCAATGCCATCGTCGATTCGAGACGAGGGTTGTTCGGTCCGAACGGTCATGTTGACTCCCCGGCCAGGGTCTCGAAGGCGCGAATGATCGCCCCATATCCTGTACAGCGACAGATGTTCCCTGCCAGGGCCTCCTTGATCTCCCTTGTGGTCGGACTGGAATTATGGGAGAAGAGATCGGTAGCTGCAACGACGATGCCCGGCGTGCAGAAACCACATTGAACCGCTCCGGCCTCGTGCATCGCCTGCTGGACGGCGCTGAGAGTCCCCTCTGACTCGAGACCCTCGACTGTCGTGACAGTGGAACCTTCCACGTCGGCCGCCATGACCAGGCACGAGCACACAACCACACCGTCGAGGATCACCGAGCAAGAACCGCACTCCCCTTGGTCGCACGCACTCTTGGATCCGATGGCCTTGAGCTCGTCTCGAAGGAAGTCGAGAAGACTGATCGGTCGCTCCACACGACCGCTTGCCGGAGACCCGTTGAGGGAGAACGACACAATCATCGCAAACACCTTTCGAGAAGTCGTCGCGCCAGGACTCCCGCCGCATGCCTCCTGTATTCCTCGGTGGACCGGTGGTCGGTGATGGGCCGGACGTCTTCGCTGACAAGACGCTGGAACTCGAACAACGCAGACTCGGAAGGGCTGGTCTCGGCTGAGATCATCTCCTCGGCCCGAAACGCCCGGATGGGAGTGGGAGCGACAGACCCCAGCGCGACCGTCGTCTTTCCGTCGTCGTCCCTGGTGACAACACATCCGACCGTGGCTATGACCATGGCGTTTCGCGAGCCGACCTTCCCGAAAGCCTGGCGAGATGGAAGCCGCTCGGGGAGTTGGATTGCGACGATCAACTCGTCGGGGGCCTTGGCGGTCTGCTTCACACCAACGAAGAAGTCGCTCCACAGAAGATGGCGGGTGCTTGTGGGCGAAACGAGCTCGATCGACGCGTCGACCGCCGCGAGAAACGGAAGTCCGTCGCCCGCCGGGCTGGCCGTCGCCACATTCCCGCCTATCGTCCCCGCATTCCGGATCTGAGGTGATCCAACGGTCCGCGCCGCCTCAGCCAAGGCCGTCGGCCCCTTTTCGTCGATGCGACGCCAGGTGACCCCGGCGCCGATGCGGCTGTCCTCCCATGAGTTGAGCTCCTCGACTCTCCTCAAGCCCACGACATGGTCGGGAAGCGCATGCCCGAAGTTGATCTCGACCATTAGGTCGGTACCCCCGGCCAGAGGAGTTGCCCCGGCGGCTACAGCTCGCAGAGCGTCGGGCAGCGATGTCGGGTGGTGAACTTCCACGATCAGAAACTAGCGGATCACTAGTCCACCAGATCTGCTGCGAGACGGTTGTGCTCCTCGACGAGAGTACCGACATCGACCCCAACCACATGCCCATCCTCGACCAGCCTCGATCCCCCTACCCAGGAGTGATCGACTCTTGCCGGGGAACAAAACACCAGGGCTGCCACCGGATCATGTCGGGCACCGGCGAATTCCACCCGGTCGAGACCAACCGCCACGATGTCAGCCGCATAGCCCGGTTTCAGCACTCCGACGTCGTCACGCCCCAAGACCTGCGCCCCTCCGACGGTGGCCAGTTCGAGCGCCGTTCGGGCAGTCATCTGACTGCCCTCACCAACTCCGGGGGACGTCCCGAGACGGCTGAGAAGCATGGCTTGACGGGCCTCGCCCAGCATATGCGACGCGTCGTTGGACGCCGAACCGTCGACACCCAGGCCTACCGGCACACCGGCGTTGAGATAACTGGAAACCGGGGCAAGCCCGGAACCGAGTCTCATGTTCGAAGTTGGGCAGTGGGCAACACCCGTCCCCGACGCCGCCATGCGCGCAATCTCGTCTTCGGAAACATGTACCGCTTGGGCATACCAGACATCCGCCCCAACCCATCCCAGATCCTCCATGTACTCGACAGGACGCCGCCCGAATCGGGCAAGACAGAATTCCTCCTCATCCGCCGTCTCCGCCAGGTGGGTATGGAGGCGCACGCCAAGGTCCCGGGCCAGAGCGGCAGACTCTGTCATCAGAGCCCCGCTCACCGAGAACGGTGAGGTCGGAGCCAGGACCACCCGTCGACGTGAACCACGCTCTGGATCATGAAACTCGTCGACCGCCCTCTTGGATTCCCTGATGATGCGGTCTTCGGACTCCACGACCGAGTCGGGGGGCAACCCGCCATCAGACTCACCGAGGCTCATCGCGCCTCTGGATGCGTGGAACCTGATGCCAAGAAGGGCCGCCCCCTCGAACTGATCATCGATCCGGCAACCGTTTGGCCAGAGATAGTGATGATCGAACACGGTGGTAGCTCCGCTCAGGGCGAGTTCGACAAGTCCTAGCGTCGTCGAAACCCGCACGTGGTCCGGTGTCATCCTCGCCCAGATCGGGTAGAGAGCTCGAAGCCAGTCGAAGAGACCGGCGTTCTGCGCCTCGGGGATGACCCGCGTCAGCGTCTGATACAGATGATGATGAGTGTTGACCAGGCCAGGCAACACAACATGACCCGAGAGGTCCACTATCTCATCAGCGTCCTCGGGGAGCTCATGTGTCGGTCCCACCTGCTCGATCCAACCGTCCCTCGCGAACAGCCCGCCACCGCCAATCTCCGCTCCGTCCATCGTGACCAGAATCTCGGAGTTGCGAATGAGCAGCGTTGCCATGGGCATCAACCTACCGAGACCCATAGAGTCATGGACCTATGACTCTGAGCGCTGAATCGCTGAAAACATGGAGCCACCGGCTCGATCAAGCGGCATCCCGCATCGCCACAGCCAACCCTGGGGAAGGACCGGAGAGACAGCCGGTTCACACGGTCTACGGAGGTGCCCACCTTTTCAAGGCCAACACCGCCACACGTCTCGGTGAGCTCTCCCTGCGATCGGTCGAGCAATGGGTTCCGGAGTCAGACGACCTCGCCGAGGTGACCGGCATGACTCCCAATCTGGCACAACAAGTGCATCCCCTTGTGCTGGAGAAGCTTCAACGCGAGCCGGTCGAGGACTTTCGGATCGATTTCGAAGACGGCTACGGCCATCGACCCGACGACGAGGAAGACGGGCACGCCCGATCGACAGCCGCCGAAGTGGCGAAGGCGATGAAGTCAGAATCGCTCCCCCCTTTCATCGGCATCCGCGTGAAATCTCTTTCCGGCGAGCTTCACCGACGGTCGCTGCGCACGCTTGACCTGTTCGTCACCACCCTCGTCGAAGAAGCGGGATCTCTTCCTGACGGCTTCGCCGTGACCCTTCCCAAGATTCAGGATGTCGACCAGGTCGGGGTGTTCAACGAGGCTCTCGGTGAGCTCGAGGAGAAACTGGGAGTCGGTTCGATCCCTTTGGAGTTGATGGTGGAGACTCCCGAGACGGTGATCGATGTCGACGGAACCAACGGCGTCCTCAAATTCGTCGAGGCCGGCGAGGGCCGGGTCAGGGGAGCCCACTTCGGCACCTACGACTACACCGCTTCGATGAACATCACCGCGGCATATCAGACGATGGACCATCCGGCCTGTGACTTTGCCCGCCACAACCTCCAGGTGAGTCTGGCCGGGAGCGGCGTCTGGCTGTCAGACGGTGCCACCAATGTGCTGCCCGTCCCGATCCACCGCGGGGATGACCTGACGATCGATCAGATCTCGGAGAACAAGCAGACGGTCCACGGCGCCATGCGCCTTCACTACGAGCACATCCGACTCTCCCTGTCTCACGCCTACTACCAGGGGTGGGACCTACACCCCGCTCAGTTCGCGACCAGGTACGCAGCGGTGTTTGCGTTCTTCCTCGAAGGGCTCGATCAGGCAGGTGAGCGATTGTCCAACTTCGTCGACTCGGCAGCCAAGGCCACACTTGTCGGAGATGTCTTTGACGATGCTGCCACTGGCCAGGGTCTCTTGAACTACTTCCTACGAGCCGTCAACTGTGGAGCGATCGACGAGGAGGAGGCGACCAGGAGAACTGGCCTCACCGTCGACGAACTCCGCACACGGTCCTTTCTCCGGATCCTGGAGAGCCGCAAGGGGTAAACCGTCCTGATTTCCTTTCTGTGTCGGAAAACCCGGCTCTAGCCCTTAATTCCCGACACGGAAAGGGTTAGAAGGCCAGAAAACGCCTGATTTCCTCGACGACCTCTGCAGGCTTCCGGCGGACATCCCTGGCACTGAACCGTCTCAGCTCGATGCCCAGGTCCAGCAAGGCGTTCTGCCGTCTGAGGTCGTGGTCCAGCCGGTCGGCTGAGTCATGAGCATCGAGACCGTCCACTTCCACGGCCTTGCCTCGATCAGGCCAGTAGAAGTCCGGAAGCATCCTCTCTCCTTTTTTCGAGAAAAACTCGTGCTGCAATTCGGGTTCGGGAAGAAGAGCTTTCCTCATGTGGAAGAGGAGCTCCGTTTCCGACCCGCTGTCGGTCGCCGTGTCCAACACTCTCTCGGCAACGACCCTCCGGAGCTTCTTGGTCCCCCGCACTCCTCGGCCACCTTTGGTCGCCAAAAGCTCGTTGATCCGGTCGACAGTCGTCAGACGCTTTCTCAACGCGCTCTCGAGTGCCTTCGCAACGATGAGCGGTGGGAGGAGTGCTGCGCAGTCGAGGAGCGTCCGTTCTGGTGTCGTGATTGGAACCGTGCGCACCGTCGCTGACTCCACAGGGCGTCTGGTGCGGTGAACGACCACGCCTTCGGGAATAGGAAGGTTTCCGAAAGGCACAGTGATCTCGATCGGCGCCGAGCTGATTCCGTCCATCCCCCAGAACAGCAGGGCTGCCCGATGCGAGACCAACGCCTTCTCACCTGCAGCCAGGACCGCCGCGATGAGGTCAGCCTCCCATGAAGACGGACGCGAGTCGGTCTGATACACGCCGGCGTGCCTCTTCACCCAGGACCCGCCCGCCACCCGGTTCTCAATCACGTCATCAGAGCCTCCGGCCCCGAACACCTGGTCGCGGGTCACCAGAAAGACCTGATGCGCGGCGACGTCGTTGACTTCTCGATCAACTCTCCCCATACGACGACTGTCGCGCAGCCCAGGGACAAGAATCGTTCTGTGTCGGAAAACTCGGCCTAGGGACGGGTTTTCCGACACAGAACGGTCTTCTAGCTATTTTCGGCCAAATTAACTTCCCCGATAGGTTGTGTATCCGAAAGGACTGAGAAGTAGCGGGATGTGATAGTGATCTCGACTCTCGTCCACGGCGAACACAATGTGGATGAACGGATAGAAGTCATTGCCCCACTCGCCGGTCTCGAAACCAAGCCGATAACGCCCCGACGCCAGACCACCAAACTCGCCAACACGACCGTCTCCGTCGGTTATCCCCTCCCCGACGGGCTCCCAGGAGTCGCCCACCGACTTCGAGAGGTGCACCCTCATGGCTACCGCCGGTTGACCGGTCGCAGTGTCTAGAACGTGAGTGCTCAATGTGCTCAATCCGACACCTGACACAACATTCGACGCAGTCTTGTCTCCGTGATGGCCTTCTGCTGTTCCGATGCTCTGGGGATCTCCTCCTCCCTGGTATTCGACGCTCGCTGTCGAGCGATCTCGAGCATCTCCTTGGCAGTTTTTCCCGATGCATACACGATGTATATGAATCCGAACTTGTCCTCATACAGCCGATTGACCTCCTCCAACTCGGCTACCAAGGCATCTGTGGCGGTCGAGGCGCCGGCCTGCTCCCTGTTTTCGACATCATCGCCACGCTCACCGATCCGGGGATGCCCCGCGAAGGCCTCCAGCCAGTCTTCTTCCCTGAGATTGGCAAAGGCTTCTTCGGCCGACGTGAAGACCGTTGCGACATCCGGGAACGGACGGGAGGAGAGCATCGAACGAACCCACGTTTTCGCCGAGCATGTGGCCTCGAAGAAGAGACGCGCCTCCTGAGCGAAAACGGAGTTGAGGTAGTGGAGTCTCTTCTCTCCAGCCAACCCCGGGTCGGGACGGCCCCACGCACGCAACCGGGCGACACCGCCGTCAGGATGGATCGAAAACCTTAGGTATTCGGTGCGAGCAGGCTCGGCGAGATCGACTTCGTTGAGCGAATCGGGCTGCACTGGAGCCTTGTCGATGACTTCGGTCCATGTCTCGCCGTCGTCGGACACGTCTATCGAAACCCATCCGGGCGAGTTCCCCTTGAAGTGGCGGGTGTCGACTTCGACTCGTTCGACATGGCCCGCGATACCAAGGCGAAACGTGGCCCAGTCATGACCCGGACCCCGACGGCGGCGGGTCTCCCATCCATCCCACATCCCCGCCGGAGAGGTCGCCCGCAGAAGATTGCTCGGCGCCGAGTAGTGCACATCTGACGCGTCAAGAGCCAATCCACCCAATCCGGCGGCCAGGAGGTCCGTCTGACCTTCGGGACACACCTGATTCATGCCGGGAATTGGCTCTCCCTCGACGCGAAGACGTGCCACACCTCCATCCGGGTAAATGTTGAAGCGGAGATGAGTGACACGATGTGCATCAACGACATCGAAGTCCGCAACCGAGTCACCTTTGAGACAGGTCGGGGAGATCACTTCCACCCACTGAGCGTCGTCGAGTCTCTCATCTACCCCCACACCGCAAGCCTCGAGCGAGAACTCCTCGGGGTAGTTACCGGTGAAGTGGGCTGTATCGATGGTGACGCGGCTGATCCGACCGGGCACCCCGAGGGCCAGAACGCACCAATCGTGACCCGGCTCACGTCGACGACGGGTCTCCCACCCGTCCATCCACTTGCCCCGATCGGTGAACTTCCCCTCTTTCCAAGCTGGAGCCGAGTTCACCAGGAGGTTGCCTGCTTCGGCAAAGAACTGGTCGTTGAAGGTCACGACCCTTCCGCCTACTTCTTCGGAAATCAGATCAGTCATCGTCTTGCCAGCATCCTGCCACGACCGTCAGTCACGGCGGCGTCCTCGCAGATCGTCTCGCCATGCAGGATCGTGGCCAACACCCGGCCTCGGAGACGCATCCCTTCGTAGGGAGTGATCGGATGCCGATGCTGGAGGTCGATGCCACGGACGTCGGTCTCCCCATCCGGGTCCCAGACCACGAAATCGGCGTCCTTGCCGACATCGATCGACCCTTTTCGATCGTCGAGGCCGGCGAGGCGGGCGGGGGCGGCACTCAGCCACTCCGCAAGGTCCGCTGGGTCAAATCCTCTCTCGGTCGCCCCGTTCCAAGTAGCCGGGAGTCGAATCTGCAGCGACGCTATGCCGCCCCAGGCAGACTCGAAGCTCCCCGAGTCCAGCTCTTTCAGATCGGCCGGTGCCGGCGAATGATCCGAGACCACCATCGCCAGGGTCCCCTTCCTCAATCCTTCCCAGAGTGCCTCGCGGTGTGATGCCTCCCTTATCGGGGGTGAGCACTTGAACTGAGTGGCGCCGTCCGGGATCTCCGAGGATGAGAAGGTGAGGTAGTGGGGACAGGTTTCTCCCGTCAGCGTTTCAGGACCCCTGGCGAGAACCCCGACAGAGTCACCAGACGACACGTGGAGAACATGGGCGGCCGCCCCGGTCTGTTCTGATAGCTCGGCAACGACCTCCACAGCCCTCGCCTCAGAATCGGCGGGTCTCGAGGCGAGGTACGACCCGTACGACCTCGCATCACCCTTGTGTTCCTCAAATGCCGAGTGCTCCTCACCATGGACGAGTGCCGGGACACCCAGCGTCGCCATCGTCTTCATGGCGTCGCGCAACTCATCGACCGAGACCGGCGGAAACTCAGGCACCCCGGAGTCGACCAGGAAGGACTTGAAGCCACACACACCTTGCTCGGCCAGACCTCGTATCTGTGATTCCGACCCCGGGATGTATCCACCCCAGAACGCAACATCGACAGAGATCTTGCCCTCCGCTGCGTACCGTTTGGCAGCGAGGGCCTGGATGCTGACGGTAGGCGGCACCGAGTTCAACGGCATGTCGACGATGGTCGTGGTGCCACCCGCGGCCGCTGCCCGAGTGGCTGTGGCGAAGCCCTCCCAATCGGTCCGACCAGGCTCATTCACGTGGACGTGGGAATCGACTAGACCAGACATGATTACCTTGTCCCCGTAGTCACGGTCCGCTGGACCGGCGCCCACATCTACGACCACCCCTTCCCCGAACATGATGGTCGCCGGACGGATCTCCCCATCCAATACGACGCGAGAGGATTTGATACTGGGCACGTCGGAACGGTAACGATCGATCCGACAAACGGGTCTTCCTTCGGATTAACTTGATGCCGGGTCGGGATTCATCAAGGAGTGGAAATGACATTCGAATCGGAGCCTGAGCGCACCGTCAACTACGCCTTCCTGCTCGGAGGCCTAACCGCAGCCATTTTCGGCATCATCTTGTTGATCCGGCGCGAGGAGGCCATCGAGCTGCTGGTGATCCTGCTCGGCCTCTGGTGGCTGATTCAGGGGGCCTTCATGCTCTTCTCGGTGTTCATCGACCGCGAAGACATGGGTTGGAAGATTTTTCTGGGTCTACTTGGGCTCACCGCGGGTGTTGTCGTACTGGCCAACCCGATCAACAGTGCCACCTTCCTAGGTTCGGCGCTGGCGGTCACCCTGGGTGTCATCGGAGTGATCATCGGTGTGTCGGCCATCTTCGGCTACTTCCATGGTGGTGGCTTTGGTGCACTTGTTTTCGGAGTCGTGAGCGGGCTCATTGGCCTGCTCTTCATCTCCAACCCGTCCAATTCGGCTTCCCTGATGGTGACGCTGTTTGCCGCCTTGCTACTCATCGATGGTGTCGCCTCCATTTTCCTCGCGATCAAGTACAAGTAACCCATCCACTCATTTCTGAGAGGGCGCCCGATGGGCCCCGTTTCTCATGTTCGTTGGGCTTGGCGGGGTCTCTGGGGGGTCAGTTAGGCTTTTGGCATGGCCGACCTCGACGCCCGTCACCAGGACATCATCGCCCCCGTCATCGCGTTCAGCACCAAGGTTCACGCTGTCTCTGCGGAAGGCCTCTGGGTCACCGATCCCGAAGGCAACCGCTGGGCCGACTTCGCCTGTGGCACCGCGGTCACCAACCTTGGCCACAATCATCCGGCCGTCACCGCGGCAACCCACGCCCAGATCGACAAGGTGATCCACTCCGGGATGATCTTCCACTACGACGCCATCGTGGAGGCAGCTGAGAGACTTCGCGAGATAACCCCCCCATCCATCCAGAAGTTTGCCTTCGCCAACTCCGGGGCCGAGGCGGTGGAGGCTACGGTGAAGCTGGCCAAGTACACCTCTGGCCGTCAGGGTGTGATCGCATTTCGTGGCGGGTTCCACGGTCGAACAATGGGGTCCGTCGCTTACACCACGTCGAAGGCCAGGTATCGGGATGGTTACCACCCGGTGCTCGGGTCGGTTTTCGTAACCCCCTTCCCCCACCCCTACCGCTGGGGAATGTCAACGGACGAGGCGATCGATTTGTCCCTGCACGAGCTGGCAATGACCTTCAAGCACGTCGTCTCGCCAAAGAACATCGCATGCTTCCTAGTCGAGCCTGTCCAGGGAGAAGGTGGCTACTACCCGGCACCTCCCAAGTTTCTCGATGCGCTGCGCGAACTGGCCGACGAGCACGGGATCCTTCTCGTCTACGACGAAGTGCAATCAGGGTTTGGACGGACGGCCGAATGGTTTGCCGCTGATCACTTCGATGCCAAGCCCGACATCATGGCGTTTGGCAAGGGAATCGCCAACGGGTTCCCACTCTCGGCGTACGGGGCCCCCCGCGAGATGATCGATTCCTGGCCGGCGGGCTCTCACGGCACCACCTACGGTGGCAACCCTGTCGCGGCTGCCGCATCGGTGGCTGTGATGGACACGATGGGCGATTTGTTGCCACATGCCCGCCAACTGTCCCGGCACGCCTTCGACCGGTTCGGTGAGCTCGCCGAACGTCACGAGGTGATCGGCGACGTCCGCGGGCTTGGGCTGATGATCGGCGTGGAGTTCGTCGAGGATCGCGACACCCGCGTTCCCGACGCCAAGGCGTTCCAGCACGTCCAGGCTCATGCCTTCGACCGTGAGCTCATCATCATCGAGTGCGGTCCCGACGGGAACATCCTCCGCTTCATCCCACCCCTGATAACCACCCTCGACGAACTCGACTGGGCCATCGACCTCGTTGACGAGGGTCTCACCAGTTGGGAAAAAACGCGTTCCTAAGGCATGGCGCGTCGCATTTGATCATTGCGCCGCGTACAAGCTGGACAACGGCTGAAATGTCCCGACTGGTGGTAGATCGGATCACTGGTATCATTTGACAGGTCGCATCGGGTGGAGGCCAGCGCAACGTCGCTTCCCCGGTGATACCACGACCGACCTCTCACCCGGTTGGACTGCCTCTCCAACCGCCCCTCGACCAGTAAGGCGATGAATGCCGCTCGGTCGGGCGAGAGCGCAGAGCCACTCAACTGCCCCGCCATGGGGTGAGGAAACATCATGACGTCCACGTTCGCCCATCTCGGGCTGCCCGACCCTCTCGTGCAATCTCTTGCTAAAAGCAAGATCGTTGAGCCCTTCCCTGTCCAGGAGGCCACCATCCCGGATGTCCTCGCCGGCAAGGACGTTTGCGGCAAGGCGCCGACCGGATCCGGCAAGACTCTCGCCTTCGGTCTGCCCCTTCTCGCCACGGTCGGCAAGGCCACCAGGCGACGGCCCCGTGCCCTCATCCTGGCTCCAACACGAGAGCTGGCCGAGCAGATCAAACACGAGTTGGCTCCGCTCGCCAGAACCGTCAACCGTTACGTGTTCGCCATCTATGGCGGGGTCGGATACGGCCCCCAGAAGGGCGCCCTCCGCAAGGGTGTCGACGTCCTCGTAGCAACTCCAGGACGACTGGAAGATCTGATCGAGCAGAGGTCAATCGACCTGAGCGACGTCGACATCGTCGTCGTGGACGAAGCGGACCGTATGGCTGACATGGGATTTCTCCCGGCTGTGCGCCGAATCCTGGACCAAACCTCCTCGAACCGCCAGACACTGCTCTACTCGGCGACGCTCGACGGTGACGTGGCTGTGCTCATTCGTGAGTACCAAAGCGACCCAGCCCATCACGAGACCGGAACGGTAAAATCGGAGACCGTCGACGCCAGACATCACTTCTGGTTGGTACAGCACCACGACCGGGTCCAACACACCGCCGACCTGATCGACGAGATGGGGAAAACCATCGTGTTCACGCGTACTCGCCACGGTGCCGACAGGCTCGCTCGCCAACTCGACAAGGCCGGTATTGACGCAGTCGCCATGCATGGAGGACGCTCACAGAACCAACGCAACAGAGCCCTCGAAGCATTCTCATCCGGCAGGGCACAGGCACTCATTGCCACCGATGTTGCCGCGCGAGGAATCCACGTTGACGCTGTGGCATCGGTCATCCACTTCGATCCTGCGCGCGATCCCAAGGATTACCTCCATCGGTCGGGACGGACGGCTCGTGCAGGGGCTGCGGGAACAGTCGTGAGCCTGGTAACCGGCGAACAGCGGCCTTCGGTTCAGCGCATGCAACGAGCCCTCAGATTGGATGCACCCATCGAAGAGCCTCGAATGGAGCACCTTCATGACGCCGGCCATCGCATTGGCGAGCCATCATCCGAGCTCGAGACACGACGACCGTCGCCCAGGCGGTCTGCTGCCAAGGCCAAGAGTCCGAACCGTCGCAGCCCCTCAGACGTACAGAGTCTTTATGTGGCAAACCTCCCGTGGGGAGCGACCACTGACCAACTGGAGGCACTTTTTGGGCGCTACGGCAAGGTCCACGAGGCGACGATCATCGCCCATCCGCGAACTGGCCGTTCCAAGGGATTCGGTTTCGTCGAGATGCCCGCCTCTGACGCACGAACCGCGGTCAAAAAACTGCATGGCTCGGTGATGGGGGGACGGGACCTCACCGTCCGACTCGCCCGACCAAGTGCTCATCGAGGCTGACATTCCGCCCAGACGCCTTCGTCTGATGTAGGGATAGGCCAAGTACATAACGCCAATCGAAGCGTCAACTGGGCCAGAAGTTGATCACCCAGACCACGCCCACGGCCATAGCCAGGCCACCCGTCCCGTACATCAGCCTGGTCACCCATTCCGAGCCGGTACGTCGCACCAGCACACCAAGCCCATAGGCGAACATGCTCATCCCCGCGAAGGCTGCTACCAGATAGGACACAAGGTAGATAACGGCCTGAGTGGTAGGCAAGACGAGTGCCGGCAGAACACCGAACAGGTACCCCGAGCCGGCCATCCCGTGGAAGATCCCAACACCCAGAGCCGCGTGGTGATGGGTCCGATCATCGGGCTGATGCGGGTGGACATGCTTGTGAGATGTCTCGTTGTGGACATGCTGGTGATCGTGGATCTCGACTCTTCCGGCTCGAGAGATCGCCCAGAAGCCGACTCCGATCAAAAGGAACCCAACAAGAAACTCGGCCCACGCAGACCAGGCCCCGATGTCTACGAAGCTCCGCAAGAAAAGCCCCACGCCTCCAACAATGACCACGCCGATGCCATGTCCCAGACCCCAGAACGCACCGATCCGACCGGCCCGCGAGGGGTCCTCGACGGCGATGGGTGCCAGGGCGGCCAGATGGTCAGGACCTGAGAACACGTGAAGGACTCCGGCGGCAAGTCCGGTCAGAATGGGAATCATCGCCCGGCACCGTAGTTACCACGGGAACCGTCCGAGTTGGTGAATCATCTAACCGGCATGAAAAGGAAGTCATTCGCACTGCTCACGGCGGCAACACTGGCGATCTCAGCGTGTGGGACCGGTGGAGGCTCAGGGGCAGAAGTGCCGGCCGATCCCGACGCACCTGTCCTTCAGATTCGATCCGAAGGGGGATTTCTCCCTGTGGGGCTGGTCCTCGCCAGAGGCCCCAGATACACCCTTCTGGCCGACGCGAGACTCATTCACCAAGGACCGGTCATAGCGATCTATCCGGGCCCCCTTCTCCCCAACTATCTGGAGAGTCAGATCAACGAGGACCAGATGAGCACCGTCGTGGAACTCATCGACAGAATCGGGCTTCCCGACATGGAACATGAGATTGACGACAGCGCTGCCCGCTTTGTCGCCGACGCCACCACCGAAGTAGTCACCTACTGGGATAGTAAGGGAGAACACTCATATTCGGTCTATGCCCTCGGGATCGAGTCCGACTCCTCCAGCCCCTCAACCGACGCTTTCACCGACCTCCTGGTGGTGATGGACCAACTCGCCACCCTGGGGAACACGGTCACATACCAACCGGAACGTGTGCAGGTGATCGCCGGCGTCGGCTTCGCCAACCCGGACTTCTCGGATGTGCGCGACTGGCCGTTGGACAACACCGACTTCTCCGATTGGGAGATCCTTCCCAACGAATGGATGTGCACCACATATGGGCCCGAGGTACTCGACACTTTCGCGGACGCCACCCAATCAACACAGTGGACCCACCCTGATCCGATGATGGACGCCCCAGCGTTCACACTTCTGGTGCGTCCACTTCACCCGGGCGAGCCGGACTGCCCGGGCCTCTGATCACCCCGCTTGTGAAGATCTCCGCGGCCCTATACCCGCGCGAACCTTCGCAACGGGATAGCGATCAGCCGGAGACCACCGGGACCTTGGCCATCGCCTCGGTGATGCGCTCTTCCGGAAGCTCATAGTCGACGAGCTCGTCGTTGAAGAACGCTTGATAGGCGGCCATGTCGAAGTGGCCGTGGCCACTGAGGTTGAAAAGGATCACCTTCTCCTCGCCCGACTCCTTGGCCTTCTCGGCTTCCGTCATCACCGATGCCACGGCGTGCGCTGGCTCGGGACCGGGGATGATTCCCTCGGCCTTGGCGAACTTCACCGCGCTGGCGAAAGTCTCCGTCTGATGTAGCGCCTCGGCCTCAATAATTCCAAGCTCATGAAGATGGGAGACCAACGGGGCCATCCCGTGATAGCGAAGTCCACCCGCATGGATCGGATCGGGGATGAATGGGTGGCCGAGCGTGTGCATCTTGACCAGTGGCGTCATCTGACCGGTGTCACCGAAATCGAACTGATAGCTACCCCGCGTCAGCGAGGGAGCAGCCGCTGGTTCGACGGCACGAATGACAGGATCCATCCTCCCGGCCAACTTTTCCCTAACGAACGGGAAGACAAGACCCGAGAAGTTTGACCCACCGCCGGCACAGCCGATGATCACATCGGGGGTCTCATCGACCATGGCGAGTTGCCTGAGTGTCTCCTCGCCAATAATTGTCTGATGCATCAACACAAAATCGAGCACCGAGCCCAACGAGTATTTGACGTCCTCGTTGGTCGCGGCGACCTCGACTGCCTCGGAGATGGCTATTCCGAGACTGCCCGGGGTGTCCGGATCCTCCTCGAGGACAGAGCGGCCATATTGGGTGTTGTTCGACGGTGACGGGTGGATGGTGGCCCCGAACGTCTCGATCATCGCTTTCCGGGACGGCTTCTGATCGTAGGAAGCACGCACCATGTAGACCTCGCAGTCGAGGCCGAAAAGGGAACAAGCAAAGGCGAGGGCGGAGCCCCACTGACCGGCACCGGTCTCGGTCGCCAACTTCTTCACCCCCGCCTTGGCGTTGTAATAGGCCTGAGGAACCGCGGTGTTTGGCTTGTGTGATCCAACAGGGCTGACACCCTCGTACTTGTAGTAGATGCGGGCAGGCCCGCCGATCAGCGCCTCGAGTCTGTGAGCCCGATAGAGTGGAGTTGGGCGCCAGAGTCGATAAACCTCACGGACCTCCTCCGGGATCTCGATGTAGCTGTCCTCCGAGACCAACTGCAAGATGAGATCCATCGGAAACAGTGGGGCCAGGTCGTCGGGACCAATCGGCTCATGTGTCCCCGGATGGAGGACCGGTGGCGGCGGCGAGGGCAGGTCGGGGACGATGTTGTACCAGTGCGTTGGAAGCTCGGCTTCCGGGAGAACAATTTTTGTAGCCATCCGCGAACTCTACGCGCATAAAACTCGGCTTGTCTTCGCTTGTACTGCGAACCTGAGGTTCTACGTACCGGATACGGGCCGTACAACCTGAGGTTTGAGATTTCAGTCTTCGCTGGACGAAGCTGCCATTTCCGCGATCTCGCTGACGATGTCTGCATTTGCCAGCGTCGTGACGTCACCAAGCTGTCGGTTATCGGAGATGTCCCGAAGGAGACGACGCATGATCTTGCCCGACCTCGTCTTGGGAAGGTCATTGGTGAAGACAATCGACTTGGGTTTGCCGATGGGGCCGATCACCTTGGCCACATGATCCCGCAGTTCTGACAGGAGATCCTCGTCACCTGTGACCGCGCTCCGAAGTGTGACGAAGGCGGCGATGGCCTGCCCTGTTATGTCGTCCTTTCGACCTACCACCGCCGCTTCTGCGACGGCCGGATGGCTGACCAGTGCCGACTCCACTTCAGTGGTCGAGATGTTGTGACCGGCGACCAGCATGATGTCGTCAACACGACCCAGCAGCCAGTAATAACCCTCGTCGTCGCGCTTGCATCCGTCCCCTGGGAAGTACCGACCGGGGAACTTCGTCCAGTAGGTGTCGACGTATCGTTCATCGTCCCCGTAGATCGTCCGGGCCATTGAAGGCCACGGCTCGGTGATGATGAGGAACCCGCCACCGCCAAACGGAACCGACTGACCAGCTTCATCAACGACATCCGCGACGATTCCCGGAAACGGGAGTGTGGCCGATCCTGGCTTCGTAGCGATAACTCCGGGGAGGGGCGTGATCATGATCGCGCCGGTCTCGGTCTGCCACCAGGTGTCAACAATCGGGGCAGAGCCACCGCCTATGTGCTTGTTGTACCAGATCCAAGCTTCGGGATTGATCGGCTCGCCGACCGTCCCTATCAGCCTCAGCGATGACAGATCGTGTTTGGCCACATGCTCGTCGCCCCATTTCATGAAGGCGCGAATCGCGGTAGGAGCGGTGTAAAAGATCGTGATCTCGTAGTCCTCGATTATCTGCCAGAGCCTGTCGAAGTTCGGGTAGTTGGGAGCACCCTCGTACATCACACCCGTTGTTCGGTTGGCCAAAGGTCCATAGACGATGTAGCTGTGACCGGTCACCCAGCCAATGTCGGCGGCACACCAGTAGATGTCCGAATCGGGCTTGATGTCGAACACATAGGAGTGGGTTGTGGTCACAGCCGCCAGATAGCCGCCTTGGGTGTGAACGATCCCCTTTGGTTTCCCGGTGGTTCCCGAGGTGTAGAGGATGTAGAGCGGGTCTTCGGCGTTGAGTGTCTCAGGCTCGCACTCTTCGGGCTGTCCTTCAACCAGATCGTGCCACCACACATCGCGACTATCCGTCATGGCCACGCCGTGGTCGGTGCGTCTCAGCACCACCACGTGCTCGATACCGGGTGTCTGGGCGACCGCCGTGTCGGTGTTCTCCTTCAAAGGAACGACATTGCCTCCACGCCAGGCGCCGTCCTGGGTGATGACAATTCTCGCGTCGAGATCGAGGACCCGACTCGCCAGAGCCTCTGAGGAAAAGCCGCCGAACACAACGGAATGGACTAGTCCGAGACGAGCGCAGGCGAGCATCGCGATCGGAAGTTCAGGAACCATTCCCATGTATATGGCAACACGATCGCCCTTCTTCAGGCCGAGACTCTTGAGACCGTTTGCAAACCGGTTCACCTCATCAGCAAGGTCCTGGTAGGTCAGCGCCCGAGTATCACCCGGCTCACCAATCCAGTGATATGCAATTTGATCGCCGTGCTTCTCAAGGTGTCGATCGAGGCAGTTGTACGCCAGATTGAGCTCGCCGTCCTTGAACCACTTGAAGAAGGGCGGGTTGGAATCATCGAGAATCTCCGTTGGCTCCTTGAACCACGTGATCCTGTCCAACGCCTGCTGCTTCCAGAAGGCCTGGGTGTCGGCCGCCGCCTCTTCATGGATGCCCGGCCTGGCATTGGCCTGGGCTACGAACTCATCGGACGGATGGAAAATGCGATCTTCCTGGAGCAGGTTCTCAAGAGCCTGCGACATGAACTACTCCTCCTCGAGAAAACGGTCACCCGAACCTACCAGTGACCGGGCGCGCCACCACATGAGAACACCGGCGAATGCGGCGATGTAGAAGAAAACGTCACCAACGATGGCGTAGAGCGATCCGCCTCCTGGGTTGATTGTTCCCGTGATGATCTGCTGGGTCCCCAATCCCGATACATCGCTGACGATTGCGCCGCTGGAGTCGATCACTGTCGACCTCCCTGTCACCGCCGAATGGACGACGGGGACTCTCAACTCGGCAGCCCGCATCCGGGTCATGCCAATGAGTTGTTCCGAGGCCGGCGTTGTGCTGTAGGAGCCCTCGTTGGTCGCAACGACGATCACTCCGGCGCCGGCCCTCACATGCTCGCGGGCATAACGCGAGAACGATCCTTCGAACGAAATCACAGATCCGAGTTCGAACGTCTCCAGATCGAAAATCACGGGTCCTTCACCGGGGATCATGTCACGAGGGACCTGAGCCAGCGCGGGGATCCAGTCGAACAGCGGGCGGAAGGGGATGTACTCCCCAAAGGGAACGGGGTGTTGCTTGCGATATTCACCGACGATCTCACCATCCGGGTTGAAAACGACGTTGGCGTTGATCCACTCTGTGTCGCTGAGCCGCCGGTCGCTCCCAACAAGCATCCACGCACCGATGCGACGCGCTTGCTCACCAATGGCCTGGCCTATCTCCGGGTTCTGAACAGGGTCGGCATTGGCTCCGCCCGTCGACCCCTCCGACCACACGACGAGGTCGGCCTCACCTGGGGCGATCATCATGGTGAGAGCGAGATGCTGCTCGAAGGTGCGAAGACGCTCGTCGGGCGGGCAATGCTCAAACGGACACGGTGTTGAGCCCTGAATGATTACGACCGACTTCCCCGCGACACCATTGACCGAAGACAGACGACCCGGCAACCCACCCAGCACCACCAAAACGGCAACGATTGGGGCAACCCACAGCCACCGCCCCCGCTCTCCTTGGATCAACAACACCAAGGAGACGGCGACTGCCACCACGATGACCGTCCAACCACTGGCTCCAATCAAAGAGGCGCCGTCACGTGCCCACGTCTGATCCGACAATGCGTTCCCTGCTCCACCCCACTCGAACCCACCGAAGGGGAAGCGGTAGCGGATCAGTTCCATGATGACCCAGCCACCCACCGCCAGCACCGGCCACACCCCGGGGGGGCGGTCGTTGTAACGGGCCAGCCACCAGCCGTAGGCCGCCGGAAAAGCGGCTTGGAGCAGCACCAGAGGCACCAAGGCCACTAGGCCGAGCTCAGATATCCACCAGATGAGCCCTGCGAAGAACGCCACGCCATAGACCGTGCCGATAAACAGGCCCTGTAGGCGACTAGAGGCGAGTGCCAGCCCGAGGAGAAACAAGGTGATCCCAATCAGGATCAACCACCCAGGGCCAAACGGTGGGAATGCCAACACCGAAACCACTGCACCCGCTATGCCAAGACCAACCGCTTTCACGGCGGGGAGGGTAGGAAAATTTTCGTTCTTAATGCATGGCGCGTCGTATTTGATCGCTACACCGCCCGGAGCGCAGATCCGTAGAGTCCTGCAAATGTTGGAAGGTGATGTATGGGTCGCTGTCAGGGCCGCACGCTCCGGTGCCGACATCGTCCAGTCCGGTTTCTTTGAACCGCTCGACACCGACCTCAAGGGAGTGGTCGACCCGGTCACCCAAGTCGACCGTGACGCTGAGGTCGCTATCCGCTCGGTTATCGCCTCCCACTTTCCCGAAGATTCGATCCTCGGTGAGGAGGAGGGGGGAGAGGACTGGCGCTCCAAGCGCGTCTGGATCGTCGACCCGCTCGACGGCACGGTCAATTACATCCATCGCATCCCTCACGTTGCGGTCTCGATTGCCCTCTGGGACAACGGGAGACCACTGGTCGGTGTCATCATCGATGTCGCCCGGAACGACGAGTACGTGGCCGTTGAAAGCGAAGGGGCCTCGGTGAACGGCACACCGATTCATGTCTCCGAGACCGCACAACTCGGCGACTCGCTGGTCGTCACCGGATTTCCCTACGACCGGCGTGAGCACGCAGGCGCCTACCTGAAGGTTGTCGAGGAGGTGATGCTCCTCAGTCGAGGCACCAGACGGCTCGGCGCCGCTGCTCTGGATCTCGCCTGGGTAGCAAGCGGTCGCTTCGACGCCTACTGGGAACACGGCGGTAAATTTGGAGTCAAGCCTTGGGACCTGGCCGCCGGAATGCTGCTGGTGACCGAGGCCGGCGGGCAGTTCACCGATCACGTGGGGAAGACCAACCTTCTCGAGGGTCCCGTCTTTGTCGCCAGCAACGGAAAGGTCCACGACGAACTCCGTAGTGTCGTCGCGCTCCACATGCCCGAACATCTTCTGTGATGTATCACGACCACCACTTCCACCCATTCGGGTACGCCTCATTGCTCAGAGGCCTCGAACTGATGAGTGCCGCCGATCTCAGCGAAGTGCTGGCAAGAGTTGAGAACCATGCGGGACAGGTCGAAGGTCCGATTATCGGGCAGCGACTCAACGACGAGACCGTGACGGAACTACGACTTCCGACTGCTGCGGATATCGATGACGTCGTAGCCGATCGTCCCGTGCTTCTCTATCGGTATTGCGGCCATATCGCTGTCGCCAACAACGCAGCCCTGGCACTCGCCGGCGTCGACGCGGACACTGCCGATCCCCGCAGCGGCTCCTTCGACCGAGACAGTTCGGGACGACCCAATGGAATACTCAGAGAAACCGCCGTCGGTGTGGTTTCCCGAGCCCTTGCTCCGCAGGTACCGGCCCCGTCCGACTTCGAGATAATCGACGCTCTCGCTGGCTTGACCGAGATGGGCATTGGGTCGGTCACCGGGATTATCTCAACCGGCGAGCCGGTATGGTGCGGTGTCGGCGATGAGGTCGAAACGCTGGCCCGCCTCGCACCAGACCTGCCGATCGACATGGACGTCCTGGTCATCGCCGAAACGGGTGCGGACCTGGTGAAAGCCAAGAAGCGAATTGACCGGGCCGAAGGGCGTATCCGCTTCCATGGTTGGAAGGATTTTTCCGACGGCAGCCTCGGCGGGCACACGGCCGCGATGTACGAGCCGTTCTCGGACCGACCCGACACCAGGGGCATCGACCGACTGAACCGTCAGCGCGCAGCCGAGATGGGACAGACTTCCCTCGACCTCGGAGGTGTGGTCGCCATCCATGCGATAGGTGACCGAGCTAACGACTCGGTTCTCGATGTTTTCGAGGACTTGATCCGCAACGGCGCCGACCCGACAAGCCTCCGAGTTGAGCACGCCTCCATCCTCACCAATTCTGCAATCGACCGAATGGCGAACCTCGGCATCACAGCCTCAGTCCAGCCGGCGTTCCTTGCCTCGGAGGAAACATGGCTGGTGAAGAGGCTCGGAAACGATCGCATGAGTCGTGCTTACCCTTTCCGTTCCCTCGAGGAGGCGGGGGTGACTCTTCTCGGCGGAAGCGACTCACCCGTCGAGCTTCCCGACCCGGCAACCGGCATCCACGCCGCCGTCGACAGACACGGCATCAACACGTCAGAGGCTCTCTCGAGGGAAGCCGCCGAGGCCCTATTCAGCCCATCCGACTGATGACTTGGTCGAATCCAACGCCTGGTACTCCTCGAGTGTGTTGTAGGGCGCTGCCGACCCTCTCACCAATTGGTGCGACCACGTCGGCCAGATCGTCACCAGCGTTTCGAATCCGGCCTCCAGCAGGTAAAACATCAGCGCTGAGAGACCACATCGGCGGCAGTTTATCCAGCGTACGTGAGGTTGTACGGTCCGTATGTGGGCCGTACAACCTGAGGTTCGCTCTTTTGGGCCACTAGCATTTCTGGCTCCCATGTCCCATTACCTCACGCTTACCCCTGCCCAAATAGAAGCCGGGACCGATCAGGCGATTGCCGATGCCCGAGCCGTTCTCGACCACCTCGCCGCACCCAAGGATCAGCGGACATTCGAGAACACGATGAAGCCCCTGGATCGCATTGCCGACATCCTCGCCCGCTCCAACACCGACTACTCCTTCCCCGGCTATGTCCACACTGACAAAGAGGTCAGGACCGCAGCGAAGGCTTCTGAGGAAGAGCAGGCGAAGTTTGGCGTAGACATGATCTTCCGGGACGACCTCAACAGCGCTGTGAAGGAATATGCCGAAACTGATGAGGCCAAGAGCCTCCAAGATGAGAAAGCACGTTTTCTCGAGTTCTCACTTCGCGATCTGCGTCGAGCCGGTCATGACCTCGATTCCGACACCCGGGCGGCAGTCAAGGAGAAGACAGAACGACTTGTGGAGTTGGGTGTTCGCTTCCAGCAGAACGTCGACGAGTGGGACGACTGGATTCTCTGCACCAGAAAAGACCTCGACGGTCTTCCCGACAGCTTCATCGATGCTCTCGAAACAGATGAAGAAACGGGCAAATACAAGGTCACCATCGCCTACCCCCACCTGATCCCCTTTGCCGAGAATGCCACCCGCCGTGATCTCCGCGAGGAGCTGCGTTTCAAGTTCAACACCGTCGCAGTCGAGGACAACAGGAAAATCCTCGACGAAGCCATCCAACTCCGACAGGAGATCGCTGAAGCGTTCAGGCAGCCCACATGGGCTCACCATCGTCTCGAGGAGCGGATGGCCAAGGATCCCAGTCGCGTCAAGGCGTTCTACGCCGACCTCATCGATCCGCTGACAGTGAAGGGGAAGCAGGAGGTCGCCGTCATCTCTGCGCTCCTCGAAGCCGACACCGGCGAAACCCAGGTTCAGGGCTGGGACTGGAGCTACTACGACACCCAACAGCGCAAGACCGACTACGGGGTCGACAACTTCGAGGTGGCCAAGTACTTTCCGCTCCCACAGGTTTTGGACGGAATGTTCCAGCTCACGTCTGAGATGTTCGGAATCACGTTTCATGAGATCGAGGACCCCGATGTCTGGCATGAGGATGTCCAGATGTTCGCCATGAGCGATACTGAGACCGGAGAGGAGCTTGCCCGCTTCTACCTTGACCTTTTCCCCAGGGAGGGCAAGTACGGACATGCCGCCGAGTTCCCACTGATCTCGAGTCGAGTGCTCGAGGACGGGTCGTACCAGAACCCGCTTTGCGCATTGGTTGCCAATTTCACCAAGCCGACCGAGGACACACCGTCACTTCTCCAGCATGGCGAAGTGGAGACGTTCTTTCACGAGTTCGGACACGTGCTCCATCAGAACCTCGGGCGAACCGAGTTCACGCGTTTCTCCGGCACCAACACCGAGAAAGACTTTGTGGAAGCGCCCAGTCAGATCATGCAACATTGGATCTGGCGCTCCGACGTTCTCAAGAGATTCGCCAGGCACCACGAAACGGGAGTCCCTATCCCCGACGAGCTCGTCGACCAGCTTGTGGCGGCAAGACAACTCAACAAGGCTCTGTTCCAATTGAGGCAGATGCAGTACGGCTGGTGGGACCAGGAGCTCCACGGAGGCCCCAACCGTGACCTGGATGTCATCCACGAAGAGGGCGCCTCGATTTCGCTCTTGCCGCCACATGAGGGAACATTCGCCCTCGCCTCGTTCGGACACCTCATGGGTGGCTACGACGCCAGCTATTACGGCTACATGTGGTCGGAGGTTTTTGGAGATGACATGTTCTCCAAGTTCGAACAAGTTGGCGTCACAAACCCCGAGGTCGGCATGGCTTACAGAGAGGCCGTACTGGCGAAGGGCGGGACGGTCGACGGCGACCAACTACTCAGAGACTTCCTCGGCAGAGAGCCAAACAACGAGGCTTTTCTGCGCAAGCTGGGAATCTCGGGAACCCAATAAGAGGATCTGAACGTCCAAATTCCGATAATCGATGGGCTGATTTAACCCCGGTTAACGGGTCGGACTGGCACTATTTGAGTGCGCGGTCAAGGATTAGGGATAATCTTTCAGGAATCACCTGAAGCAAAAGGACGTTTGATCGATACCGGCCCATACCAGGAGGGCCAGATATGACTGACACAGTAAGAGGAGCAGCCATCAAGGGGGTCTCGCGACCCTCGAAGCGATTCTCACAGGACCGCGTGTGCTCCAAGCCAGGTTGCGAAACCAGGCTTTCCCAATACAACAAAGCCGAGTACTGCCACGCCCATGCCCCGATCCGGTTCCCCCGGGTCCGCGGGAAGATCTTGGACGAGCAGGAGGTCTGACAACTTCTGGTTGGGCGCAGGTCTCTCCCCTTCCCAACTCCCGGCCAGAACAACCAGAAAGCCCGGCCACCGGTCGGGTTTTCTCCGTTTTGACCTGATACACATCTCAGTAAACCTTCTAGCCAACTGGAAGGTATTTGGTGTATGATCGGGGCATGAAGATCGGAGAACTGGCAAACAAGACCGGGTTGACGACAAAGACAATCCGGTATTACGAGGACATCGGAGTCCTCCCCGAACCAGGACGCCAGGCCAACGGCTATCGCAGCTACAGCCCCTCGGTCATCGATCGGGTGGGATTCATCAAAGACGCCCGGGCGTCGGGGCTCTCGCTCATCGAGATCCAGATCATCCTCGAGCTTCGTGATGAAGGTGAGTCCACGTGCGGGCACACAGTTCGTCTTCTGGAGTCACACCTCGAAGACGTGGAGACCCAAATCATTGATCTACACCGCACCAAGACTCAGCTCGAGAAGATGATCAACAATGCGAAGGCTCTGGATCCGGCCGATTGCCTGAACCCCAATAGATGTCAAACAATCTCAGTTACCCACTTACAAATGGAAGGAACAGGAACGGAATGACTCAGGTACAACTTCAGGTGCCAGAGGTCCACTGCGGTCACTGCAAGAGCAGTCTGGAAGGAGCGGTCGGATCCATGGGCGGCGTCTCGACAGTCGAAGTATCGGTCTCCGATGCGACCATCGATGTGGCGTATGACGAAGGCGCCGTCGAACTCGACTCCATCAAGGCGACCATCGAAGAGCAGGGTTACGCAGTCTTTGGTTGATCAAAAGCTATCAGAGACCGTCGATACCGACACCATCCTTTTCAACATCGACGGGATGACCTGTGCCACATGCGCGATCAGAATCGAGCGCGTCTTGGACCGCCAGGAGGGTGTTGAAGCGGCATCGGTGAACCTTGCCGGAGCTACGGCTCTCGTTCGCGTCGATCCGGACACCGATCCGGCGGTTCTCGTAGCCGCCGTCGAGAAGATCGGATACCAACTGGACGAGCGAGCCAACACGGACCAGCCCCGCGACATGGTCGACCACTATCGCAACGACGAGAACAGGCAGTGGAAACGCTTCTGGACAGCAGCGGCGCTCACCCTGCCCGTCATGGCGTTGGCCTTGTTTGGACCGGATGCCTTCTGGAACCACGTTCTGCAATGGGTCTTGATTACCCCCGTAGTCGTCTGGGGAGGGTGGCAGTTCCATTCCGTCGCGCTACGTCAGGCGCGCACCTTCACCGCAAGCATGGACACGCTGATCTCACTCGGATCGCTCGCCGCCTATCTCTATTCGATCTGGGCGATCTTCGCCGGACAACCGGTGTTCTTTGAAACCGCCGGAATGATTATCAGCCTCATCACTCTCGGGCGCGCCTTCGAGGCTCGCGCCAAAGGTCGAGCGTCCGAAGCCGTCCACCGTCTCATGGAACTCGGCGCCAAAGAGGCTCGAGTGCTCTTGGATGGTCAGGAGAAGATGGTCCCCATCGAGAGCATCCTGCCCGGTGATGTCATGATTGTCCTGCCCGGCGAGAAGATCCCCACCGACGGCATGATCGAAACAGGGGCCTCATCTCTCGACGAGTCCATGCTCACTGGTGAGTCCCTCCCTGTAGACAAGAGACAAGGCGACGATGTGTTCGGCGGCACCGTCAACCAGGAAGGTCGCCTGACGGTAAAGGCAACGGCAGTCGGCTCCGACACCGCCCTGGCAGCGATCGTCCGAATGGTTGAGGAAGCCCAAGGATCCAAGGCGCCAACACAGCGTCTCGCTGATCGCGTCTCGAGCGTCTTCGTGCCCACTGTCATGCTCCTCGCTGTCGGAACAACCCTTGTTTGGTTGGCCCTCGGCAACGACATTGGCCCATCATTTCAGGCCGGGGTGGCGGTCCTGATCATCGCCTGCCCCTGTGCCCTGGGATTGGCGACGCCTACAGCGATCATGGTGGGGAGTGGACGAGGCGCTGAGCTCGGGATTCTCTTCAAGCGCGCTGAGGTGTTCGAACAGGCCGGGAATATCGACACGGTCCTCTTCGACAAGACGGGCACGCTCACAACCGGGGTGATGACCCTCACTGACGTGGAAACCGATGAGCCAGAAGATGAGTTCATCCGACTGGTTGCCTCCGTCGAAGCCGCCAGCGGGCACCCGATCGGCAAAGCAGTTGCACTCGGGGCCGACGAGAGGGAAATAGAGCTGATAACTCCGGATTCGATCGAGAGCTTCGCCGGACTCGGCGTGGTCGGACGAGTCAATGGTCGCCAGATCATCGTTGGCAAGGCCAAACTGGGTGCCGATCAGGGTCTGATCATCTCCGAGCGTTGGGCAGATCGGTTGGCGTCACTCGAGAGCGAAGGGAAGACAGCCTTCCTCGCCGGTTGGGATGGCGAGGCTCGGGGGGTCATCGCAGTCGCAGACACCATTCGCCCCGACTCAGGGGTGGCGGTCGAAACTCTGGGTAAGAATGGCATTACGACCGGGATGATCACCGGGGACAACGCCAGAACCGCGGACCGCATCGCCTCCCAGGTGGGGATCGGTGAAGTACGGGCGGAAGTGCTCCCCGGAGACAAGGCGGAGACAGTCCGCACCTACCAGGAGCTCGGGCAGTCGGTTGCCTTCGTTGGAGACGGCATCAACGATGCCCCTGCATTGACACAGGCAGATCTGGGTATAGCCGTGGGCTCGGGAACCGACGTGGCCGTCGAGGCGGGTGACGTGGTTCTCCTGAACGGAGACCCCCGACTCGTCCCGACTGCCATCGACCTCGCCAGCTCCACATTCAGAACGATCAAACAGAACCTGTTCTGGGCCTTTGGCTACAACACGGCCGCAATCCCTCTGGCCGCGCTTGGCTTTCTCAATCCAATGATCGCCGCCGGGGCAATGGCCTTTTCTTCGGTCTCGGTTGTTCTGAACGCCCTGCGTCTCCGGCGCTTCAAGACGTTCTGGACATAGGACTCATACAACGTCCACAGGTGTAGGTTGGATGTATGGCCTCGCTGCAATGGCTCGATCGACCGGTGCTCCGCAACCCCGTGGCCCTGATGGCCTTCGAGGGCTGGGGCGACGCCGGCGAATCCGCTAGCCAAGCCGTCGCCTCTTTCATCGAGCACTCTGACGCAGAACTCATCGCGGTGATCGACCCCGATGACCATTTCGACTTTCAGGTTCGGCGGCCAATGGTCGAGCTCGACTCCGAGGGCGTCAGGAACATCACATGGCCACAGAATGAGATCCATGTCGTTCGTGGGGCTGAGCGTGACGTGGTCATCGTCCTCGGTGAGGAACCCCATTACCGGTGGAAGGTCTTCACGGGCGAACTAGTCGAGGCTTTGAACTCCCTCGGAGTGAGCCGGACGATAACGATCGGTGCTTTCATCGGTCAGGTGGCTCACACCCTCCCGGTACCCCTGGTGGGGTCATCAACCCGACCCGACACCCTGACCCTTCACGGCCTGCTCCCATCGGGGTACGAGGGCCCAACGGGGATTCTCGGTGTCCTCAACCACGCCCTCGGCAATGCCGGAATCGACGTGATATCGGTCTGGGCCGCAGTACCCCACTATCTGTCAAACCAGGAGTACCCACCGGCTACCGAGGCCCTCGCTCTCAAGGCAGCCGAATTGCTTGGCGTCACCCTGGATATGGGTGACCTGGCTCTGGAGACCCGTCATTTTCTGTCTACCGTCGACGAGGCCCTCGAGGGCAACGACGAACTACAGAAATACGTGGAACGTCTCGAAGAGGAAGCCGATGGCGACACCGAGCGGGATCAGCATTTGATGGAGGAGATCGAAACCTTTCTCCGCGACCAGTCTTGATTGCGAACCTCAGGTTCTTGGTACCGCATTCGGGACACACACAGGGAGTCATTCTGATTCTTGCCCTGGTGATCCTGGCACTGGCAACCACGCTCTAGCCAATACAACCGAAGCTTCCCGGGAGCCGTCGACAGAAGAAAGACCGGGTCCGCTGCGGACCCGGTCTTTCCCACTTATCGAGAGGATGTCACTTCTTACGCTTGTGACGATTCGCCTTCAAACGCTTGCGGTACTTGTGCTTCGACATCTTCTTTCGACGTTTCTTGATCAACGAACCCATGCAAAAACCTCATTTAAAAAGGGGGGAAACAGCGCACATCGTCGCGCTATTCAGGGATTAGGTCAAACCAAACCCGAGGTGTCCATGGATTCGTTGATGACTCCGACGCCCTCCTTCCGAAAGGCGTCCGCTACGCGATCAGCCGTATCGGACGTCGTAATCGCCACAACCGAAGGTCCTGCTCCCGAACGAGCCACATGAAGGGCGCCTGCCCGTCGTGCCACGTCCATGAGGTGACCCACCTCGGGACTGAGGTGAGCCCTCGGAGCCTCGTGAATCTCGTCACCATGAGCGGCTGAGAGCATGCCAGGATCCCCAGTGATAAGGCCAGCCGTCAGCGAGGAGACCCTGGCCAGACTTCGTATCACGACATCCCTCGGTATCTCATCGGTGAGGATCGCTCGGGCCGTGTAAGTAGGCAAGCGCGTCGGTGGGACGGCAACGACCGGTCTCAACGACGGGTGGAAGGGAAGCCTTATCGGGAGCCCTTCGGCCGGGATTAGGACCAAACCGCCATAAACAGCTGCACCCACCTGATCGTCATGTCCCTCCAAGTCCTTCGCCATGCGGAATACGCGGTCTGGGGAGACATCCTCGCCAACCGCGCGAAGTGCAGCGGCTGTTCCAGCGACATAGGCCGCAGCCGAGGAGCCGAGCCCCTTGCCCATGGGAATCTCTGAGTCGACCACTATGGAAAGGGGTCTCTTACCGACGACCTGACGGGCAGCAGCCAACACTCCGTCGCCCTCCGTCGGCCCGGGTCGAAACTCGCCCACGTGCTCGACTGACCAATCATCCGCCTCACTGGCGCGGACCGTGCACCTAGGACTGAGTGCCAGTCCGATGCAGTCAAACGCTGGGCCTAGGTTGGCCGTGGTCGCGGGTGCAGAAGCGACAGCCATTTCGCTCACGCAATGAGCCTATCCGGCGTTACCGTGCCAGCCGTGGGAGACCTGCTGGACTTCGAGAACCTTCTGCCGGAGCTGATCCTCGGTCTCGGGCTGGCCCTGCTGATCGGCAACGGCCTCGCCTGGCGGAAGCACCGCCAAGGCCAGACACCGGAAGGCGTTGAGGACGCTCAATATCGGCCAGGGCGAGCTGCGTTTCTGTCATCCGTCGGACTGGTTCTGAGCGTCTGGGGTGCGGTCACCCTCTTCACCTAGGCCTCGAGGGGCATCGCGAATTCTAACCAAGACGCGTTGAGCGAGACGGTTAGATGATTGTGCTGGGAGCGTGTAACCATCATCCGTTGGCTGATGTTTGACCAGACAACTGGAGTGGGGTGTGGGCTACGCTGACCCGTCCGCGGGTGTAGTTCAATGGTAGAACACGAGCTTCCCAAGCTCGGGACGCGGGTCCGATTCCCGTCACCCGCTCCCAGAGTCGTCCTCCCGGGAACACGAGACCCTGCCCGACGGCTCGGAACCTCGGGTCCGATTCCCGTCACCCGCTCCCAGAGTCGTCCTCCCGGGAACACGAGACCCTGCCCGACG
>SMXW01000110.1 GCA_004356805.1 Acidobacteriota bacterium | reverse complement strand
TTCGAGGTTCCAAATCGCTCAGCAAACCTTGGCGATAAAGCGCTGCCGACGATCATCCCCAACGCAACAGGCGCAGTCCGTATCCCCGCCTCGAGAGCGGTGTAGCCAAGAACGAATTGGAGGTATTGGGTCAACAAAAAGATCACCCCGAACAGTGCGAAGAAGGCAATGCTGATGGCAGCGGCACCGGCTGAAAACCTCGGATTTCGAAAGTAGTCGAGGTTGAGCATCGGATGTTCAACGGTCCGCTCGATCCACACGAACACCCCTCCGAAGATTGCTGCCACGACGAAGGCTGAAATCACCACCGGCGATCCCCATCCGCTCGCCGGCCCCTCGATGATTCCGAACACGAGAGCGATGATCGCAACCAGGGACGTGAACGCCCCCCCAAGATCGAGTGGCGTCGCCTCGGGGTCGCGGCTGGCGGGGACAAGGAAGTATCCGGCAATAAGGGCAGTGATAACTATGGGGATGTTGACGAGAAACACCGATCCCCAGAAGAAGTTCTCGAGAAGAAGGCCACCAACGATCGGACCCAGGCCGATCCCGAGGCCGGCAACGGCCGCCCAAATCCCGATGGCCCGGCCGCGCTCCTCTCTCGGGAACACGTCAGTGATGATCGAAAGAGTCGCCGGCATGATCATCGCGCCACCGACGCCCATCAACGCACGAGCTCCGATCAGCTGCGTCGCACTCTCGGTGAAAGCAGCGAAAATGCTCGCCAGCCCGAAGACAACCAGCCCTCCAGACAAGATTCGGGCCCGCCCGAAACGATCTCCGAGTGCTCCCATCGTGAGGAGAAGACCGGCAAACACCAGGACATACGAGGCGACGATCCACTGCAACTCCGATGCCGACGCCGACAGTTCCGTCTGCAGGGTCGGGATGGCGACATTGAGGATGGTGTTGTCCAGCCCGATGATGACCAGGCTCAGGCTGAGAACCCCAAGGGTCCACCACCGCCGCTGGTACTTCTGCTCTGCTGTTATCCGGGCCACTTCAACTCCTCAGATCTCTATCGGACATTTGTGTTGCACTATAGAACACAGGTGTAGTGTAGCGCAACAGCCGTGTACGGTTTAGACTGGAGGGAGAATGACCAAGACCAAAGAAATCGATCCGCGCATTGAGCGCACTCGCCGTGTGGTATTGGATGCCGCCGCAGAGCTGGTCGGCGAATGTGGATTCGGTCGAGCCTCGATCGAGGCGATCTCGGAGCGATCTGGGGTCGCTCGCTCGACGATCTATCGCCATTGGCCCGAGCGTTCCGATCTCCTTGTGGAAGCAGTGGGAAAACGAGTCGGGCCCGTCACTGCAGTAGACAGTGGGGATTTACGGACTGATCTGCTCCAGGTCTTCAGCCATCTCGGCAACCTACTGAGCAGCGAGCCGACAAAAAGCGTGGCCGCATCCTTCATTGCAGAGGCTATACGTGACCCCGAACTCGCCGCGCTTCACGCCAAGTTCACCGAAAAGAGAAGGGCTACTTCGATCACACTCATCGAGAGAGCAATCTCCCGAGGCGATCTTCCGAAGACCACGGACCCTTCCGCCATGGCGGACGACCTCGCCGCTCCGGTGTTCTTCAGGGCGCTGATCCTGCACCAGCCAATCGAAACAACCTGGATCGAGTCCCACGTGGATCGTTGGATCGAGATCTACCAATCCACCTGAGACGGACACATCGAGTGGCTGAATTCCTATTTCGAGGGCTCTGCGCCGCGGACCAGCGGCCCGACTTTGTTGCCGAGCAATTCGGTTGAGTTCAGCGCCTCCAGAACCGCCCTCGTCTTTTCTGCTTCTTGTCCGGTGACGAAGAGGGGACTCGGCTCTGAATGTCTTCGAGCTCCACTGCTCGAGCCTCGGTGGCCAATAAGAGTTCGTCGAACCGAGCGAGTTCCAAGTCACCCAGAAAACTCGAGTCGATTCTGCGAAGAAGACCTTTGGCCAACGAGATGTCGAGTCCATCGAGGGCGGTATTGACGGCGTCAAGCTTGTCCCGGACTTTCTCGTTCTGCTGATCGCGCCAAATGCGCGCCCCACGCAGATGCAATTCGGCGTCACGAGAGGCTGTCTCAGGAAGAAGGTCGAGCAGCATCGCCGTATCTGGGTCGGCGTCAATCGCCAGCAGCCCCCTGTGATCGTGGGCCCGGGCATCTCGCATGATCCGATCCACCAGCTGCCGTGCCCGCTGCTCTGTACTTTCATACGCCACGTGTAGAGAATATCGGTACTTGTCAGGTAGAGACCCCACGAGGACGATCAGAAACAGTTGCGGCTGTTGGCCATGGCGATAACAACGCAAGACCCCAGGTCGGGCCGACCACCGCCCCAGGTGCCTATCGAATCTCTTCCCCCACCATCACGGCTCCGTCCGGAGGATTGGGTGACTTGGCGACATCGCTGTCCTTCGGCGCCTTCGGAAGCGTCAGTTGGAATGTCGCGGGCCCGAGATCGGATCGGAGTGTTAGATCACCGTCCATCAGACGCGCCAACTGACGTGAGACTGCTAGGCCGAGACCTATGGACTGAGGTTCGGCGGTGCCCGATTCCCCCCGGTGGTAGGGCTCAAAGATTCGTTGGCGATACTCGTTCGGAATCCCCTCGCCGTTGTCTGAGAAAACAAGTGTGACATCAGGTCCGTCCCGATGAGTTGTGATCGTGATCTCATCGCCGCCATAGCGCAGAGCGTTGGTCACGAGATTGCGGATGATCTGACGAACCCGGATGGGATCGGCAAGAGCGGTGTGAGTCGGGCCTGCGGCCACGAAAATGTCCTTTTCGTCGGTGGCGAGCCGGGCGGTGAGAACGCTCTCGATCTCTTCTCCAAGGTTAACCGGCTCTTTGGCAACAGTCACCGCGTCGATCTCAGCGCGAGCCGACACCAGCAGATCCTCAACCATGTCGGATACCTCCAGCGACTGACGCAGAATGAGTTCGACCAGTTCGCTGCCTTCTTCTGAGAAGAGCCGGTCGGGATCGTTTCTGAGTACGGAAGCGAAGCCGACCACAGAAGTGAGAGGCGTCCGAATCTCGTGACTGACGCTGGCGAGGAAGCGGTCCTTCGACTGGACCAATTGCTCGAGTCGTGCATAGGCCTGCTCCCGCTCCAGGAACGCACCTATCATCGCGGCAATGGTTTTCAGCGCATGAAGATCGGGGTCAGGAGTTGATCCGTCTGAGGTGTCATGTGCGACTCCTAGGAATCCCGCCCACTCGCCGCCAACTGAGAAGGGCACGGCCAGCGCGAACACTGTGTCCGGGTCCCGGCCGAGAACGATCCCAAGAGTCTCGTCGAGTCTGACGGCTTGGCCTTTGGCCAGCGCGGCTGCCGGTTCACGATGCTGCAGATAGGGAATTGTCCAACGAATCAAGGTGGACTTCGAAATCGAGTCCTGGTCTTCCGACACCTGTCTCACAAACGCAGCCGGACCGGTCTGCCAATCGCTACTGTTCTCCGCAACAAAGGCAGTGTCGGCACCAGTTGCTTCTCTTATCGCTTCGAGAGCTTTCGTCAACGCGTCATCGTCGCCCTGGGAGAGCAGCTGCCGTCCAGCGACCGCTACGGCGACTTCGCCCTTCAAACGTCGCTCTGCCGCCTTCTGGCTGCGCCGAAGTGATCGCGCGAGGACCGCGATCAGGGAAAGCAACAGACCGGTGAAGATTGCGTAAGCGATGGCCGCAACCACCGACTGGTTCACCTCTGGCGGAATCGGGAAGAGTGATATCGGTGACAAGGCGAGCACCGTCCAGACAGTTCCGTATGCCATGACCCCAACAGCACGACTCAGGGGCAACAGCAGAAGTGGCACAGCCATCATGTAGACAAAGGCCGCTCCGACACCTGCCGGTCCCAGATCGGCGAGGAGTATGGCCACACCGATCAGCGTCATATCGAGCAGTACCGACTTCGCCAGGCTCTCCGTACCACGTCGGCGACGTGAAGTGGCGTCAACGAGGGCGACGGCGGCGAGAGCGGCGAGCGCGAATCCACCAAACCAGCCCCACCAGAAACCCAGGACAACGCAGATCACCAGAGTGGCGAAAGCGCCCCGAACCCGGAAGCCAGACCATGCTGTCGACACCTGGGGAGTGTGCAATATGCTGTGGACCCCCGCCCTGTTGGGTAGCCTCCGGTCGTCTGGTGTCTCCGCGGAAACCCCTGGATCCATCTCGGTTTTATGATGCATATTCTCGGACCAACCTCAGTCGGTGAACTCAGCCCTACCAGTTGGCGATGCCTGAGTTCGACCATGCCGTAAAGGGTCAGGGTTCAGAAGTTGATATCGGCATTCTGCGTGGCCGTCTTGACCAAAGGCTGACCCTTCTTGCCCGGGAGACCCCACCAGCGAACACGTCCGACATCGTCGAATCCGATGGCCTCATAGAAGGAGATGGCGTCGGAGCGGGCGTCCTCGGTAATGACACGCGCCATTCGCATCCCGGCTTCCTTCATCATGCGAAGTCCGTGGTGCATCAGGGCGGTGCCAATTCGCTGGCGCTGAAAGTCCGGGTGGGTGCCGAAGGGCTCGATCTGGGCAACCCCCGACTGGTCGGGCCACCAGACCATGAACGACGCGATCCGCCCGTCGGGGGATAACGCAACCAAGTCCCGATCAGGCGCATAGACCGATGACCGCATGAAGGTGAGATACCGCTCCAGGTGCATATCGGGTCCCATCGTCGACTTGAAGGCGCCATGTGAAGCCTTGCGTCGATTGTCGGCTTCATGCTCGCCTTCGACATGACGCAGCGTCCACCCATCCGGCAACTGCGGGGCTGGCACCTCGACTTTGGTCAGGTCCCAGCGGTATGACCGGTCGGTCTCCGCAGGCGCATATCCGTTCGATTCAAGATATGAAACAAGCTCGTCGTCGTCGTCCGACACCCAGCCCACGTCACCTCTGCCGCCAAGACGACGTTGCGCCCACTCGATCAGAGGTGTCACCGGCTCACCGGGCACGCTGAATGCATTGATCTCGGGAGTCCTGGAGTCGATGACGAGAACTCCACGATGGCCCTGGAGCCAGAAGGTGAGACGGTCGGGGTAGCGGGGATCAGCATGGAACATCCACCAGGCAAGATCGCCGGGGTGGACTGAGTAGCGATCTCCGTCGTTGGCCAGGGCGGACGCCAGAACCTCCTGCATCAATGGGACATCGCCGCATGTCGCCGGACGAATGTCTTCGGCCACGGGATCCTTTTCCGGAACAACCGCCAGGTAGTCCGTCACGTACTCATCCGGCAACCCGTGGTGATGAGCCCCCATCAACACCATCGAGAGATACCAGTCATAGGGGGCCCGAGAGACGGGAGCATCCGCCCATCGATAGGTCAGCGCGTCTGACGATTCACCCGACGTCCGGGTCACGTTGACGACCACAGGCTGGTAGCCGGGCTCGGCCCCATCCAAAGAAGAGCGCTCCACTTCGTCGATCTCATACAGAGCGCCGTGGACCTCGACGTCTTCCCTCTCCTCGATGCTCAGCTTCGCCGAACCGTCCACCGAGGGTTTTGAGTAGACCGGTGCCCACCCCTCGAGAACGGCAGAGCCGACCTGCCGTGCCGTGGAGCATCTGCTTCGAAGCTGCGGCGGCCAGAGGTTGGAGCCATAGGCGAAGTAGAGAAAGGTCACCTGGTTGTGAACATCTCTGCGAGAAGAACGGGGTCGACGCTCCCTCCACTCACCACGCAGACCGAAGACCCTCTTTGTGAAATGGGCACCTTCAAAGCCGCAGCGAGGCCGGCCGCTCCGGCTCCTTCGGTCACGAGTTTGTCGTTCAGCGCCAGTCGCCGCATCGCCGCCTTGACCTCGCTCTCAGAGACCAGAACCACTTCGTCGATCAGTTTCCGAAGCATCGGGTACATGTTGTGCGTTATCACCGGAGTTGAGGCTCCCTCGACGAGAGTGTCGTGCCATTCGATCCACACGGGGCCACCGGCATCAAACGCGGCGGAAAGAGCGGAATTCACTTCGGCTTGAACCGCGTAGACCCGAACAGAGGGCTTGAGGGCCTTGAGTGCCGCGGCCACACCAGAGAGAAGGGCACCCCCGCCCACCGGTACAAACACCGAGTCGATGTCGGGCAGATCCTGGTGAATCTCGAGGCCAATCGTCCCGTGCCCGGAGATCATCAGGGGCTCACCCCAAGGATTGAGGTAGCAGTAGGGCTCCTGTCGCCAGCCTTCATCGAACATATAGATCATCAGATCGGTCATGGACACGCTGACGAGTTCGGTGCCATAAGCCTCGATCGCCCGCCGTTTTCCGTCGTGAAGTGTCTCCGGGACCAGCGAGCGTGAAGGCACACCCAGCTCTCGGGCCATGAAGCCGACGGCCTGGGCCGTATTGCCGGCGCTGGTCGTCGAAAGCCCCTTGGCCGCGGCAGCTTCTGAAAGACTCAGAGCCCAGTTGCCGACGCCTCGCACTTTGAAGGAGCCGACCGGCTGAAGAGTCTCCGGTTTCAGGTAGATGCCGGTGTTGCCCTCGTGGCTCACCAATGGCAGAAGAGGCGTCCTGACAATCGTACCCTCGAGACAGCGGGCCGCCGCCTCGATCGCCTCGATGGTCGGCGGTTCGACGGGGTCGCCGGGCCACCCGGTCGGTCTCTGTTCGCTCACCTGGCCCCCCGGCTCAAGTCTCTAGCCTCATGGTCCGGACAGTATCGATGAGGAGGCCAAACCGTGGAGAAGATCGTCGTCGACGGGCTCGCCCGTCTTCCTTCGTTCAGTCATGCAGTCGTCGCCGGAGACACCATCTATGTATCCGGCTCGCTGGGCACGCTTCCCGACTCGATGGAGTTGATCCCGGGTGGCACCGGCCCGGAGACGACGCAGACACTCAGCAACATCGAGGCCATTCTTCATGCCAGTGGTGCGTCGCTGGAAGATGTCGTGAAGGTAAACGTCTACGTCTCCGACATGACAACGTTCAATGAGATGAACAACGCCTACCTCGACGTGTTTGGCGCTTCTCCACCGGCCCGGATCACTGTGGGTGGCGTCGATCTCGCCCTCGGGGCAGCGGTGGAGATCGACTGCATCGCCCACAAACCGACCGGCTAATCCTCAGGGATCCAGTCCTCCAACGGGATACCGAGACCGTCGGCGATCCGGTTGGCATAGGCGTAGTACCCGGTGACCTCGGCGATGTGAAGGATGTCGGTGTCGCTGAAGCCAACCTGACGCATCGACCCTACATCCGTCTCCGCCACGGATCCCGGATCCTTCGTCAACTTCGCGGCATACCGCAGCATGACGAGGCGCTTGTCTGAGATGCCGGCGGATTCGAAGTCGGTCTCGATGCGCTGC
Organism: Acidobacteriota bacterium; assembly: GCA_004356805.1. Lineage (GTDB taxonomy): Bacteria > Actinomycetota > Acidimicrobiia > Spongiisociales > ZC4RG35 > SZUA-217. The sequence goes on along the minus strand of SMXW01000110.1, from coordinate 27,418 downwards.
GCCAGATCGTCGTCCCGGAGCAGTCGGCGCAGACCACGCCGATGATGGGTCACTCAGTAGTGACACCCGTTGATCTTGGACACGACGAGGGCGACCATCTCCCGCTCGACCTTGCGCAAGGTCGCGGTGCCCTTCATCGCCTGTCGGTAGAGAACATAGTGGGCGTTCATGCTTCCAGCGTCGAGAGCATGGATGCGCATGATCCAATCCACCCGCTGGAAGGTCCGGTCTGTGACTTCGGATCTCAGGTCATCGAGGCTGACGTCCCAGTCGTCCTCATGTGGTGCATCGATCCAGGGCATGGGACGAACCTAGATCATCGGGTCCGAGAAACCGTCGAGGGGTCCGAGATTGGTGGGATCAGGGGGCCCCCGAGGACATGTGATGCGAGCGGAGCCGGAGAGAGAGAGAGAACACAAACCACACCCCAAGTGTTCCATGATCTGGCCGCTTACCCCTCGATGGGCCTTCCACATGGCCAAATGATCAAACATGACGCGTGGTGCACTCGAGACGCGAATTAGCTGGAGAAGCTGACGCTGAAGGCCGGGGCCCAGCGGGTGACCACCTTGCCGTAGTTCTCGCCGGCACGGAGCATGTCACCGGAGGCCAGGGCCTCAACCGACTCCTGGATCAACTCGCACGATTCGTCGAACACCAACTCCTGTGGGTCAAATAGGTCCGAGACGTCTCCGTAGTCGAGTTCCACCATCGAGCCATCCGCAAACGGCTCGAGCCAGCCGGCAAGCTGCCCAAGTTCCTCGGCGGGACCCCGGAACACTCCGATCTTCTCGAGGACCTCATGAGCATGAGCCACCCGGTTTCGTGCATCATCGATATCGGCGCGGTAACGAAGACGTGGCCCATCGGGCGCCTCGTACAACTGCTTCTCTGACGGTTCGAAGGCGGTGAACCATCGCACGGGCACGTGCCATGGTGAGGTGAGCACGTGAGAACGGTGCGACGGATTCTCGGTGTGATAGACACGGAGCTCACGGTCGGCCGCCCTGGCCGCATCCTCAGGAATCAGCCCCACTCCTAGACCACTGAAGGCGTTGGCGAAGGCGACGGTCGACTCCAGTACCCGCAGCCGGAGGTTCCGAGGACAGACCAGATGTCGGCCTTCCCACTCGACGGTCCAGTTATTGTCCCCTTCGGCCTCGGAGAGCATCCCGTAGGAACGAACGAAACCGGGCACCGGATCTCGCGAGTAACTCGCCTCCGGTGAATAGACCCTCAGGTATGCCGCCTTGGTCATTCGCCCATCCTTGCATACCGTCGGGCCGGCGGCTCTCAGGAGCGCAAGGTTCGGGGCAGCGGTAGGATGAAAACAGGTTGCATCACGAGTTTCAGGAGGTCCGAGCCTTGTTCGTTTTCGATGAAGTAGCCAAAGAGGGTCACGAGCAGATCCTCTATGGATACGACAAGGTATCCGGTCTCAAGACGATTATTGCCATACACAGCACGGCTCTCGGTCCCGCTTTAGGCGGGACTCGCTTTTTTCCATACGAATCCGAGAACGACGCCCTCGAGGACGTCCTGCGACTCTCCAAGGGGATGACCTACAAGGCAGCAGCCGCAGGACTCGACCTCGGCGGCGGAAAGGCCGTCATCATCGGCGACCCGCGCACCGACAAGAGCGAGCGCCTTTTCAGAGCCTACGGGCGAATCGTCGACTCACTGAGAGGTCGTTACATCACTGCCGAAGACGTCGGCACCACCCCCGCGGACCTGGACATGGTTCGGCGTGAGACCCGCTGGGCCCTGGGGAACTCGGTGGCCCTCGGCGGGTCGGGTGACCCGTCGCCGGTGACCGCTCGGGGCTTGTATGCCGCCACCCGGGCAGTCGCCCAGAAGCTGTGGGGTGACCGGGACATCGCAGGACGCCGGTTTGCCGTCCAGGGAGTAGGCAAGGTGGGCTCGGCTTACCTCCAACTGCTCGTAGAAGCCCGAGCCGAGGTGATCGTCACCGATGCCTACGAACCTGCCATCCGGGCTGCCGTCGACAACTACGACGTGAAGGCGGTCGACCCCAGCGAGATTCACAAGGTTGATTGCGACTTCTTCTCGCCATGCGCCCTGGGTGCCGGTCTCAACGAGACGACCGTTCCCGAACTCAACTGTGCCGCAATTGTGGGCAGTGCAAACAACCAACTCGCCGCCGATAAGGACGCTGAGCGGCTGGCCGATCGGGGAATCCTCTATGCCCCCGATTTCGTCGTAAACGCCGGAGGGCTCATCAATGTCTACGACGAGCTGAACGGCTTCTCGAAGACTCGGGCTCTTCACCGTGTGGACTCGATTTTCGACGCCACCATGAAGATCCTCGATACCGCCGAAGAGCGCGGCATCAACCCCAACGATGCGGCGATGAAGGTCGCCGAAGACCGAATCCAGGACATCGGCGACCTCCGGCGGTTCCGACGGAGCGGGGACGACCGCAACTGACTGTGCACATCGTGAAGGACAACCTGGATCACCGAGGCCTCGGCCTCACCGACGATCAGCTAGTCGAGATGTACCGGCTCATGCTCATGACCCGACGTGTCGACGACCGAATGTGGGCACTGCAGCGACAGGGGCGGGCAGCCTTCGTGCTGGGCTCCTCCGGACACGAGGCGATACAGGTGGCCTCTGTATTCGCGTTGGACAGAGCAAAGGATTGGATTCTCCCCTACTACCGCGACATGGGCGTGGGCCTCGCTTGGGGTTTTTCTCCCAAGGACATCTTTCTCGGAGTGTTCGCCAAGAAGGACGACCCAATGTCGGGTGGCCGTCAACTGCCCAGCCACTGGTCTGACCCGGAGAAGCGAGTCCTCACCCAGTCATCGGTGATCGGTACGCAGTTTCCTCACGCGGCCGGCATCGCTCATGGGGTCAAGACACGAGGCTCGGACGCCGTGGTCGTTGTTTACGGGGGTGAGGGGGCGACGTCCGAAGGCGACTGGCACGAAGCCATGAACTGGGCCGGAATTCACAAGCTCCCGTTGATATTCGTCATCGAAAACAACCACTACGCCATCTCGGTGCCATCAGAGGAAGAGGTCGCCGGGCAGGTCGTCGACCGTGCCGCAGGTTACGGATTCCCCGGTCACGCCATCGACGGCAACGCTCCCCTCGAGGTCCTCGCCACGATGCAACGTGCGGTGGCGAGGGCTAGGGCCGGGGAAGGACCGACCCTCATCGAGGCCGACACCTATCGGTATTACGCACACACCTCAGACGACAACGACAGCCTCTACCGATCGCGTGATGAGGTGGAGACGTGGCGCAAAAAGGACCCTGTTGCCCGCCTCCAGCAGTACCTGATCGAGAATCGGATGCTCACCGAAGTCGAGGAAGCCGAACTCGACTCGAGCGTTGTCGACGAACTTGCCAAGGCCGTCGAACAGGCAGAGAGCTCGCCCGACCCCGATGAGCCCACCTCCCGGGTCTACGCGAAGGTCATCGAGCCGGGTCCCGCTGTGACCGAGCCGGAGGTCATTCCCGACGGCGAGCGCATCAACCTGATCACAGCGGTGAACCGAACCCTCCACGAGGTCTTCGAAGCCCACCCGGACACCATCGTGTTTGGCGAGGATGTCGCTCGCGAAAAGGGTGGTGTGTTCAAGGCCACCCAGGGACTCACCGAGCGTTTTGGGCCAGAACGCTGTTTCAACACTCCGATCGCGGAGTCATCCATCATCGGCTGCGCGATCGGGATGGCGGTGGTCGGCTACAAGGTGATCCCCGAGATCCAGTTCGCTGACTACATCCACCCGGCTTTCAACCAGATCGTGTCGGAGGCGGCAAAGATCAGCTTCCGCTCTGATGGACGGTGGACCGTCCCGATCGTGATCCGAACTCCCTACGGGGCTGGGATCCACGGTGCCCTCTATCACTCGCAATCGATCGAATCCTTCTATTGCCACGTTCCCGGGTTGAAGGTCGTGGTTCCATCTACTCCCGCCGACGTCAAGGGCCTACTCCACACGGCGGTTGAAGACCCCGACCCGGTGATGTTCCTCGAGCCGAAGAAGCTTTACAGGTTGGCGAAGGGCCCCTTCCCGGAAGGGGAGTACAAGATCCCTCTTGGAAAAGCGGCTATCCGACACGTGGGATCTGACCTGACGATCATTGCGTATGGCGCGATGGCCCACTTTGCTATGGAAGCCGTCCCGGTGCTCGAAGGATTGGGCATCAGTCCCGAGGTCATCGACCTTCGCAGTCTCAAGCCTCTCGACTGGGCGACAATCGAAGCTTCGATCCAGAAGACGTCCCGTGCCCTGATCGTTCACGAGGACAACGAGTTCGCTGGTTTTGGGGCCGAGATCGCTGCCCAGATCGCCGACAAGACGTTCGAATGGCTCGACGCTCCCGTAAAGCGCTACGCCCTCCCTGACGTTCCAATCATGCCCTACGCCGGATCGATGGAGCACAGCCTTTATCCGACTCCCGAAGGCATCGTGGAAAAGGCCCAGGAGTTGGCCAAGTACTGACTCCCACACCGCGGGTTGCCCCAGCCCCGAATGGGCGTTTGCCAACCGCAAATCATCCCTCCCAGCCGGTTATGCGTCAGGTTCGGACGCTCACAAGTGCATCGCTGATCGCCTGGATTGCCATATCGACGTCAGCTTCTGTCGTGGACCAGTTGGACACCGAAATCCGGATGAGCCTTTCCCCATGCCATGTGGTGGTCCCGATCCATGCGACTCCGCCGGTTTGCACAACCTCTGCTACCCGATCCGTAGTTTCGGAGTCACCGATTCGCACAAGGACTTGGTTGAGAACAACGTCATTGACCACCTCCACGCCGTCAATGGCGTCGAGTCCAGCCGCGAATCGACGGGCCAACCCGCAGCATCGGTCGACTAGATGCTCCACACCGGTCCGGCCGAGCGACCGCAGCGCTGCCCACGTAGCGAACCCGCGGGCACGTCGCGACGATTCGGGCACGAAGTCGCCGCCACCGAATTGGCGATCCAACTCCTGACCCGTCAAGTACTCGGCGGTGTAGCCCATTGCAATGGCGTGAACCTCGGGTCGAGCGCAGAACACGTATCCGGAGTCGTAGGGCACGTTCAACCACTTGTGGCCGTCGCATCCCCAAGAGTCCGCAAGTTCTATGCCGTCGACAAGATGACGTGTGTGAGAGCTGGCTCCGGCCCAAAGTCCGAACGCGCCGTCGACGTGCAACCATGCGCCGTGCGATTTCGAGAGCTCGGCGATCCGGCGCAAATCGTCGAACGCGCCGGTGTTCACATTCCCGGCCTGCGCGCATACGATCAAAGGACCAGACCTGCTGGCTCGCATTACGCCGTCGAGTGCTTCGGCATCCATCGCTCCATCCTCCCGAGCAGGAACCACTTCGATGACGTGTTCGCCGAGACCGAGAAACCGGAGTGACCTATCAATCGTCGCGTGCCGTTCGGCACCTACGATCACTGTTACCTTCGGTGCCCCGTGAAGCCCGTCTTTCCCAACATCCCAGCCATGGTCCTGGAGCACCTGCCACCGGGCCGCAGCCAACCCGACAGTGTTTGCGGCCTGAGCACCCGTAACGAAACCTGTAGATGCAGACGCGGGGATCCCCAGAATCTGCTTGAGCCACGATCCTGCGACATCTTCGAAGGCGAGCGCGGCCGGTGAGCTGACTTCGTTGAACGCCATCTGGTCCCAGCCAACCGCGACAACGTCAGCCATGAGTGCAGCGTCAGTTGATCCGCCGACAACGAATCCGAAGTAGCGAGGTCCGGCAGATGCCACCAAACCTGGTTCAGCCACAGCCACTAGTTCCTTCAGCACCACATCCAATGCCGCAGGGCCATCGGGCAGCGATGTCGGGAGGGCGTCGACCACTTCGCCACGAGTCGCTAAGGAACCGACCACAGCATCCGGGAGCGACTCACGATATTGCACAATTACGTCGACCGCAGCTTCCAGACCCTCACGAAGATGGCGCATGCGTTGCACGCTATCCCAATTGTGGAAGCTCACACGCGCGCGAAGTCGAATCCGTGCCGGACTATCCAAGCCCGCCCGGAAAGATACGAGTCCGGTCCTAATCTCCAACCGCGATGTCGCTGCAGTCTCATCTCTCCGATCTGACCGGAAAGGCCTTCGCCGATATCGGGCTGTCGTCCGACTACGGGAAGGTTGTTCCGGCGCAGCGACCCGAGTTGGCCCAGTTCCAATGCAACGGTGCGATGGTGGCTGCGAAAAAGATCGGCAAGCCACCAAGAGAAATAGCCCTGGCCGTGGCCGACCATCTGGCGCAGGCACCCGAGGTCGCCACAGCGGATATCGCGGGGCCGGGTTTCATCAACATCCGCCTCACCGACGAGACCCTCGTCGAGTGGGCCAACATGAGCGCCAACGACGATCACCTCGGTTACGACATTGCGAGTGAGCCCATGATCGTGGTCGTCGATTACGGCGGTCCCAACGTCGCCAAGGCGATGCACGTCGGACATCTTCGAGCCACCATCATCGGCGATTCCCTCGCACGCTTGTTCTCATTCGCAGGCCACGAAGTCATCCGCGACCCCCACTTCGGCGACTGGGGATTCCAGATGGGTCTTCTCATCGCCTCGATCGAGGACGCGGATCCCGGCCTGCCCTATTTCGACAAGGAGACAACTCAGTACCCGGCCGAGTCGCCGGTGACTCTCGAAGACCTGCAGCGCATCTACCCGGAGGCTTCGGCGAGGGCGCGAGACGACGAGGCGTTTGCCGACCGCGCCCGTCATGCCACCGTTCGTCTTCAGCAAGGCGACGGCGGGTATCGCGCTCTCTGGCGTCACATGAAGTCCGTCTCCGAAGCATCGCAACGGGACGACTTTGCAGCGCTGGGTGTGAATTTCGACCTCTGGTACGGCGAATCAGATGTTCACGAGCGGATCGCCCCCATGGTGTCGTCGTTGAGAGAATCCGGTATCGCTGAGGAGTCGGATGGCGCTCTAGTCGTCAGGGTGGAGCAACCCGATGACAATCGGGAGTGGCCACCGCTGATCCTCCAGTCATCCGCCGGTGGATTTCTCTATTCCACCACCGACCTGGCAACTGTGGAGATGAGAGTGAAGGACCTCGGCGCCAACCTCGTGCTCTACGTGGTCGACCGGCGCCAAGCAGACCACTTCACCCAGGTTTTCCGTGCCGCGCGCAGGGGAAACATTGCCCCCGACTCGGTCGGACTCGAACACATCGAGTTCGGAACCATGAACGGTCCGGACGGCAAGCCCTTCAAGACCCGCGAGGGAGGGGTCGTCAGACTCGGCGACGTCATCAAGATGGTCCAGGGCGCCGCCCTCGATCGACTGAACGAGGCTCACCTCGCCGAGGAGTATCCAGAACAGGAGCGCGAGGCCATCGCAGCCACAGTCGGAGTCGCTGCTCTCAAATTCGGTGACCTGATCAACAACCGGAGCTCGGACTACGTGCTCGACCTCGAGAGGTTCAGCTCGTTCGAAGGCAAGACGGGGCCCTATCTCCAATACGCCGCTGTCCGCATCAACTCCATCCTTCGAAAGGCGGCAGAGCAAGATCTGTCACCCGGAGCGATCATCGGACCTTCCGTCGATGTCGAGCGTGACCTGGTCCTCGAGTTGCTCAACCTTCCCGAAGTGATCGATCGGAGCATCGACCTGCGAGCGCCCAACCACCTCGCCGAGTACGCCCATACTCTGGCTGGCCGGTTCAACCGCTTTTATGACGTCTGTCACATTTTGTCCGAGTCCGACCCGCGGCAACAGGCATCGTGGCTGCGACTGTCCACGTGGACTCTCGCCGCACTGGAGCGTCTCCTCGACATGCTCGGCATCGAGATTCCGGACCGGATGTAGGTATGTCGTTCACGGTGAGGATGGCTCGCCCGGAAGACGTGGAACACATTGTCCCGTGGACAACCGACACCTTTGATTGGGGGGACTATGTGCCGGACCGTCTCCCCGCTTGGATCGAGGATCCCAGCTCGGCCGTGGTCGTTTGCCTAGATGAATCCGAGATACCGGTAGCTCTGGCTCATGCCCTGCTGCTCTCCAAAACAGAAGCATGGTTGGAGGCAGCTCGGGTCCACCCCGACTACAAACGCTCCGGCATGGGATCAGCGATGAACCACGCGGGAGTGGCCTGGGCAAGAGAACGGGGCGCCAAGGTGGTCAGACTCGCAACCGAGGCTGACAATGAAGCGGCGAGACGCCAGGTCGAGGCTCTCGACTACCGACAAACATCGAACTGGGTCCACGCTCGGTACGAGATCGGACCAGGCTCCGCCAAACCGGGAAAGCCTGGTCTCAGACCCGCCCCACCATCAGACGTGGATGCCGCCTGGATGTTCTGGTCGACGAGCAACCTTGCTCACGACAGTCGCGGACTGATCGCCCACGGATGGCGATGGCGCAAGGCAACCCCGGGGGACCTGGCGACTGCAGCGGGGGAAGGAAACTTCTATCAGTCTCCCGCCGGGTGGGTCGTGGCGGACGCACCAGAGGAGGATCGGATACGGACGCTCTGGCTTGCCACAACACCCGAGGAAGCTCCCTGGCTGCTGGCAGATCTCATAGACCTGGCCAGCCAGAAGGAGGCCACCGAATTGACGATCATGATGCCGAACATCCCGTGGGTAGCGGAGGCTCTGTCGAGATCGGGCGCCGAATCGAAGGAAGTCGTTGTCTATTCGCTCGCGCTGTGAGGACCTAGGTGAGGATCCTCATCGAAGCCACGGCCCAGACGATGAACATCACAGGCACATCCGACCGATGAACCCAATCGGCGTCAATTGGTAGACCACGGGCAACAAGAGAAAGTGGGACGCCGACGAGGGGCATGGCGGTCATGCCGGCAACCCCGACGGCTCGCAGACCCTCGGTCCCTTGGAGCAGGGGTTCCGGGAGACCCTCGAGAAGCCCGCCCACAACTCCGTAGAGGAGCAGGGTACCAACACCGATGCCAAAAACAGCGAGCGTCCGGCCGATTCCCACCTCCCAAAGGCTGAACCCGACCAGACGCCGACCACGTCCCAACGGACCCTCCGAAGCGACCCCAAGACAGAACAAACCGGTTACAGCGAGCACGACTGCCGAAACGAGAGTGGTCCCCGTTGACAAGTCGCCCGCTACGTCGACGATGTCGAACCCAGCGAGCAAGACTGCCACCGAAAGCCCGACAAGGAGACTGCCCAGCACCATCAGGCCAACATCCAACATCGTGCCAAACGCGCCGTACGCAAGGATGGCGTAGCGCTTCAGCGTCGAAAACATAGACGGTTTGGGGACAGTCGTCTCTGTCATTCGTTGGTTATCCCTCCTCCGATTCCTCAACAAGGGCAGCCAGGTACCACTCGACCGGATGTGCAATCTCATAGTTGTCTTCGAGATAGCTGCGGAGTTGCATTTCACACCCCGGATTGGCGGAGGCGACCCTGGTTACACCAGTAGAACGTATCTGGTCGGCTTTTTGGTTTCCCAACTGGGCCGCTGCTTCGGGCTGCAGGGTTGTGTAGAGCCCGGCGGCACCGCAACAGAAGGCCATTTCATCGATCTCCACGACCTGGTATCCGGAAGCTTCGAGAATCTGCCTCGGCTCCCGGGTCACCCCCTGAGCATGACGAAGATGACATGGGTCCTGAATCGCCATTTCACCACGGGGCGTGTCGAGTGCTGGAAGCCGACCGTCCTCGATGGCTCTCGCAACTGCCACGGTGATATCAACACTCACTTCACCGATGCTTTCTCCTTCGTCATCCCAATGCCCGTAGCCGGCCAGGTGGGCCGAGCAGCCGGCGCCGGTGGCAACCACCATGTCGTAGCCCTGAAAGGCCCCAACGTTGGTAGCAGCCATTCGATGAGCCTCGGCGGCTCTTCCATCGTGAGCGGCGAGGGCACCACAGCAGGTTTGGGCGTTTGGCACCTCAACTCGATGGCCCGCCATCTCGAGAAGCTGGATCGCAGCCTGGTTCACCGGTCTAAACCACTGGTCCTGAATGCAACCACTCAGCAAGCCAACGGTTCCGGCCTCACCTGTGCCACCGACGTGCCCGATCGAGGGCCGGGGACGGCCACGAAGACGACGCGCTCCTCCGATGATCCGCTGGTACCTCTTCGGAGCAAGACCGGTCATACCGAGCGACTGGGCGAGCGATAGAAATCCAGCGCCTGCCCTCATCACGCTTCGCGAGGGGATCGCCGAGCCGTGGAGCCACTTACGCCGGCGCTGTCGACCGGGCACTTGCGAAACGATCTCTGCTCGGACTCCCTCCAACATCCGTCCATAGGGCACCAGCCCCGGGCACACCGGCTCACAGGCCCTACACCCGAGACAAAAATCGATGATGCCGGCGAAGGTGTCGTCGACCGTGAAGATCCCGCTATCGACGGCCGACATGGCTTGGAGACGGCCTCGCGGCGAGGCCGTCTCCCGTCCCGTGAGCTTGAAAGTGGGACACACCGGCAGACAGAGACCGCACTGCACGCAGGCATCCAATTCCTCCGATGTGGGGCGGTCAACCGTGACCCATGTCATCAAATACCCCCAGGGAGTCGACCCGGGTTGATGATCCGGGCCGGATCAAATTCAGCGATCAGCCTCCGCTGAAGATCCAACCCCGCAGGAGGGGAGCCCCACGGGTCGAACCCGTCGAGAGAGTCGGTCGGCGCTTTCACAACAACGAGATGCCCCCCAACGGACTCGGCCCATGCCCGCAGGTCGGAGACTCCCTCACCATCATCTGATGCTGCCCTGATGTCACCGACCCCATGAATCGCCAGATAACGCCAGCCGTTAGGCAGCTGCCCGATGGCTTGGCTGGTAAGTGCCGGGGGAACTCGAACGGACCACAGATATGGACCAGACGGGTCCGCCGGCCAGTCCAAGCCATCTGCGGAGTCGCCGCCAAGTCGACCAGACATGGCCGAGACATCCTCATCAGTACCCCACAGAAACACTCGCGTGGAATCGTTTTCCTCCAAGATGGCCAGCGGTCGGGCAACGGATGAAGCCTGATCGGGACCATCTACGGTCACAGTCGCTCCCGCCGGGGGCAATGGCCAGAGTTTCAAGCACACCGACACAACCACACCGAGGGAACCGAATGCTCCTGCACTGAGCTTTGGCAGGTCGTAACCGGTGACGTTCTTGACCACACGGCCGCCGCTGCGAACGATCCGACCGTCACCGGTGACAATGGTTGTCTCCAGGATTCGCTCTCGAGTTCCGTACAGTCGCCCGCGGCGAAGAGCCGACGCACCCGCCGATATCGCCCCTCCGACGGTTGACCGTCCGGGCACTTCGGGAAGAACCGCTGTCTGGTTCTCACCCACAAGCTTCGACTCGATGTCGGCAATACGAGCCCCCGCCCCTACAACGAGAGTCAGGTCGCCAGGCACCCAAGACTCGATCTCACCAAGGCGCTCCATCGACATCACAATGTCCGGAGGAGGCGGTGATCCGTACCCGGAGCGGGTGCCACCACCCCAGACCTGGACTTTCAGACCCTTCTCGGTGGCGTGATGAAGAACCGAGGCCACATCGCGAGGACTTTTCGGTGCGACCGTTAGCTCAGCATCCGGGGCGCCTTCCGATTCGGCCGCCAGTCTGGTGATGTGCGGCGGGTGGTAGGTCAAATCCAGGCGCCCTCCGGAACTTCACGACGCACTCCACCAAAGTCAAAGCAACGAGAACCGTCGGGAAGGACCTTCCTCGGGTTGAACAAACCCGTCGGATCGAAGACCTCCTTGAGACGGGCCTGGGCATCGAGGTCGATCTCGGTGAAGGCCATCCTCATCAGGTCTCGCTTCTCGAGGCCGATCCCATGTTCACCAGAGAGGGCTCCTCCTACCTTGAGGCAAGCGGCCACGATCTCCTCGCCGGCCTTGTGGACCCGATCAGCGACACCGGGCTCACTTGCGTCAAAGGCGATGAGCGGGTGCAGGTTCCCGTCACCGGCATGGAACACATTGAGCAGCGTGAGCTCGTAACGGTCGGCGATCTCGTAGATCGTCCTCATAATCTCGACGAGCTTGGTCCGTGGCACCACTGCGTCGTGGAGGTAGTAGTCGGGCGCCAACTGAGCCATTGCTCCGAAGGCCGACTTGCGACCCTTCCAGAGAAGGGCACGATGCTCCTCCGTTTTGGCGATCTGAACATCACCGGCACCGTTGGCCCGTCCGATTTCGCCAATCTGGCTTGCCTGGGAGTCCACACCCTCTCGCTCGCCAACCACCTCCGCGAGGAGCACCGCAGCCGCGTCGACGGGCAGCCCGGCATGCAGCCAGTTTTCGACCGCGATAGTCATGCGCTGGTCCATGAGCTCCAGAGCGGCAGGGATCATCCCGGCCGCGATTATCTCGGACACGGTGGTGACCGCAGCCTCCACCGTTGGGAAGTCCAACAACAATGTTCTCACATCCGGTTCGATGGGCAAGAGGCGAACCAGGGCACGGGTGACGATGCCCAGCGTCCCCTCAGAGCCGACAACCAGTCCCTTCACATCGAGACCCGGTGCATCCGGGGCCTGACCTCCCAGGACGACGATCTCGCCATCAGCGAAAACCACCTCGAGACCGAGTACGTGACTGGTGGTGCTGCCCTCGGAGAGAGTGTGAGCGCCTCCGGAGTTGTTGGCCACATTTCCTCCGATGGTGCAGGCGGACTGCGACGACGGATCGGGGGCAAAGTGCAGGCCGAACGGCGCGGCTGTCTTGCTGAGGTCGAGATTGATGACACCGGCGCCAACCCACGCCGTTCGGTTGTCCGAATCGATCTCTATCGAATTCAGGGCGGTGGTGGCCAACACGATGCCGCCCTCGGTCGGGCTGGCTCCCGCGGTCAGTCCCGTGCCTGCGCCCCTAGCCACGATGGGCATGCCATGCCGCCCGGCGATCTGAACAACCGCCGCTACATGCTCGGCCGACTGGGGGAAGACGACAAAGGTCGCCTCACCTCTCATCAACGAGGCGTCCTTGGAGTAGATATAGAGCTCCAGCGGCTCCTCTAGAACGTTCTCATTCCCGAGGGTCTGCCGAAGATCGGAGAGCAACGTCATGCTGTGAGGCTACCGCTCGCGCCCCGGTGGCGACCCGTCTGGACCTTTTATGAAAGTCTGACCGACCTGTCTCCCCCTAGATCTTCACAAACGGCTATTGGGTCCCGCCCCAGCCGCCGCCTCCTGGTGTCAGTACGACGAGTCTTTCGCCTGGCTCCACTTCGACCGTGACCTTGCTGGGGAGACGCTCCCTCTCACCGTTGCGATGGATCAGCCAGTCCTCGCCAACCTCGCCGGGCTGACCCCCGGCCAACCCCCATGGCGCGTTGCGTCGACGTTCCCCCATCAATGACAGCGTTGCCGGCACTTCGAAGCGGATCTCTCGGTGAATGCCCTCGCCGCCTCGATAGCGGCCCTGGCCACCGCTCCCCCTCCGCAGTGTGTAAGCAGTCACCCGGAATGGATAGTGGGTGTGCAAAGCCTCGATCGGCGTGTTCTGGGTGTTGGTCATCCCAGTCTGGATACCCGACTGGCCGTCCCGGTAGGGGCGGGCGCCCTGGCCTCCCGCCACCGTCTCGTAGTAGGCGAACTCGTCGTTGCCGATAAGGACATTGTTCATCGTTCCCTGGGACGCCGCAGGAATTCGGTCTGGTACCGCTTGGGCGAGAGCGCCAAGCAGGACATCCGCTATTCGCTGACTTGTCTCAACGTTGCCCGCCGCCACCGCCGCGGGGGCTAACGCATTTACGATCGAACCCTCCGGCGCCAGCAACAAAAGGGGCCGATAACACCCACCGTTGGCAGGAATCGTCGGATCAGTGGCGACCCTTACCGCGTAGTAGAGACAAGAGCGGGTCACTGCCTCCACGGCGTTGAAGTTGGCCTCCACTTGGAGGTCCGACCCAGAGAAGTCGGCAGTCAGCGAGCCACCGTCGATGGTCACCTTCACACGAATGGCCACATCGCTGGCTCCATGTTCCATGAAATCCTCGAACTCGTAGGATCCGTCCGGCAAGGCCTCGAGAGCAGAAGTCATTCGACGCTCGCCATAGCCGAGCAAGGCCTGAGCAACGGCATCGTGCTGGTCAAGGCCCTCCGTCTCCACCAATTCGACCAGACGTCTCACCGCCACCGCGTTGGCGCCCATCTGAGCATCGAGATCCCCTCGCCTCTCCCACGGTGTCCGAGACGCCGAGACGAATGGGCCAACGAATTCCTCCACCCAGACCCCATCTCGAACGGCGACGGTGGGCGGAACACGATGTCCTTCCTGATCTACCGTCACCGCATGGGCAGGCATCGAGCCTGGGGCCTCCCCACCCACGTCCGCATGGTGCGCCCGATTGGCCACCCAGGCGACGTGGTGTCCGGCGGCAAACACGGGAGCAACGATCGTCAGATCGTTGAGGTGGGTACCTCCGTGGAACGGATCGTTCACGGCGTACTGGATACCGGGCTCCGGATCGAAGCGCCTGATACAGGCTGCAACCGACTCCGGCATCGAGCCGAGATGCACCGGGATATGTTCGGCCTGGGCCAGCATCTCTCCGCTGGGTGTGAAGACGGCCGCTGAACAGTCAGCCCGCTCTTTGATATTTGGAGACAATGAGGTGCGTCGAAGGACACCACCCATCTCCTCCGCGATGGCCGAGAACCGGTGACGGGCGACCTCGAGAGTGATCGGATCGATCATCGATCCACCAGATGGCCGATGTGCTTGGTGGCTTCGCGGAACGACAACCCCGACAGTTCTTCCCTGTGGTCATTGACGAAACCTGCAACCAGGTCGGCGTCGGTCTTGGCGTACTCGCGAAGTGCCCACCCGATCGCCTTCCTGATGAAGAACTCCTCCTCAAATGCCCGCTGTTGGCAAAACCGGAGCAATCGCTCGGGGTCCGTGTGCTCTTTTGCGCCGACCTGACAGATGATGGCCGACCTCCGCAACCACATGTCGTCGTCATCGACCCAATTGTCCACAGTCGGCCACGTCTCGTCGCCATGGTTCACGATCAGGTACTGCACCATGCGGGTGGCGGTCTCATCGACGAAGTCCCACCAGGCCCCTTCGGTGATCATCCGGCGAAAGAGGGGAAGAGAATCCGGGACCATGTATTGCTCGTAACTAACGGCCAAACCCTGAGCTAGATACTTCTCCTCGCGATGCGGCAGCGCCCATAGGGCCAGAACGAGGTTCTCGTAATGATCACGATCCTCCGGGGCGAACTCGCTGACCAGTCTTCGAAGTATCGGTGTCCTCCCCGGCTTCTGCACCCCATAGAAAGGCATGTCGGTCTTCATGTATGTCTGCATCCCGACGGCTTTCTCCGGGTTGGCGGCCGCGGCGAGGGCCTCGGAGACGTAGACGCAGGCCTCAGTGATCGAAAAACTCATTAGAGGTGCGTCGCACAAATAGTCACCACAAGGAAATCTCCAGCGTCCCGTCACCGAGAACCTCGAGACGGTCCCCAACTTGGATCAGAACGGCCGAGTTCGTCTCGGTGATGATCGCCGGGCCCTCGATGACGAAGCCAGGAGGCAGAGTCCGACGGTCCCATACGCCATTCTCAACCACGGGCTGGAGATCGGCGCTGGGTCCGGGAACGTCTTCCCAGGACAATGGGGGTACGCCGTTGGCGGTGACCCGCAGATTGACAAGCTCGACTACCTCACCAGATCTGGCGAAGCCAAACATCTGAAGATGTGTGGACTCGAAACGATCTCTCACGATTTGCCACGACTCGTCCGCCTCGACCTCCAACTCATGGGATTGGCCGACATACCGCACATCAGAGGTGACGTGCGTCGACAATTGCTCGAAGCCGAATACGGCGGTGAACCGAGCCGACGCCTCTGTACTCAGCTGGCGGATCTCGGCCGCAAGCCGCTCGTCTCCTTCTTGCATCATCACCGTACGGGCGGCGTCGGCCCTTGGCGCCGCCAGTAGCAGTCCCAAAGCGGAGAAGACACCGGACAGCGGCGGAACAGCAACCTTCCCTATGCCGAGCCTCCGCGCCAGCCGCGCGGCATGGAGGCCGCCGGCACCACCAAACGCCACCAGCACCGCCTCACGTGGATCAGCACCTTCCTCAACTGACACGGCGCGAAGGGCGTGCTCCATATGGCTGTCCACGACCTCGAGCATCCCGGAAGCCGTGGCATCCACCGAAAGACCCAGCGTGCTCCCCAATCGCTCAATGGCCTCACCAGCCGCATCAGCATCAAGAGCGACCGATCCACCCATCGCCAGGTCGGCGGGGATATTTCCCATGACGATGTTGGCGTCCGTGACAGTCGGTTCCGACCCACCCTGACCGTAAGCGGCTGGGCCTGGAATGGCCCCTGCCGAGCGGGGGCCGACACGCAGGGCGCCACCGGCATCCGCCCACCCGATGCTTCCCCCACCGGCACCGATAGTCCGTATCGGGACAGATGGCACTCGATTGACCCGCCCCGCCACCTGATGGCCGGACCCAACTGCGAGCACTCCATTGGTGATCCGACAGACATCGGTGGATGTCCCACCCATATCGAAGGACAAGACGGTCTCATGCCCGTGATAACGGCCAAGGGCAGCCGCCGCTACCGCTCCGCCAGCAGGGCCAGACAGGATCAGACGGCCCGCAGACTCCGGCCCCTGCGCGAACGGGAGGAGCCCACCCGACGATGTCATCACCAGGCGGGTGTTCATCGTGAGTCGGGAGTCGAGCGACTGGAGGTAGTCGGCCACTGATGGCGTCAGGTATGCCGACAGAACCGTCGTGCTGAGTCTCTCGTATTCACGGAACTCGGGCGACACCAGCGACGAAGCGAGGACCGGGATCGACAACGCTTCCTGCAACTCGGTCGCCAGTGTGCGCTCATCCGAAGGATCCGAGTAAGACTCGATGAGTCCCACGGCGACCACCTCGGGAGACGACTCGATGACCCTCTTCAGCAGTGCTCGCCGGTCACCGTCGAACCCATGTCTTCGCAACCGATCCACCAGCGGGCTGGGACGGTCGACGCTGCTGTCATAGAGCGAAGGCCGATCCTGGCGGCCAATCTCGATGATGTCCTCGTATCCAGCATCGGTGACCAGGTCAACCCGCGCTCCCCTCTCCTCGAGGAGTGCGTTGGTGGCGGCAGTCGTGCCGTGAAGAAACACGTCGTTTGGCCCACCTGACACGGCCCGGAGCACGCCTTCTGACTGATCGAGGCTCGTTGGCACCTTCTCTCCCGTGATCCCGGCGCCGCTGAAAACGACGACATCGGTGAAGGTTCCGCCCACGTCCACGCCGATGATCTGGGTCATAGGACTACGCTCGCCGCTCGATGCCAGTCAGATCAGACCCGACTCCCAACCCCAACGCAAGGAAGTTCAGCGTCGGGTCGCCTGTCGGAGGGCCGGGAACATATGTCAGGGGCTCCGAGCCTGAGGAAGCCTTCGTGGCCGAGTTGCTTGGTATCGACGAGGTGACAAGTGTCTTTCTGACTGCAGACTTCGTGACCATCTCCAAGACTCCGACCGGTTCGTGGGACACAATCGCCCCATCAGCGACAGCGATCCTAGAGAGCCACTTCGAGGTCTGAGCTCACGGAACAGTGATAATGGTGGGACGGCGCACCCCGTCGATGCCTTCGACCATCGCAACCACACGCCAACGCCCGTCCTCCAGCTGTTCCCCGCCCACCACCAACCCGTATGCGGACTCGACCTGCTCCTGGAGTGTCACCGGAAGAGGGGTCAGCGTCATTGTCATCGGAGACAATGCTGTTGGTGTCGTGATTGCCGGCGGTCGGGCAACTCTGGGGAGCCCGTCGTCACCAATGACCACCCCAATCGTGGCAACGCGGGTGGGCTGGCGAACGAAGTCACCGTCACCCTGCGCCATCAGTGATCGCACCAGGACTTCTATGTCGTAAGCAAGGGGCGCTGTCTCCGTCACGCTCTGGACCCCCACCCAGTCGACAAACACCTGAGTGCCGGCTGGAGCCTCAGGAAGAGGGACTCCTGACGGCATGAGTGACCCGAGAGTCGCTTGGGATTGGTCAGACCCGTCTACAGCGAAATACTCAACGGCAAACCACTCGGCGAGCGCCTTCGCCTGATCGATGATGCGCTCAGGGTCGATGGCATATAGATCAGCCTCGGCCATTACCAGTGGTGTCTGCAACGTCGTCACCGGAGCAATAGCCATCGTAACTGGGGGATCAGTCACCGCCGCTGCGACAGGGTTGGGCACCGATGCCGGGGCTGGTTGGCTCTTCGTAAAGGAGTAGGCGAGAGCGCCGACGGCGACCGCCCCAGCCACGGCGACCACCAGCCATTGTCGATCTCCACCCTGTTTCTCCAGGGTCTCCCACGGAATGCGCTCGTAGACCTCTTGTCGTTCCTCATCCATGTCTCGAACGTATGGGTTGGCCAGCGCCGGTTCAAGGGGGTTGAACTCCGGGTTTCTTCCAACCAGGGAACTAAAGCACTCGCAGCTATCGTCATTTGACAGTCATGGCAGTCAACCCCGATCCGAAGCCAGGCCGTTGGATCCTCCCCCTGGTCATTCTGGGGATGATCGCGTTTACCTTTTTCTTCGTACGCGAGCTCCCGGAGGCGTCGCCAGACACGACACTCGCGGGACAACCGACGACGACCACGGTCCCCGACAGCCCCGTCACGACTGTCGATGGCGGCGGTGAGGAGCTCGACCCCGAGACACAGGCCTATCTCGACGAGCTCGACGTGATCAACGCTGCGCTCCAACTGTTGACCACCGAAATGGTGACCGTCAACGACGGGTTCGACGCCGATCCGCGCGAGATCGAGTACGAAGATGCCGAGCCACGGCTCGAGGTGGTGGTGGAGGACACAACCGACCTCTCAGACCAGGTCACCAACATGGACATCCCCGCCGGTCTGGAGGTCAACCACGATGTTTTGAAGACGGCGGTCCAGTTTGCCTCCCTTGCCGCCGGGGACGCCCTTGATGGGTTGCGCTCGAGTGACACTGGCGAGCGGCGCCAGGTGGCAGTCGAGGCCTACGTCCAGGCCACCGAAGACTTCAATACCGAAGTCACCAACGCCCACAACGCGGCTGAAAACACCACCTAGCCCCACAAAACGGCGAACCTCAGGTTGTACAGCCCGTATCCGGGCCGTACAGCATCAGGCTCACACGAAAGGGGACCGAGCTACCGCTCAGCGTCTTTGGTGACCGCTGCCGCGACCGGACTCAGACGTCGTAGTACAGATGGAACTCGTAAGGGTGTGGCCGCATTCTCACCGGATCCCCCTCATGCGCGATCTTGTAGGAAATCCACGTGTCGATCAGATCCTGAGTGAACACACCTCCCTGAAGTAAGAAGTCATGGTCCTCCTGGAGAGCGGCCAGCGCCTCGTCGAGACTCCCGGGTACCGACGGAAGGCCGGCAAGCTCCGCCGGCGGCAAGTCGTAGATGTCCTTGTCCACCGGATCATGGGGTTCGATCTGGTTCTGAACACCGTCGAGGCCAGCCATGAGCATGGCAGCGAAGGCCAGGTACGGGTTAGCCGACGGATCGGGGCACCGAAACTCGAGCCGCTTCGCCGCCGGGTCCTGCGAATACTGCGGGATGCGAATGGCCGCCGACCGGTTCCGACTCGAGTACACCAGATTGACCGGAGCCTCATACCCCGGCACCAGCCGACGATAGGAATTGGTGGTCGGGGCAGCGAAAGCTAGAACAGCGGGTGTGTGCTGAAGAAGCCCTCCGATGTACCAGCGGGCCATTTCGGAAATACCGGCATAACCACCCTCATCGAAGAAAAGCGGTTCGCCATCTCTCCAAAGGGACTGGTGCACATGCATACCCGAACCGTTGTCTTCGAAGATAGGCTTGGGCATGAAGGTCACGGTCTTGCCAGCCTCCCAGGCCGTGTTCTTCACGATGTACTTGTAGAGAGTGACGTTGTCTGCCGTCCTCAACAGCGTGTCGTAGCGCATGTCGATCTCGGCCTGCCCGGCAGTCCCAACCTCATGGTGCTGGACCTCGACCTGGATGCCCACCTCCTCGAGTTTGGCCGTCATTTCCGAGCGAAGGTCCTGGAAGTGGTCGGTGGGCGGGACCGGAAAGTAGCCCTCCTTGTATCGGGGCTTGTAACCAAGGTTCCCGCCCTCTTCGAACTCTCCAGAGTTCCACGCGCCCTCGATGGAATCGATGAAGTAGTACCCGGAGTTCTGATTCTGACCGAAGCGGATATCGTCAAAGATGTAAAACTCGGCCTCGGGCCCCCAGAACGACGTATCAGCAAGACCCGTGCTAACCAGATAGTCCTCGGCCTTCTTGGCCACATATCGGGGGTCTTTGTCGTAGGGCGCTCCGGTGATTGGGTCGTTGACGAAGCAATAGATGATCAGCGTCTTCCGCGATCGGAACTGATCATCGATCGCCGTGGAAGGGTCCGGGATCAGGATCATGTCCGACTCCTGAATGTCTTGGAAACCACGGATGGAGGAGCCATCGAAGCCAAAGCCAGCCTCGAAAGAGTCCTCTGTCAGTTCCCTGGCGGGAACGGTGAAGTGCTGAACCTGACCGGGCAGATCACAGAATCGAAGGTCGACGAACTCATACCCTTCATCAGATACAAGGGATAGGACGTCGGCAGCCGTCTCAGTCACAAATTTCTCCTCTCGGGGTCGATCAACGATCGTGGACCACGACTTTCTATATGGAGGGTTGCCGGTCGGTTGCTGAAGTGTGAACACTCTGTTTCCGAGCATGACTACCGTCGCGCGGCGTCATGCCAGCCACCATCGTCTTGGGCGCTCAGTGGGGTGACGAGGGCAAGGGCCGGGTCGTTGACTACTTCTCCGAAAAGGCCGACTACGTCGTCCGCTTTCAAGGTGGAAACAACGCCGGGCACACCATCGTTGTCGGAGAGCAAAGGCTCGCCCTTTCCCTGATTCCCTCCGGAATCCTCTATCCGACCTGCATACCGGTCATCGCCTCCGGCACGGTGATCGACCCAAAGGTGCTGCTCAACGAGATGGAAATGGTGGCAGGTAGGGGGCTTGACCCGTCACGCCTGCGGCTGTCGTCGAACGCTCATCTGATCATGCCCTATCACCGCAAACTCGACGCTGCCATCGAGCGCTACCTCGGTGAGAATCAGATCGGAACCACCAAAAAGGGCATCGGCCCCGCCTACACAGACAAGTACTCCCGGGTGGGGATCAGGGTCCAGGACTTGTTCGATCCAAAGATCTTCACCGAAAAGGTGAAGGCTGCCCTCGAGGACAAGAACAAGATTCTCCCTCGGGTCTACAACACCCTCCCGATGGATGCCGACGAGATCGTCGACGAGTACCTCGGGTACGCCCAACGCCTGCGACCACATGTCACGGATACCTCGCTCCTTCTCTGGAACGCCATCAACGACGGCAGTGCAGTCTTGTTCGAGGGTGCGCAGGGGACGTTGCTCGACGTCGACCATGGCACCTACCCGTTCGTCACATCCTCGAACCCCACCGCCGGAGGAGCGATAGTCGGTTCGGGTGTTGGGCCGAAGGTGATCGATGAGATCGTGGGAGTGGCCAAGGCCTACATCTCCCGAGTGGGAACGGGACCTTTCCCGACTGAACTCCACGACGAGGTCGGCGAGATGATGATCGAACTCGGAGGCGAATACGGAACGGTCACCGGGCGTCGGCGACGCTGCGGATGGCTCGACCTTCTCGCTCTGCGGTACGCGGCACGGGTCAACAGCCTCACCAAACTTTTCCTCACCAAGATGGACATTCTGTCGGCGTTCGACACGCTCAAGGTCGCCAACGGATACCGGTCCGGCGGGGAACGCTACGACGAGTTCCCTGCCCAACAGTCCGTGCTCTATCACTGCGAGCCGGAATACGACGAGATGGCGGGATGGAAAGAGGACATCACCGGCGTCCGTGAATACGGCGACCTGCCCAAGGAGGCGCGGGCCTACGTCGAATACATAGAAGAGGTAGTAGGGGTGCCTGTTGGCTGGGTCTCCGTTGGCCCGGAACGGTCCCAGCTGATCGAGATCTCATGAGGGTCCTTCTGGTCGGCAGTGGTGGCCGGGAGCACTCGATCGGCTGGAAGCTGGCTCAGTCTTCCCGTGTCGACGAGTTGATCTCCCTCCCCGGCAATCCTGGCCTTGCCGAGTTGGGTCCGACGGTCGAGGGTATCGACGTCACCGACGTGGGAGCCATCGCCGCCATGGCTCGGATCCACCGCGTCGACCTCGTAATCGTCGGACCGGAAGCGCCCTTGGCCGCCGGGGTCGCCGATTCAGCCAGTTCACTCGGGATTCCCGTGTTCGGACCCACCCGATCGGCCGCGCGACTTGAGTCTTCCAAATCGTTTGCCAAGGATGTGATGAACCGGGCTGGTATTCCCACCGGAGCATCGAAGACATTCACAGATCATCAGAGTGCCATGGATCACCTGTCCCGGACCGAGGGTCCCTATGTGATCAAGGCAGATGGTCTGGCGGCAGGCAAAGGGGTGTTGGTGACAGAGTCCCGCACCGATGCCGAATCCTGGGTCGGCTACTGCCTGGAGGGTGGATTTGGCGACGCCGGCGCCTCGGTGATGATCGATGAGTACCTCGATGGGCCGGAGGTGAGTGTTTTTGCGGTGTGTACCGAAAGTGGCGCCGTCCCCCTGGAACCGGCGCGGGATTACAAGCGTCTATTCGATGATGACGAGGGACCGAACACGGGTGGGATGGGCTCCTACTCCCCGGTCGACGACCTTCCCAGGGATCTCGTCACCAATGTGATGACCGATGTCATCGATCCGGTGATTGAACAGATGAGGGTTGACGGCAACCCCTTTACCGGCTTCCTCTACGCCGGGTTGGTACTGACCGACACCGGTCCCAAGGTGCTCGAGTTCAACGTGAGGCTGGGCGATCCGGAATGCCAGGCAATTCTGCCTCGCATGACGAGTGATCTCGTAGATGTGCTGGAGGGTGCTTCGCCTGAGTGGTCGGCCATGGCCACAGTAAACGTTGTGCTCGCCTCCGTGGGCTACCCGACTGCCCCGGAGAAAGGGGCTGTCATCAAGGGCCTTGATCGCGTTCCCGACGATGTGATCGTGTTTCACGCCGGGACGAAACGAGATGGCAGAAAACTGCTGGTGAGCGGTGGACGGGTACTCAACCTGGTCGGCACCGGGGCGACGGTGGGAGAGGCGAGGGCGAAGGCATACGCCGCGGCCGAGACGGTCGCCTGGCCTGGAGCGCAGTACCGAACCGACATCGCCGACGGTTACCGTCTCCCGCTATGAGTCACAAGGTCGCCATCGTGATCGGCTCGGGATCGGACCGTCCGGTCATGGAGAAGGCCGGCGAAATGCTGGAGGAGTTCGGCATTGACCACCACACCCAGGTTCTATCGGCTCACAAGACACCTGATGAGGCAATCCATTTCGCCACGACCGCCGCCGAGCAAGGCTTTGAGGTGATCATCGCCGGAGCAGGAAAGGCGGCTCACCTCGCCGGTGTCATGGCTGCCAAGTCGCTGCTTCCGGTCATCGGCGTTCCCATCAGCGCCACCCTCGACGGGATGGACGCACTGCTGGCAACCGTGCAGATGCCAACGGGGATACCTGTGGCCACTGTTGCGATCGATGGAGCAAACAACGCGGCACTTCTCGCCGTGGCCATCCTCGCCATCAGTGATGAAGAGTTGACCGGAAAGCTGATCCAATACCGGAAGGACCTGGCCGCCAAGACGTTGGCTGGCTGATCGGCGGTGTTGCCCGATACCATCGGCGTCAAATGAGCGAGATCTCCTTCGACAAGCCCGACCCACACGACTTCCTCGACATCGACTCACTCCTGTCCGACGAGGAGATCCTCCTGCGTGACACCGTGCGCGACTACGTCGAGAAGGAGATCACCCCCAACGTCGGGGACTGGTGGGACGAAGGAGTCATCCCCCACGCCGATCTCGCAAAGGCGTTTGGGGAGCTCGGCATGTTCGGCATGCATCTCGAGGGCTACGGGTGCGCCGGCACTTCGGCCACCGCATATGGGCTCGCTTCTCTCGAGTTGGAGGCCGGCGACTCCGGTATCCGATCGTTCGTATCAGTCCAGGGCTCCCTGGCCATGTACCCCATCTGGAAGTTCGGATCAGAGGAGCAGAAGCAAACCTGGCTACCGCAGATGGCGAGAGGAGAGGTGATTGGGTGCTTTGGCCTCACCGAGGCAGATTCGGGATCCGATCCATCCTCGATGCGCACCAACGCTCGTCGCGACGGGTCGGACTGGATCATCAACGGTTCCAAGATGTGGATCACCAACGGGTCGATTGCCCATATCGCCATCATTTGGGCTCGAACCGACGACGGGGTTCGAGGGTTCATCGTCCCCACCGACAGTCCCGGCTTTTCGGCCCCGGAGATCAAGAAGAAGGCATCCCTCCGCGCCTCCGTCACATCGGAACTGATCCTTGACGAAATTCGGGTGCCCGACGAGTTCGTCCTCCCCGGTGTTGCTTCGATGCGGGGACCGCTCTCATGTCTCAACGAGGCCCGCTTCGGCATCGTTTTCGGAGCGATGGGCGCTGCGAGGTCTTGCTACGAGACGGCCCTTGCTTACTCCAAGGAGCGCGTGCAGTTCGATGTGCCGATCGCCTCGTTCCAGCTGACGCAGCGAAAGCTCGTCGAGATGATGGTGGCGGTGCAGCGGGGCACCCTGATCGCCCTTCACCTGGGTCGTCGCAAGGACGAGGGCAAGCTCTCGCCGGAGCAGGTGTCGTTTGGCAAGTTCGACAATGTGCGCAACGCCCTCGACGTCGCCAGGATCGGACGATCGATTCTCGGCGCCAACGGAATCACCCTCGAGTACCCCATCTTCCGACATATGGCCAACTTGGAGACGGTCTTCACCTACGAAGGCACCAACGAAATCCACACTTTGGTGATGGGTCAGGCCATTACCGGTCACAACGCCTTCACCTGACCGTTTTGTGTCGGAAAACCCGGTTCTAAGCCTTGTTTCCCGACACAGAAACGATGGCGGACATCGATTTGGGAAGGTTGAGGTGGCGGTATACCTGCTCGGACGTTCACAAAAAGGGTGCAAGGTCTCCGTTTTTGGCCACTTCCACGTCGCCCATGCCCAGCCAGGTGGCAACCAGCTCCAGTTCCTGACGGAGAGCCTTGCCCACGTGCACCCTGTCGGCCCCGGGCTCAGCAAAGGCCCCCCTGACCCGAAGACGGTCTGCCTTGCGGTCAGTCTTCAGGTCCACCCTTGCTACGAGGTCCCCGTCGAGGAGAAACGGAAGGACGTAGTAGCCATAGACCCGCTTCGGCTCTGGCACATAGATCTCTATCCGGTAGTGGAAGTCCCAGAGCCGCTCCACCCGTGGGCGGTACCAGATGAGGTTGTCGAAAGGCGAAAGCAGAGACGTTCCCCTGGCCGCACGAGGAAGGGTCGCCTCGGGATGGAGATAACCGGGCTTCTCCCATCCTTCGACCTCGACCTCGACCAACTCCTCACGGTCCACCAGGTCTTGGAGCAGCGGCCGTGCCTGAGGCATCGGAATCCGGTAGTAGTCGCCCAGGTCGTCGGCGGTGGCGACGCCCATGAGCCGAGCCGCCCGTACCAAAAGCGCCGATTGCCCCTCATCCCGGGAAAGCCCCGGTGCGTCCAGGTGTGTCTTTGCGATGACCCGGCTGGGCATGTCGTAAATTCGGTTGAAATTAGGTCTGTCGGCCGTCGCCACCTCACCACGGGCGAACAAGGCTTCGAGAGCAACCTTGCCGTTTGACCAGCCCCACATCGAGTCGACGTGCCGTTGGCCCGGCTCGGTCAGGTCCCGGGTTTGAAGGGGTCCTCTTTCGCTCACCTGTTTCAGTACGTCCTCGATGTACTCGGGATGATCCTTCTCCAGATCGGTGAGCCGTTTCCAACTCAATCCCTGATCCATCCGCCATCGAAATAGCCGGTGCTGATCGACAGGGATCAAAGATGCTTCGTGGCCCCAATACTCGAACATTTCTCCCGATCGCCAGAGCCACGCGTCGAGAGCGTCCCGGTCGTAGAGCCCAAGCCGGGAGAAGAAGGGCATGAAATGAGCCCGACTGAACACATTCACCGAGTCGAGCTGAATTAGCCCGACACGACCCACCACCTTGCGAAAATGACGGACATCAACACGGCCGCTGGGCCGTCCATCGATCAAACCCTGGGCGGCGAGGGCATATCGCCTGGCCTGACTGCTGCTGATCTGTCGCATGAAACGGCGACGCTAACCAGCGTGCCATCATCAGAGCCATGATCGAGCGCTACACGCTCCCAGAGATGGGAGCGATTTGGTCGGAACAGAGCAAGCTCGAGACGTGGAAGGAGGTCGAGGTCCTCGCCCTCGAGTCATGGGAGCAACTGGGCAAGGTGCCGGCTGGAGTTGCCGCGTCCACGCGCTCTGCCAAGTGCCCGACGCCGGATGAAGTGGCCAACCGCGAAGCAGTGACCAACCACGATCTTGCTGCGTTTGTGGACTTGCTTGGTGGCGAAGCCGGACCGGAGGCAGCCAACTGGGTCCACTACGGACTCACATCCTCCGACGTCCTCGACACAGCCGGAGGCGTCCTACTCAGAGATGCTGCCGACCTGCTCATCGACTCTCTGTCAGGCTTGTTCGATGTGGTGAAGGCCAATGCCGAGGAACATCGCCATACCTACATGATCGGTCGGACCCACGGCATCTGGGCAGAGCCCATCACCTTCGGTCTCAAGTTGGCCGGCTGGGCCTTTGAACTGAGCCGAGACCACAGAAGACTCCGAGCCGCGAGAGATGCGATTGCAGTTGGGAAGATCTCAGGCGCTGTTGGCACCTATGCCCACGTGCACCCCGCGGTCGAAGGACATGTGTGTGGCGCGCTCGGACTCACATCCGAGCCGGCCTCGACTCAAGTAACCGCCCGGGACCGTCACGCCGAGTACCTGACGACCTTGGCTGTAATCGGGGCGTCGATAGAGCGGATGGCGACTGAGATCCGCCATCTGCAGCGGTCCGAGGTGTCGGAGGTCCTCGAGAGCTTCGGTGAGGGACAGAAGGGCTCATCTGCCATGCCTCACAAACGCAACCCGATTCTGTCCGAGCGGATGACAGGTATGGCCCGTCTTCTCCGGGGATACGCCCAGGTTGGCCTTGAGAACGTCGCCCTCTGGCACGAGCGCGATATCTCCCACTCGTCCGCCGAACGAGTGGTACTCCCCGACGCATCGATCACTCTCCACTACATGCTGGTGAAGTTCACCGGCCTGGTGGACAGCCTCGTGGTCGACAAAGAGCGCATGTCAGCCAACTTGGAGGCCACCAGGGGCCTGATCTTCAGCCAGGCGGTGCTCCTGTCTCTGATCGAGTCAGGCCTCACTCGGGATGTCGCCTATCGCACGGTCCAACGTCATGCCATGGATGCGTGGGACGGCAAGGGTCATCTGAGGGATCTTCTGGCCGACGACCCCGA
>SMXW01000109.1 GCA_004356805.1 Acidobacteriota bacterium | reverse complement strand
CACTTGACTGCATAGAGAGAGCTTCCACCGACGTCATCCCCCCGGCGTCCCTCAAAGAGGCCCTGGATGCTCTCCAGGAAGACGACGATTACGTGGAGGCGTTTGGTCCCGCGTACATCGACGGGTTTGTGACGGTGAAGCGCGCCGAGTGGGCCCGTTATCAGAAGTGGACGACGGACTGGGAGATGTCCGAGTACCTTCCCTTCCTCTGATGTCCGGGTTTCTCTTCCCCAAGACCCCATCCGGCAGGTCATCGCTGATTCCGAAACCCCCCTGGCATTACTCGGGAGAGATGCTGACAGTGGAGTACCGCACCCATCCGGATCGTGTCGCCGAGTTGCTCCCGGAAGGCGCCACTCTGGCCGGTGACGATCCTGGGGCGGTGGCGCTGATCTGGGCCGATTGGCAAAGCGCCGGCGACACCTTGGAGGAGACTCTCGATCCGGTGCGCAGTCAGTACAAGGAGGTCTTCGCAGTCATCCGTTGTGAGTGGGAAGGCGAGTCATGGAGTCGATGCCCCTACATATGGGTCGACAAGGACTTCGCATTGGTCCGCGGCTATCACCAGGGGTATCCCAAGAAACTGGGAGATATCTGGATGACGAGGCCGATCACAATCGGTCGAGCCGGGCCTCGTCTAGAAGCCGGAGGCCGATTCGGCGCAACGCTGGCCGCTGCCGGCCGACGGATCGCAGAAATACGGATCGACCTCGTCGAAACCAAGTCGTCGCCCGGGTTCGTCAACGGTCATCCGATGCTTCACAACCGATACTGGCCGGCGATCGAGTCGGACGGTTCGGCCTCGATGGACGAGCTGGTGACCATGCGTGGCTATGACGGCGAGATCGCAGACGTTTGGGCAGGTGATGCCGAAATCGAGCTCTACGAGTCACCTACCGAGGAACTCTTCCTTCTCGAGCCGCTAGAGGTGATCGGCGGCTACTACCACCGTGTGGGTGTGTCCTGGAAGGGCGGTACCACGCTGATGCGCAACTCAGATCCGGCAGGGTAGAGCGTGGAACCTGGTGCTGAGACAATTATTCTCGTTCTCTCTGCCACTGTTTTTGCGATCGTCGCCGTTTCGGGACGTCTGGCCAGACTCTCCATCACGGAGCCCTTGATGGCTGTTGGCATAGGGATTCTCATAACGTTCCTTGTCGTCGATCCAATTGATATCAGAAGTCCGGCGGCGCTCACCTTTCTCGAGTTGACACTCGCCTTGGTTCTCTTCACGGACGCAGCCCGCATCGACGTCGGCCGCATCCGTAGGCAATACCGATGGCCGGCCCGAATGCTGTTGATCGGTCTTCCCCTGGCGATGGTCCTGGGTGCGGTGGTAGCCGGTTGGATCCTGGCGATACCGTTTGGCGCGGCTCTCTTGCTGGGTGTGATTCTGGCGCCGACCGATGCCGCCCTTGCCGAGCCGGTGTTGGAGTCTGAGGTGCTGCCGGTGAGGGTTCGCCAGACGCTGAACATCGAGTCGGGGTTGAACGATGGTCTCGCCCTCCCGGTGCTGTTCATCGCCATCGGCCTGATCGAGTCCGAGGCCGGCAGGTCTGTCTCCTCGTCGGTCCTTCTCGTCGTGAGCCTGGTTGGAATCGGAGTGGCCGGGGGAGCCCTGCTCGGGTTAGCCGGTGCATGGGTGATCAGCCGCGCCACCGAACATGGGTGGATGGACGAGCTTCATCAGAAGATCGCTGCGGTGGCTCTCGCCCTCGGGACATTCGCGGCGGTCGAGGTTCTCGGCGGGAGTGGGTTCGTGGCCGCCTTCGTGGCCGGTGCAGTGTTGGGTGCCCGGGTTCGGCCCAAGTGCGAGTACCTGTACGACTTTGCCGACACCGAGGGCCGCGCTCTTGTCCTCATCGCGTTCGTGTTCCTGGGTGCGGGCCCGATCTACCAACTGATACGCGAAGGGGTGCCCTGGCAAGCGTGGGTGGTCTCGCTCGTCGCTCTTTTCGTTGTCCGACCGCTGGCTATCGCGGTCTCTCTCATTGGGGAGAAACTCCTGCTTTCGACCGTGCTCTTCTTTGGCTGGTTCGGACCGCGAGGTTTGGCGACGGCAGTGTTCCTCCTCGTTGCGTTTGAGGAGATGACGGATATCTCTCCCCTGGTCGCCGACATCACGTTCCTGACAGTTGCCCTGTCGGTGCTTCTACATGGGGTAAGTGCGATGCCGGCATCGCAGTGGCTGGCCGGGAGGCTCGAGATGAGAGACCGCCGCGAGATGCCCGAGATGGGAGAGGCCTTCAACCACCCGACTCGTTAAGTGGTGGTGTCCCTAGCAGACAGAGCCCTCGCTGATTTGAAGTGTCTTGAGGTCGGAGTGGAAGTCGAGCGCATAGTCGCCACCCTCACGGCCGATGCCGGAGATCCCGCAACCACCGAAAGGTGCGGTTAGGTCCCTGACCAGGAATGTGTTCACCCAGACGGTGCCGGCCCGGATGCTTCTGCCGACGCGGTGAGCACGTTCCTCCGAACCGGTGTAGACGATTCCGGAAAGGCCATATTCAGTCGAGTTGGCGAGATCGATCGCCTCCGCTTCATCGCGGAACGTCTGATAGGTGAGGACAGGCCCGAAAACCTCACGTTGGACGACTTCGGAGTAGTTGGACTTCGGTCGGATGAGGGTCGGCTCGTACCAGAGTCCGTCCTCCTTCCACCGTTCCCCACCTCGAACGATAGTGTCTCCGGCCTCCCTGGCGCGATCCACGAAACCGATTACCCGCTCGAGGTGTTGGGGATGGATCATCGGTGAGATCGTGGTCGATGGGTTCCGACTGTCCCCGAGAACGTGGTCGTCGGTGTAGCGGTTGAAGAGCTCGAGAAAGTCGGATGAGATGGACGCTTCGACGAGCAGACGCGTGCCGGCAAGGCAGACCTGGCCGGCGTCATCGAACTGTCCTGCTGCTTTCTTGGCCGCTGCTTCCAGGTCAGCATCGCCAAACACCAGCAGCGGGCCCTTGCCTCCGAGTTCAGCGGTGAACGGAACGATGTTCCTGGCGGCGGCGACACCGATATGCCGTGCAGTCTCCGGTGACCCGGTGAAGGAGATTCGGCGAACACGGCGATCACCGACGAGAGCGGCACCTACTTCATCGCCCATCCCCTGCACGATGTTGAGAACGCCCGGAGGTAGTCCCGCACGGTCGGCCAGGTCGGCGAGTATCGAAGCCGAGAGGGGAGACCACTCGGCAGGTTTGAGTATCACCGGATTTCCGGCAGCGAGGGCTGGGGCGAGTTTCCAGGTCGACAACAGCCAAGGCGCGTTCCACGGAGTGATGATCACCGCTGGTCCAGCAGGCATCCGCTGGACCTCGTTGTTGGTGCCTTTAGAGGACCATTTTCTCCCCGCGTATTCGCTCGACAGGTCGGCATAGTTGCGAAAGTTCTCGGCCCCACGATGTATCACTCTCGCCTGGAGGCTCTCCAGGAGCATCGCCATATCGGCACACTCGACCGTGGCCAACTCTTCGATCGTTTCGTCAATGAGGTCGGCGAGTTGATGTAGATGAGATGCGCGTTCAACGGGCGTGAGTGCCGACCACTCCGGGAATGCGTCTATGGCAGCGGTGATCGCCGCATCGGCGGTGAGGGCGTCTCCCCTGGCGACGTCGGCCAGCTTCCATTCCCAGTCCAGAGGTGAGCGGACCTCGAAGGTGGTGGCTGAGGAAACGCGCTTTCCGCCGATGTAATGGTCGGGTGACACGGCGACGTTTGAGATCTCGGCTCTCGATGATGGCATACGGCTCCGAAGTCGTTAGGAAGCGAAGGATAAACTACCCACCCCCTTTGATTGGAGAAGATGCCCCGTCCACTCAGTGACTACGACCCCGAGGTAGTGCTCGAGGCAGAAAGCGACATCCGGGCCCGTCTCGGTGATCGACCGTTGGATTTCGACGCGCTGCTGGCGGTTTCCAACATATATCGAGCGGCCAACGCCGTCCGCAATCGGATGGAGCGAGAGGTTCTGGCGCCAGTCGGCTTGAGTTGGGGCGGTTTCACGATTCTCTTTGTTCTCTGGGTGTGGGGTGATCGTGAGACGGGCGAACTCGCCGTGGACTGTGGACTTGCCAAGGGGACCCTTTCGGGGATGATCCAGACACTGGAGAAATCGGGTCTGGTAGCTCGGGCCAAGCACCCAGAGGACGGCCGCCGTGTGATCGTCCACCTCGAGCCGCCCGGTCTGGAGGCCATCGAATCGGTGTTCCCCCGATTCAATGAATTCGAGGCACGGTTGACGGAGGGCCTGGACATCGATGAGAAACACGAACTGGCTCGTCTTCTCCGTTTGGTGACGGCCACTGCTGACGACACCCCGCTCGTGGCAGGGCGCGCGGACACTAGGTAGGATCGATCGTTTGGTGCCTAACGATTTACAGGAGCAGCAGTCATGGGTGAGATAGTCGGTGCCGGGCTGATAAGCCACGCCCCCACAATCATGTTCGACGAGGCGACCCGTCGGGAATTGAACGATGGCAAGGAGATCAGCCTTGTGCCTGGCTTGATCCGGATCCGCGACGAGGTGCTCGACCGGCTGGAGGCGGACATCATCGTGATAGTGGATTCACACTGGTTCACGACTGTCGAACATGTCATCTCGGCGCATGAGCACAGGCACGGTCATATGACATCTTCGGAACTCCCAAGGGGGATGGCCGGTATCCCCTACGACTACCCCGGAGACCCGGAGTTTGGAAAGCTTGCAGCAAGCCTCGGTGATGGGTTAGGTACTCCAACTCACGCCTCCGAGGACGATCACCTCCCGGTCTACTACGCCACGATCAACTTGGTTCACTATCTCCAGGAGAGTGAGCGGGTCGTTTCGGTTTCGGTTGTCCAAACCGGTGAGCCCGACGATTTCTTGACAATGGGAGCGGCGTTAGGTGAAGCCGCTGGTCGCCTCGATCGGCGTGTGGTGGTGTTGGCGTCCGGTGGGATGAGCCACACCTTTTGGCGTCTCAAGCAGATTTCGAAGCATGAGGCCTCGGATCCCGTCCACATCATCACTCCCGAGGCACGGGCCGCTGATGAACTCCGTCTCGAGTGGATGAAGGCAGGCGACCATCGTCGGATCGTCGATTCGATGGAGGACTACATGGAGTACAACCCTGAAGGCGCTTTCGGGCACTTCCTCATGATGCTGGGAGCGATTGGTGGCGCCGACTGCACAGCCAAGGGTGAGTTGTTCTCCGACTATGAGAACGCCACCGGGACCGGTCAGGTCCACGTGTGGTTCGAGCGGCCGGAAAAAGGCTGGACCGGCTAACCGTGCACCGGCCCCCGGTCGTGGCAGAATTCGAGTGTGGTCGCAGTCAGAACAGCGGACGGTTTGTTGCAAGACCTCCAACGGCTCGCCTCCGATCTGGAGAGCCAGGATCTGAGATCCGGCCGGTTCACTGCAAGTCGAACCGAGCAGACGCGAGATCGGCTGATCCGGATCATCAGGTCCTACCTGATCCCGCGTCTGACCAACCCTGAAGCTCCGCTCTGCGTAGTCTTCGCTGGACCCACCGGCTCCGGCAAATCCACACTGATCAACAGCCTTTCTGGTTTGAAGGTTTCGGAGACCGGCCCGATCCGGCCGACGACCAAAGGCCCGGTGATCCTCGCCTCTGAGAGGGCACGGCATCAGCTCGAGAATTTCGGGGGCCTCGGTTGCGAGGTAGTAACCGGCAGCGCGCCGATCCTGAGCCATATCGCACTTGTCGACACTCCCGACATCGACTCCATGGAGACTGAGCACAGGGTGATGGCCGAGAATCTCATCGATTGCGCTGATGTAGTCGTAATGGTCACGTCGGCTCTCCGCTACGCGGACCTGGTGCCATGGGAAGTCTTGAGGCGGGCGATGTCGCGTGGCACCCCCCTCATCTTTGTTTTGAACCGCGTCACCGGCGGCGCACCTGGTGCCATGACCGACTTCGCCTCGAGGCTCTCCGACGCGGGAGTGAAGGGGGACATCATTGGTGTGTCCGAGCACCACGTCGAAGTGGGGACACACTCGGTCCCGGCGCTTGCCGTCAGGGAACTGGGTCGTCGACTTGTCGGACTGACACGAGACCGGGACCGTTATCAGCAAGAGATCCTTCGCCGCGTGATCGACTCGACGACCACACAGATCTCAGACCTGGCCGATCAAGTTGAGCGAGACCGTGAGTGGGTTGGAGATATCGATACCGGGATCCGCGCTGCCTTCGAAGACAAGGCTCAAGCACTGGATCTGTCTGACCTGGTCACAGGTCTTCAGATGTCGGAGGTACCCGAAGGTGGTCGATTGCGGTCTCGACATTGGCGGCGGAGCAATCGCCTGGGGAGTCGTGATCTCGTTGAATTGGAATCAACTCTTCGTGCCCGGTTGATCGCACGGGTCGAGTCGGATCTGAGGAGAATCATTCTGAGAGATGGCCAACTCGGCATGATCGGTGGCACCGTCGAGGATGCTGCGCGTGGGGTCCACTTGATCACCGGCCAGGCAATTGATGGTTGGTTCGACATCGTCCACCGCGAGGTAGACGGAATAGACAGGCGCGACCGCAACTTGGCAGTGATGGCTCTCATCTCCGCTGCTCTGGGTTCGGGTCATCCTCGTGCCGCCGAGACTCTCTTCGGTACCGACGCCAACGTCTTCACCGAGAGGGCGCGTCGCGAGCTTTTGGATCGACTTCAGGTCGCCTACACCCAGACGGCCGCACACCTCTGTGACTCGCTCAGACTCGTCTCTGGTGAGCGGGAGGTGGACGAGCTGCAAACTCGTCCCACGGGTGTCGTGACGCGGTCCCATTTCGCGGATGCATGACACCATCGTCGGTCTTCTGGACAAGGCCGACCTAGCCATTGCATCTTGCGCCGGTGTAATCGAGGAAGACGATCTGGAGCCGATGGCCAGGTCAGTCCGTGACGCCAGGATCCGTATCTCTTACCCGGAAGACATGAGCGTTGTTGCTCTCGTCGGCGGAACCGGCTCCGGCAAATCGAGCCTCGCCAACGCCGTCTGTGGCGCCGACGTGGCAATGGTTGGAGGAGTGCGTCCGACAACGGGCGAGCCGCTGGCCATCGTTCCAGAGGCTCGAGCAGGCGACATCGGTGGGTATCTCGGTGATCTCGGCGTCAGCCAGCAGGTAGCGGCTCCGATTCCGCCGTGGCTCTGTCTCATCGACATGCCGGATACGGACAGTGTCGAAATCGAACACCGCCTCAGGGTCGAACAACTACTACCACGCCTCGACATGGTCCTATGGGTCGTGGATCCGGAGAAGTACCGCGATGCAGCACTGCACAACCGCTATCTCAAGCCTCTGAGCGCTTATTCGGAACAGTTCATCTTTGTTCTCAATCAGATCGATCGCCTGGCTCCGACAGTTGTCGAGTCCGTGGTCGCCGACCTGAAGAAAGCTCTTCGAGAAGATGGCATCGAGTCACCAAGAATCGTGGCAATCGCGGCCAATCCCACTTCAGGCCCGCCGATGGGAGTGTCTGACCTCGTCGATGTTCTCGGGGAGGCGGTGAAGGACGTCCGGGTATTCGACAAGCTCCTGGTCGACCTGGAGCAAGGCGCTGCTGGGTTACTCGCTGCGACCGGTGGCGCGGGACTCGACTTCGAAGCGCGGGCAAGAGCAGTTGTCGATGTGTCAGCGCGAATGTTGGTAGACCGGCACACCCGCTCGGCCGTCGACGAGCTGACCCATTTTCTCGAGTCAATAGCCGCGGAAGCCGGCGGATCGACTGGATCGCGGGTTCGTCAGATCGCCACGTTCGTACCCAGCCATGTCGAGTCCGTTGCAGACGAGGTGAAGACCTCCACTCCGATCGAGAACCGACGCCGACGCCGACGGCGAGCACGGAGTAGCGATCTGGAGACGTCGAGGGCCGACCGAAGAGATGCAGCCGGCGAAATGCTGGATGATCTTGTGATCGACCCAACCCGCAACGCTCTGGCCGCGCGGGCCCAGGCAAATGCGGCTCTGACCGATCTGGCAATATCGGTCGCTTCATTCAGAGGGCGCCACTAGGTAACCTGCCGGTCCCATGGAGCCCTGGGTATCGAATCTCATCCGAAGCGGCGCTGTGCTGCTTGGTTCCCTCATTGTCTACCTGGTCGGGGTCCGACTCGGACGAAAAGGTGTTGCGGGCCTATCCCAACGTGGATCGGAGAGCGCCAAAAGAGCCGAGACGCTGTGGCTGATGATCAGGCGCTTGTTCCTCTTGACCTTGCTGGTGACCGCCATTCTCGTGATCTTTGGCGTCTGGGGCATCAGCATCACTCCGTTCCTGGCTATGGGGACCGTGGTCGCAGCAGCGGTCGGTTTTGGTGCACAGGATATGGTGAAGGACTTCATTGCCGGGTTTTTCATCCTGGTCGAGGACCAGTTCAGAGTGGGTGACACAGTCACCATCGCCGATGTTTCGGGAACGGTGGAGGACATCCAGTTTCGGGTGACCAAGCTTCGCGACCTGGAGGGAAACGTCCATATCGTCCCCAACGGCCGGATCAAGGTGGCTTCCAACCACACGAGTCTCTACGCCCGGCCGGTAATCGACGTTGGCATCTCCTACGACTCGGATGTGGATCAGGCCCTTGCGGTGATGAAGGACGAACTACAGGGCCTCGCAGCCGACCCGGAATGGAGCGACCGGGTGAGGGGAGAGCCAGAGGTTCTTGGTGTCAACAGTCTGGACGACTCCGCCGTAGTTCTTCGTGCTCGGATCACAACCACAGCCCAAGAGAGATGGCCGGTGCGCCGAGAAGCTTTGCGCCGGATCAAGAAGCGGTTTGACGCCGAGGGCATCACCATCCCGTTCCCACAGGTGACCATTCACAAGGCCGACTGACCACCCACGACGCGGAGTGAATCGGGAAACCAGTCGACGGTTGCCTGATCGACCATGCCCAGCGATTCCCCGTCGGCCTGCACTGCGACCGGCGGGTCTGCCCTCACTTCGACGCGCTCGACCCTCAGCCACACCTCTATACCCTTGACACTCTCGAGTTCGCGCCCGGCAAGGACGTTGATAGTGATCTGCGGAATTCGATGCCGCCGCAAACGCTCCATCACCAGAACAGTCATCGGGGCCGGTCGCCTTCTGGACAAACGGAGCGGCATCTTGCCGAAGTAGGAGTAGACGTCGCGGAACTGAATCAGAGCGGTTGTGGCCTCCATCATCTGTCCGTCTGTGGTCACGGATAGATGGGGTCGGCGAGACGGAAAGGTCCTCACGCCCACTCCAATGGCGGTTCGGGCGTAATGAATCGAACCGAACCTGTACTTGCGATATGGGTCGCTGTCGGCCTTCACCACTACCTCCGCATCCAGCCCCAGACCGCAAGCGAACACTCCGTAGTGAGTAGTTTCCGTGGTGCCGCGACGAAGGGTCATGCGGGCCACTCCGATGGTGGTCGTCCCTTCCGACCGGGCAATCAGCCTTGCCGCTTTAACCGGTCGAGAGGGAATCTGGAGCAGACGTGCGACGACATTGGTCGTTCCGGCGGGAATGATCCCAAGTGCGGTTTCCGTTCCGACGAGGCCCTGGCTGACGTGATGGACCATCCCGTCGCCGCCCATGGCAACGACGATCGAGGCTTTCGAGGTGGCATCCGCTGCTGCGGCAGTTGCTTCCGTTGCCGATGAAGGCCAGATGGCTTCGACCGACTGAGTCTTCGAGAGCTGGGCCATGACGTCACGGTGTGAGCCTCCGGTGAACTGGGATGCGACAGGGTTGGCGATCACGACGATGTGGTCCATCGCCGACGCAGGATACAGCTGTATTCTCCCAGTCCGATGGAGAGCAACGAGAGCACGATCCCACCAGCAGAAGAAGAGGCTGTCCTCGAGGACGGGCCATCTGAGTCCCTCCTTTCGTTGGTCGCCGGTGAAGGCGATGGTTTCATGCTGGGCGCCGCCGCCGGTGATGCCGCCGGCGGGGCATGGGAACTCGGTTATTCGGCAATTGCCGAGCAGATGACCGTTCTCTCTTACCAATTGATAGAGCACCGGCATTTGGATACGAGCCGCGTGATCAGGGTTTTGCGCGAGCTAGACGGATCCGAAGAGGGAGACCCGGTGTACCGGGCGGAGACACCCCACTTCAGAGCCTGGCTCGACCGTGCTGCCGCTGGCTCACCCGTTCCAGAGGAGGAGCCTTCGCTTGACGGGGTAGCGCGGGCAGTACCCCTCGGTGTCGCCTTCCGACGTGATCCTCGAGCGGTCATATCGGAGGCCACCGAACTCGCTCGACTGTTCGATCGCGACGCGGGAAGCGTTGCCGCAGGTGTGGTTGCTGCCGCCGCCGTGGCGGCGTCGTGCTTCGGTCAGTCAGGGAGAGATCTGATCATCGGAGTGACCGAGGCAGTGGTGCCTGTGATCAATACTCTCGGAAACGGTCTTTACGGGGAGCAGCGCCTCGACACCCTGGAGATGGAACTCGGTCGACTTCCTGAAGCTATCGGAGTTGGCGATGGAAACGAAGCTCTCGAATACGTCGGGGGCGATGCTCACGACCCTATTCAGGTCATGCTTGCAGGGCTTGTCCTCGCCGCACCGCGGACGGACAGGTATCACACTCCTATCGAACAGGCAGCCAAGATTGGCGGCAGCATTCTCGGTGCCGCGGTCGGGGGGATCATGGGAGCCAGAGTTGGTATTCGGGCCTGGCCTTGGGCCTTTGCCAACGACACCTGGTTCGCCGAGATTGGTCGACGAGTCACCCGCGGACCCGACGTGGTGAGAGACCTACCCATCCCCTATGCGGTGGAACAACATCTCATCTCGGGGTCGAGTCCCGGCTTTCACTGATCACAATTTGGTCCTCGAGCGGCCAGACCAGCGGACCGGAGATGTGGGCGTGGCTTCAGCCGAGTACGTCCAACGTGACGGTGCCGATGGCCAACCGATGAGGGAACTCACATACCCGACACCCACTCCGAGACCAGAGATCCATACCGGAGTCGTGTCGGTTACCGGTTAGAAAGTGACAGCCACGGAAATCAGCTCCTCCCTTCCCAGCAGACCTGCCGCCGCCTGCAGGGCGCGGGGAGCCTCGGAAAGGGGAAACTGGTGAGATACCAGGTCGTCGATGCGAGGATCGGTTTCCAACTGTTCTGTGGCCCATTGGTAGCCAACGCTGCTGGCACCCATCGCGCCCTTCATCGTCAGTTGCTTGGCGACGATCACATCAGAGAGAAAGTGGAACGCTCGATTGCCCTTGGTAGAAGCAAGGATCACCCGGCCACCGCTTCGGGCGAGGTCGAGCGCGGTGAACACTGCTTCAGGATCGTCCGAGGTGACGTCGACCACCACGTCGGGTCTCCTGCCGAGAGCGCCGGCGATTTCCCCGGCCACATCTGTCTGGTCCACGTCTATGGCGATGTCCGCACCGAGCTGTCTTGCCAACTCGAGACGGTCTCGATCGTGGGAGAGGCCAGTGATGCCCACCCATCCGGCACCGGCGGCCTTGGCGGCGATGAGACAGGCGAGGCCTCGCGGTCCAGGTCCAAGGATGAGCAGGTCTTCACCCGGCTGAAGGGCGGGTAGTTCGACTGCCCAGGTGTGTCCCGAAGCTAGGGCATGGACGAATGTGGCGACCTCGGCCGGCACATCGTCGGTAACCGGGTGAAGATGAGCATTCGGATCCAGGTAGAGAAGCTCGGCCAATCCGCCCCAAAGTCCGGGTGGTTCGATCGATGAGATCATTCCGTAGGAGTTGGTTGGCTGACGACTCACACATGTGGCCAGGTTCTGCTGGCAGCGGCGACACCGACCGCAACGGATCCGAGGCTCGACTACGACCCGGGTCCCAACCGAGTAGGGCACGTTGGGCCCCTGGACCGCAACTCGCCCCACGACCTCCTGTCCGGGCACCAACGGGTAGACGATGTTGCGTGCTTCCCCTTTCCACACCTGGACGTCGGCGCCGGAAAGGCTGGTCGCCTCGACAGCCAGCCATCCGCCGTCCTCAATGCCCTGGGTGGGTATCTCAGTCAGGGAAAATTGACGTGGCTCGACAAGCATCATTGCTTTGGCAGATGTTGCTGGCTGCATCAGAGCCGAGTGTAAGCCTGTGCTAGAGCCTCTCGATCAGACTGGCGATCTGGGTCACTCCGCGCTCGATCTCGTCCTTGCTCACCGCATAAGAGAGCCGAAGGAATCCTGGTGCCCCGAATGATTCGCCTGAAACCACAGCGACCCCTGCCTCTTCGAGGATCCCCTCGGCGAGGGCCGACGACGTCTTGTACTTCCCTCCGAGAACCGCGCTCACATCCGGAAAAACATAGAAGGCGCCTTCTGGCTCGACACATTCCACACCGGGAATGCCGGAGACCATCGAGTGCATCATCTTCCTCCTCTGATCGAACGCCTCGCGCATCTCTTCAACCGTGTCCTGTGACCCGGTCAGTGCTGCGAGGGCCGCATGCTGCGATACGTTCGCGACGTTCGACGTGGCGTGGGATTGGTGCCGCGTTGCGGCATTGATGATGTCCTCCGGCCCGACCATCCAGCCGACTCTCCAACCGGTCATGGCGTAGCTCTTGGCAACCCCGTTGATTATCACCCAATTCTCCAGTCCTGGGGTGGCAGCCACGATCGAGGGAGCAACGTCGGTGAAGTACACGAGACGCTGGTAGATCTCATCGGCGATCACCCAAACGTCGTTCTCCTGAGCCCATTCGCCAATGGCCCGTGATTCCCCTTCCGAATAGACGGCCCCGGTGGGATTGGAAGGCGAAACAAACACAAGTGCCGTAGTGCGATCGGTTCGGGCTGCCTCGAGATCGTCAACAGTGACCTTGAACCCGTTGGCTGACGTCGATGGGACAGGTACAGAGACTCCGCCGGCGAGCTCCAATCCGGCCGGGTAGCTCACCCAATACGGGGCGGGGAGGAGGACTTCGTCGCCGGGGTCGATGAGAGCCGCGAAGGTCTGGAATGCGGCTTGTTTTGCTCCGTTGGTCACCACCACCTCGGAGGCGACTGTGTGAACACCCGAATATCGGGCTGTGTAGTCGGCTACGGCCTCACGGAGTGGTGGAAGGCCCTGGTTGGCCGAGTAGTGATGGTTGGCCGGGTCATGGGCGGCGCGGGATGCCGCGGCGACGATGCTCTCGGGGGTGGCAAAGTCGGGTTCGCCTGCCCCGAAGGAGATGATGTCTCGTCCCTCGGCCCGCAGTTCGCGGGCCCGGCCGGCGATGGCCATTGTGGCCGAGGCGGGCAATCTGGTCAGACGTCGAGAGACGCGTTTCATGGTCACGGCAGCCTAAGCCTGATCGGGGTTGAGTGGTTCCAACCGGGTACGTTGGTCGCCGAGTTCCTCAGTAGCTCCATTCATCGTGGATGTTGCCTTGGGTGTCGAGGAGGAAGGCCGTGTCCCCGTCGTTGTTCCACACCGCACCGTTCTCGCACCAGTAGAGCTCGGTGGACGATGAGGCCACCACGTCACGGCCACACCCGCTGAACACCCTCACCTCAGTCCTGACATCGAGCACCATCTCGGTGGGGAAGTTGAAGCGGTGGGTCGCTGACTCATCCTTGAGCACCCAGCCGGTCATGTCTATGGCGGTGCCGCCCTGATTCTCGATGTCAACCCATTCTCCATTGAGGTTGTCGTTGTCGTTGCCTGGAGCGTCGTACTCGACATGAGTGATCACGAGGGTCGCCTCGACGGGTTCGCCACAGGAATCTTCTGCCCAAAGTCCCAAGTCTTCACTCTGTGCGCGCTCCTGAGCTGCTCCGAGGGTCCTTGACTCCGCGACGTTGGGTGGGTACTCGTTTGCCAGTGCAAATCCCCGGCGAACCATGACCTCGTTGACGAAGGTTCCGTCAGGCAGGTAGATGTAGCGGAGAAGACGCAAATGGTCGTCCATGTCGGCGACATCGCCGACCATCGTGATCTTCCTTCCGTCGATCAACTGCCCGAGGGCTCTTTTGGATTCGGGCCCGAAGCACTCGTCGGTCTCCGGAGTGTTGATACCGATGAGTCGGACTGCCACGTCTGTGCCCGTCGCATGGTTCACCTCGATCGTGTCGCCATCCGTGACAAAGGTGACGACGGCGGCCTCGGCCTTGCCGACCAGGGTCGTGCTGGTCGAACCCGGCGTCTGGCCACCGGAGACGAGCGTGCTGATGAGGATCATGGCCACCAGGACGGCAAAAGCGGTGAACCACCATCGTTTGTAGAAGAGTGGCTGCTCGCTCACACGGGCCGGGTCAGTCGTCGCCCCTGAGATGTTTGAGTTCGTCCTTCTCGGCCCGTCGTCGGTGGCGTCTCCTCCTGTAGAAGACCCCACCGAGCGTGGTGAAGACCGCGGATGCGACGGCTGACACCAGGATGACAATCGACAGTGGGGAGGTGCCACTCATCCAAAGAAACTCGATGGCCACCGTCTCGGTGTTCTGGACGGCGAAGACGACAACGAGAGACAGCCCGACTGTCGCCACTATTCCCCCCCAGGGAAGATCGGTCGGTGGTTTCTCCGGCTCAGGGGTCTCTAGCTGGCCATCAGTGTCGGGGATCTCGTCCATCAACACGAGCCTAGACAGTATCGGTTAGCGCCCAATTCTCCCGCGATGCTCGGCCTTCTCTCACGTTGACTCGCATCAGAAAGATCAACCCCACCACGAGGAAGCCCACTACGGAGAGTATGGCTGGGCGACCAGAACCGGTGATACCGCTGACTAGGGCGAAGACAGTTGTGCCGGCGACGGCCGAGGCTTTGGAGAACACGGTGAAAAACCCGAAGAACTCGGCCGACGATTCCTCGGGGATCATGCTCCCGTAGAGGCTCCGCGATAAGGCCTGAGATCCACCGAGGACGAGACCGACTACAGCCCCGAGCACGTACAGAGGAGCCGCCTTCCCGACCGGGAGCAAGTAGCCGGCGATGGATATCCCGATCCAGATGAGCAACGAGATGACGATGGCCGGCTTGGTGCCGATCTTCCCGGCGAGCCACCCAAAGAAGAGAGCCCCTCCAAAGGCAACGAACTGCACGATCAGGAACGTGATCACGATCTCGGTAGTCGCCAGCTCGAGCGTGTCAACAGCGTATGCACCTGTCACGGCAATGATGGTGTTGATCCCGTTGTTGTACAAGAAGTAGGCCACCACGAAGAGTAGCAGCGCGCGAAATTCGAGGAGCTTCTTGGTTGTCTCCCATGTGGCGCCGAACGCGATGCGCGCGTAGGCGCTCCACCGCGACCTGTCGGCAAGCGGTGCGGGAAGGGGTCGGGGTTCCCCCTCGTCAGGCAATCGGCGCAGGGTCACGATGCTAAAAAGCAGCCACCAGACTCCGGCCCCGGCTATTGAGATTCGCGACGCTTTGGCCAAAGACAACCCGAGGGTTCCGTTGTCGCTCAGGAAGATCAACACAAAGGCGAGCAGGAGGTAGAGACCGCCTCCGATGTATCCATACGCAAACCCCTTCGACGAGACTCGGTCGATTGTGTCGTCGGTGGTGATGGTCGGCAGGAAGCCGTCGTAGAAGACGTTGGCGGCAACGAAGCCGATCTGCGAGATCAACGCTACGAAGAGAAAGCCGACTACGGCGCCATCAGGCACCAGGGGGAGAGCGATCGTCGTGATGGCTCCGAGAAGCGCGAAACTGAACAGGAATCTGCGCTTGGCAGCCGCGTAGTCGGCAACCGTGCCGAGGATCGGCATCACCAGGAAGAGGATGAATGATCCAATGCCGACCACACCCGCCCACAGCGTCTCACCAGACAGTCCTGCGAACCCTTCGTCAGGGACGATCGTCGAAGCAAAGAAAACCGCAACGATCGCGCCAAACGTGGTGATGTAGGCCGAGTTGGCCCAGTCGTACATCGCCCACCCGAAAATGGTGCGTGGATCGTTCTTCTGAACTTGACTCACGAAAATTCAAGCTAGGCATAACCTGGGTGCGGA
This sequence comes from Acidobacteriota bacterium, assembly GCA_004356805.1. Lineage (GTDB taxonomy): Bacteria > Actinomycetota > Acidimicrobiia > Spongiisociales > ZC4RG35 > SZUA-217. Next base: position 913 of record SMXW01000109.1, on the reverse strand, counting down.
TGCGGCACACAGCGGTGGTTTTGTTGACAGTGGTCGCCGCCTGCTCCGTCCAGCAGGAATTGGCGTCAACCACAACGCCAGAAGTGGCGACGACCGAGACGCCGTCCACCACCGAACCACTGCCCTCCACGACTCTCCCTGAGACAACGGCGACGACCGAGCGGTCGACGACCACGACGACCCTCGAACTGCTCGAGTCGCTTGCGTATGAGAAGGTGGCTGATCTGTCGTTCCCGGTCCAACTGACCTCTGTTCCCGGGAGCAAGATCTCCTACATCGCCACCAAGGATGGACGAATCTGGCTATATGACGGTTTCTCCATCAGCGACGAACCGGTGTTGGACATCAATACCCAGGTCCTCGACGAGGGGGAGCGTGGTTTGCTCTCCATCGCGCTCCACCCGACGGATTCAGGCAGGGTCTTCGCCCACTACACCGCCAACAACGGGGACACCGTGGTTTCCGAGTTTGCACTCATCGACGACGGCGCGGCTGACCCGAACTCGGAGCGTGTTCTTCTTCGACTGAGCCAGCCCGCCGCAAACCACAACGGGGGAATGATCCAGTTCGGCCCCGACGGGATCCTGTATGTGGGTTTGGGCGACGGCGGCGGTGCCAACGACCGTTTCGGCAACGGACAGAATCCGGGCACACTCCTGGGCGGACTGGTGTCGATTTCTGTGGACGGCGACCCCGATCCCACCCTGTTCAACTCAGGATTGCGAAACCCGTGGCGGTTCTGGATCGATGACCATGTCATTTACATCGCCGACGTCGGTCAGGACGCTTATGAGGAGGTGTCAGTCGTCGATCTTGCCCCCGACATCAACTTCGGCTGGCCAATCACAGAAGGATTGCATTGCTTCAGGCCGTCCTCGGGATGTGACACCACCGGTCTGACCCTCCCCTTGGT
>SMXW01000108.1 GCA_004356805.1 Acidobacteriota bacterium | reverse complement strand
CGGTCCGGTCAATTTCGACAATCACGGCATGGAGCCCGGCGGCGGCCCTGCGTACAGTCTTGGCTCTGTCCTCATCAATCCCCTGGCGCGAGGCTCTGTGATGGCTTCGAGCGGCAATCCGCTCGATCCGCCGTCCATTCGCGGGAACTACTTGACTGAGCCGTCCGACGTGGCGGCCCTGGTGCGGGGAGTGGGGATCAGCCGGGAGATACACGCTGCCACGGCTTTCGATGAGGTCCGAGGTGAGGAGATGCTTCCGGGTTCGGAGATCCAGGGGCCCGAGGCAATCGAGGAGTTCGTCCGTAACCGGGCAGAGGCTTTCTATCACCCGGTAGGGACATGTCGCATGGGTCCAGCTGATGTGTCTGTGGTCGACGCCGAACTACGGGTGCACGGCATCGAAGGTCTGAGAGTTGCCGATGCTTCGGTTATGCCAGGCGTTACCAGTGGTAACACCAACGCCCCGACCCTCATGATTGGCGTCCGCGCCGTCGAGAAGATCCTTGCTGGCTAGCTCGTGGTCTGTCGCGCACCAAAGCGCTCATGGGTGTGCGGCAAGACGGAGGACGCAGCGAGCGACGGCGAGGGTCGGAGAGCGGTCGCAATCATCTGTAAGACGGACCACTGACGAAGGGGATCTCCAGCTGGGGGTCAGGTCGATGGAAGCGCTCCAATCCATTCCACATGAGATGGTCCATGAAAACCCAGGACCTTCGGTGTATCGCCGTCGGTCCAAACGCCTGGAGAGCGGACTTGTGTACCGGACAGGGATAGCCCTTGTTTCCTTCGAAGTTGTAAGCCGGGAACTGATCGGCCTGTGCCCGCATCAGCCGGTCACGAGTCACCTTGGCGAGGATTGATGCAGCAGCGATGGAGAGGGAGGTGCTGTCGCCCCTCACGATCGTACGGGCACCGCCCACGAAGTCCCAGTTGCCATCTACTAGAACGTGATCCGGGGCCACACCCAGCCCTTTGAGTGCTCGGCTTGCGGCCAACCTCTGCGCAGCCGACATTCCAAGCTCATCGCATTCCAAATATGAGGCATGTCCCACCGACCATGTGGGACACCACGCGGCGACACGTTCGAATAGGGCCTCCCTCTCGGCCTCTGTCAGCATCTTCGAATCACGGATTTTGTAGACCCGGCGGTCTCTCGGAACGACGGCCGCACCCACTGTCAGTGGGCCTGCCCATGCCCCTCTTCCCACTTCATCGACACCGACGACAACTGTGGACTCGGTGTCCCATAACTCTCTCTCCACGACAAGTCCCGGTGCCCGTCTCTTCAGACTTGGTCGGAGACGGGGAGCGGTGCCGGCGGTCACGGGTAACCAGAGTAGAGCCTCGTCCATCAGGGACATGTGTTCAATTTTGACGAACGTCGTCCGGAAAGGTGGACACCAGCGAGAGGAATCCCGACTGCCTGCGAAGAACCTTCTTCCATTGTGCCTCAGGGTCGTCAAACGGGTCGTCGGGTGACGCCTGAACCACGTACCAGGAGCCGATGGCGATCTCGACCTCCAACTGCTCCGATCCCCAGCCTGAATAGCCCGAGTAGACGCGAATCGGCGCATCCCCTCCGCCCGGCGACTCGGCCAGATCGAGCAGGCTGAGACCGGGGACGCCTGTTGGCATACCATCAGCAGCCAAAGCGACTCCGATGGCGATGTCGGGATCGACCGGCCCTCCGTAGTGGACCAGACCAGGGTCTGCCGTTCGCCCCGCCCATTCGGGGAGGTGGCTGTCGACCCTCTCTAGGGTTGGGCGATTGAGGACGATGCCGACACTTCCCTCTTCGTCGTGCTGCAGCATCAGGATGACCGTGCGGTAGAAGTTGGGATCGACCAATTGCGGTGTGGCAACCAAGAGTTTTCCTGCGTGAGATTCGAGCACACCCCAATCGTGGCACACCCGAGGACCTGTGTCCTGACGCACCGCTAGCGTGGCTTCATGGCCCTGCCCTCCGTCTTACTCCACGATCATCTCGACGGCGGGCTGCGGCCGGAAACCGTCCTCGACCTAGCTGCCGAGTACGGGTACCAAGATCTTCCCAGTAGCACCGAGAGTGGCCTGAAAGCCTGGTTCGATCAGGCTGAATCAGGATCCTTGGAGACCTATCTCGAGGCCTTCGAGCACACTATTGGCGTCATGCAAGCCTCAGAAGCGCTCGAGCGTGTGGCTCATGAGGCGGCTCTGGACCTGGCCGCCGACGGTGTCGTATATGTGGAGAGCAGGTTCTGTCCCCAACTCCACACACGCGGTGGGCTGGCACCACGTCAGGTCATCGAGGCGGTTTCTGCGGGTTTCGCCCGGGGTGAGGCTGAGACCGGGATTCGATGGGTCCTGATCATTGATGCCCTCCGGCAGTTCGATTGGAGCATGGACATGGCCCGGTTGGCCGAATCCTCACGAGACCTTGGCGTGGTGGCTTTCGACCTTGCGGGGCCGGAGGCGGCCCATCCGCCTAGCGTGCATCTGGCTGCCTGCCGACATGCTCGAGAGTCCGGGCTGCGATTGACCATCCACGCCGGAGAGGCCGGTGGCAGTAACGGGGTGGCATACATGGCATCAGCAATGGACGTCTGCGGGGCGGAACGTCTTGGACATGGAGTTGAGGTCGTTCAGGATTGTGTCCTCGAAGACGGCGAGGTCGTCAAACTAGGGGCGGTGGCCAGTCGCATCCGGGACAGGCAGATTCCTCTCGAGATGTGCCCGGCCTCCAACCTTGCGGTCAGCCGACTAGCAGCCTCCGAACACCCAATCGGCGCGCTTTATCGGGCGGGTTTCAACGTCACTCTCAACACGGACAATCGTCTGATGAGCAACACATCGATGTCGAAGGAGTTCGAGTTTGTTGAAGTGCACCATGGCTTTGCCGTGAGTGATCTGGCCTCGATCACAAAGCGTGCAGTAGCCGCGGCGTTCTGCGACTACACCACGAAGGTGGCACTCTGGGAAGAGACGATCGCCCCCGCCTACCTTTCCGCTGGCGCCAGTCTGACCCCGGTCTGGAGATGACTATGCGAGCGCTGGTAAAACATCCGGGCGAGGTTGGCTTTCGGCTCGAAGAGGTGTCGACCCCCGAGCCGGGAGCCGACGAGGTCTTGATCCAGGTTCATACCACTGGCATATGTGGAACAGATCTCCACATTTACAAGTGGGATGAGTGGGCGCAGACGACGATCCCGGTTCCCATGACCGTGGGACATGAGTTCTCCGGCTACATCGCTGGTGTCGGCTCCAATGTCTCCGGCTTCATCGAAGGTGAATTGGTGAGTGCCGAGGGTCATGTCGTCTGTGGGCACTGTCGTAACTGTCTGGCGGGTAGGAGGCACTTGTGTCAGCAACCCGAGGGCATCGGCGTGAGTATTCCGGGAGCGTTTGCAGATTATCTGCTCGTCCCCAAGGGCAACGTCTGGCGTCACATCGAGGGCATCGACCCGGAGATAGCCGCATTGTTCGATCCGTTTGGAAACGCGGTGCACACCGCCCTCGAGTTTCCTGTGCTGGGTGAGGATGTGCTTATCACGGGTGTCGGCCCGATAGGCCTCCTCGCCACCGCGGTCGTCAACCATGCAGGAGCGAGGAATGTCGTCGTCACCGACGTCAACCCTTTTCGCCTCGACCTGGCGATGCGGATGGGGGCGAGTCGGGCCGTGGACGTTCGCTCAGAGGATATTCAGCATGTCCAGAAGGATCTGGGGATGCTGGAGGGCTTTGATGTGGCCCTCGAGATGTCGGGTGACTCTCGGGCTCTCCAGGACATACTCGACAACACCATTCATGGAGCCAATGTGGCCATTCTGGGGATCCCCTCCGAACCGTTCTCGATCGATTGGACGATCGTGATCTTCAACATGCTCAACCTCAAGGGCATCTACGGCCGGGAGATGTTCGACACCTGGTACAAGATGAACGTCTTGGTTCAGTCGGGGCTGGACATTTCGCCGGTCATCACTCATCGCTTCGACGCTGAGGAATATGAGGACGCTTTCACCGCTCTGCAGAGCAGCGAGTCGGCCAAGGTGCTGCTGCGGTGGTCGGACTAGCCACTACAGCACCGGGAAGACGACGAAGCCGTCCACGTCGAGGATTCCCAGGATCCTGCCCACAGTCTTGGGAACCCGCGCAAGCCCCTCGTCCTCGGGAATGATCTCGGGACGACCCACCCGAACCTCTTTGCCACCCATCACGATGATGGAGCCTTCAGCCGCTCTGGCGTTTTTCAGCCAATCGACATCCAACCCATAGGTCAGCGCCACGATCACCTCCGAACCTTGTCTCCAGGCGTTGAGCGGCGTCTCATACTCATTCCCGCTCCGGCGCCCGTGGTGATGGAGTACGCCAAACCCACCGAGACGCGCCGCTGCCGGCTTGATGATCCTGTTGGTGACAGACCGGTTGAACCGGGCGAGGCCCCGGGGAAGCGGCATCAGATCCGGGCATCAACCCAGTCGATGATGTCGGAGACGACCTCCGGCCCCTCCGGCTCATTGAGGATCTCGTGTCGCAGGCTCGGGTAGAGCCTGCGATCGACACCTGGAAGGGATTTCAGGAATGCCGAGGACTGTGGGGGGACAATGGTGTCCAACCCTCCGTGGAGCACCAGCGTCGGCAGGTCAAGCCTGTCGCAGTTTGAGGCAACATCATCCATGGCCGCGAACAAGGCAGCACCGAGCCGGGTTGTCGACTTTGGGTGGACGAGCGGGTCGGCGAAATATGCCTCGGCGACGGCCGGGTCGCGGGAAAGCTGCTCACCTTTGAGGCCATTGGAAATAGACAGAGTGGGCACGAGCCTGGCGACTACAGGTGCGATTGCTCTCTGCCATGCCGCTCCCCCGCCCAAGGCAGGAGCCGAGGCGACCAGGAGATCAGGAGGTGGCCTGTCGCTGATGGCATAGCCAAGGACGAGGTTGCCTCCCATTGAGTGTCCCATCAGAACCAGTGGGCGCCCTTGCTCCTTCGCCCATTCGACATGGGTCTGGATTTGATCGTGGTAGCGGTTCCAGTCGTCGATGTCCCAGCGGTCCCCGCCACTAGCTCCGGCACCTATCAGGTCGAAAGACCGGACATGAAAACCGGCGTCGGAGAGAAGCGAACCGGTTCTCTCGTATCGTCCAGAGTGCTCGGCGAGTCCATGAACCACTACGACGGTTGCCTTCGGTTCGCTGCTCGGGGTCCAGTCTCGGACCAACTCGGTGCCAATCGCTTTGTGAGCAACCGGTGTGGCGACGCTCTCCAATCCTTCTCTTTCTCCGGGTCAGCCGATCCTAAATACCTCTCCAGCTCCACGCCCGTCAGACCTTGTGGAATGGAGGTGTGGCGAGTCGCCCCGGTACCCAACGGTCGCGGATCTCTACCTCGATGGCGTCCGCTTCCATATCTGGTGGTGGAGAGATATAGGCCATTCCGATGCCGGTCCCGAGCATTGGACTCATGTTGCCCGACGTCACATCGCCCCGGCCACCCGCGGACGTTCTTATCTTGTATCCGTGACGTGGGATTCCACGATCCTGGAGAACGAATCCAGTCAGCTTTCTTCCGACACCATGCGCCTTTTGTCGAACCAGCGTCTCACGGCCGACAAACTCGTGATCTAGCGACACTGCGAAGTTGATCCCGGCCTCGTAGGGAGTTGTCGTCTCATCGATATCCTCGCCCCAGAGAGCAAGCCCGGCTTCGAGGCGAAGTGTGTCACGGGCACCTAGACCGCACGGGGTTACGCCCGCTTCCACCAGGGCCTCGGTCAGCTTTACCCCGGTATTGGGATCGGTGCAGATCTCTCCCCCAGACTCGCCCGTATAGCCGGTACCGGCCATCGAGATGCATCCCCCTTCCCACTCTGTTCGGACCAGCCGGAACCGTCCGGGCGCGGCTCCGAGTATGTCTTCGAATACGTCTTTCGCATGTGGTCCCTGGAGGGCGATCAACACGGTCGACATCTGCAGATCGGCCAAGGTGCAGCCTGGCTGGGCTGCGAAGGCGTCCATGACCCTCTGCTGGTTGGCGGCATTGGGAAGAACCCAGAACTCATCTGGCGCCCACCACCAATTGATCATGTCGTCGATTATCCCCCCACTTTCATTGAGGATCATCGTGTACTGACTGTGACCCGGCTCAACACGCTCGATGTCATTGCACAGCAGTTTCCGGATGGCGTGGTGGGCACCCGGGCCGGTCAGTTCGAACCGTCCAAGATGGGTGACGTCGAAGAAACCGACAGAGTTGCGCACGGCGCGATGCTCGGCGAGAACAGACTCGTACTGAACCGGCATTTCCCAACCACCGAAATCGACAAAACGCGCTCCGAGCGCAGCGTTGGTTTGGTGTAGCGGTGAGCGCTTCATCCTATGAGGCGCTCACCCCGGTCTTCTAGACGCACTATCTCGGGAGGACCGGGTATCCGGGTGAGGGCGGCGGCTTCCTCGAGGTGGTCCGGCTCCTCGAGCCCGTATTTGACCACCAAATGGAGATAGTCGCGTTGGTAGAAAACCTTGCACTTGGTGTCAGGGTGGATGGCCCGGAGACGGCGGACTTTCTTGTTCTTCTTGGTTACGAGTTTCTGATTCATCGTCGTGATCTCGATGAACAAGTCATCGTCGGGAAGGTAGAAGTCGGGAGTGAACCACTTGGTTGGCTCACCTTCCGAGTCGAACTGAATGGGAAAACTCCTCGGCTCGTAATCCCATGGGACGCCATAGAAGTCGAGCAGGAGGGCGAATTGCCGCTCGCTGTTGTGAGCGAATTCAATCTGATGTGCCGCGGGGCGGTCTGTGCTCAGGGGGCCCCTGCCTCGATAGCCCCGGCGAGTTCTGCATCCTCCGGAAACAGCTGGTGAATCGCTCCTTCGACCTCATCCCGAACCGGCCCGATGGCAATACCGAAAACCCCCTGACCCCTGCGGAAGACGTCGACGACCTCTTCTTCGGAGTGAGCGGCGTAGATGGTCTGGCCGTCGCTCAGCAGGGTGACGTCGGCCAACGGTTGATCGGAGTCGAGTTGCTCCCTGAGAATCAAAACGGCCGACCGAATCTTCTTGAGACTCATTCCGGCGTCGAGAAGTCTCTTGATCACCTTGAGTTGGACCACGTCGGTGAATGAGTAGAGCCTCTGCGTGCCGGAGCCACTCGCCCGCTGGAGCGCGGGGACCATCAGGTCCGTCCGAGCCCAATAATCAAGTTGGCGGTAGGTGATGCCAACCAGCTTGCAGACCTGGGGTGCCCGGTAACCGAGTTCTCGCTCTTGCGTCATTCAATCCTCCGGGTTACATGCTTGTAACTCCGTCGCAGGGAAAGCTAACGGTGATCCCTTCGTCGTGTCAACGTTTCCTGTGGAAAACTCCTGTCACATGGTCCCCACGCTTGACCATCGCCGGCGCTTTCACCCGACCGAGTCCGGGTCAAGAAGCCGGTCGGACCATCCCGGCTGCCCGCTCCACCTGGTCTTTCGTCCCTACGACGACCAGACGATCACCGGGACTGAGTGTGACGTCGGCGCCGGGATTGACCACTACCTGGTCCCCCCCACCTTCCACAGCGAGAATCAGCGCTCCGCTGTCTTGACGGATTCCCGACTCCTGGATGGTTTTGCCGGCAACATCGCAATCGGTGGCTATGTCCAGCTCTTCGACTCGAAATTCAACCGGGCTGCCGGCTACCACCACGTCGAATACCTGCGTCAACTCGGGCTGCATTGCCATCAGCGCCAACCGCTCCGCTCCTACCGCCTGCGGTGCGACGACTGCATCGGCGCCGGCGAGAAACAGTTTTCGCTCTGACTCGAGCTCTGTCGCCCGGCAAACAACCCGGACATCGGGTCGCAATGCCTTGACCGATAGTGCGATTACAAGATTGTCGGAGTCATCAGCAACGCAAGCGATCACAGCCTGCGCATGTTCAATTCCGGCAAGCTCGAGAACATCGTTGTGTGTCGCGTCACCTGTTATCACAACGGCATCGGCCGCCCGGGCTACTTGAACTCTGTCAGGCGAGACTTCGATGATGACGACGTCTACACCTCTGTCTCGTAACTCTGACCAGGTTCTTTGTCCAACACGGCCGAACCCGCAGACGATTATGTGGTTTGTCAGTTTTGCGGCTTGGTTCTGCATGCGTCTCCGTCTCCGGTGATCCCCGAGGTCCACGAGGTATTCGATGGAAGCGATCGCAGTGTAGATAGCGATGCCGAAGCCGCTGATGAGGATGAACATCGTCCACAACTGACCGCCGCCGGAGAGATCGAACACCTCGCCGAAGCCAACGGTGGTGACGGTGATGACCACCATGTAGAGGGCATCGAGTACGGGAGCCCCTTCTATGACGAGGAAACCAATGGTGCCCACAACCACAATGACTGCCAGGGCTTCCAGCCCATATCCGATGCGTTGCTTCGGGTTCAATCCGACGGTTCGGTGTCTTCGTCGCTGAGGAAGTCCTCCACAGTTACTTCCTCGAGAAACTCGCGGAAACGGGCTACCTCCTCTTCCTCGTCATCCTCCTCGAAGTGGACTCCTGCCTTTTCGAGAACCTCAGAAATGGTGAAAACCGGCGTACCAGTTCGAACCGCGAGCGCAATGGCATCAGATGGCCGAGACGAGATCTGGATCTCTTTGCCGGAAACTTCGAGGGCGAGGTCGGCGTAGAACACGGAGTCACGCATCTCGGTGATCACCACTCGAACGGCGAGGGCGCCGACAGCATCGATGACCGATCGCATCAGGTCGTGGGTGAGGGGGCGCGGGGGTTGTATTCCTTCGAGTGCGGTGGCGATCGCAGTGGCCTCGTTGGCCCCGATCCAGATAGGGAGATAGCGAGATCCGTCTTTCTCCCGAAGCAGGACAATCGGCTGGTTGGAAGGCAGCTCAACCCTCACTCCAACCACATCCATCGGGATCAAATCACCGTTATCGGCCATTGGGGAAGGTTATCACCGGCGACGGAGACAACACAGTGGTTCAGCCCGAATGCAGTTGTTTGGAGAGAACTTTGGGATCCTGGACAAACGCTTCGATGTCCAGGACAGCCCAGATCGATCGGAGGTTCCGGTAAATACCTTGCCAGTCCAGTCCGTATCCGATCAGGAACTCGTCGCCAACTTCGAACCCCCTGTATTCGATAGGGACATCCGTTACGCGACGACGTGTCTTGTCGAAGAGCGCCGCGGTAGACACAGATGCCGCTCCCCTATCGGTCATCATTCGCCGGAGCACCGTCAATGTGAGCCCGGTGTCGACGATGTCCTCGACGATGATCACGTTGCGATCGAACACCGGTGTCGAAAGATCCATGGCGATCCCGATTCGACCGCTTTCACCGAACCGGTTCAGACCGAGAAAATCCACCTCGGAAAGGACGTCAACATTGCGAACGAGATCCGCCGCGAAAAGAACCGCACCGTTGAGGATCACCACAAACAGCAGGGCCCGGCCTTGATAGTCCTTCGAGATCGCCTCACCCAACTCCCTCACCCGTGACTTCAGGTCAGCTTCGGTGATTACCTCGGTGGCGAAGGGATAGTCCGTCATGTCAGCTTCGGACGGTCTGATCCCACCAGAAGGTGAAAGCTGTCCATAGGGAATCGGGTGGGGACACAGGATGACGGTTTACGACCTCTACAGGAAGGGGGACCGGTTCCGGCACGATCGCCGTTGGAGACGGAGGATCGGTCATGAGTCCTTGGCCGGCTAGATGTATGAAGGTTTCGATGGTCGACGTCGCCACCAGCGGTCCTGGCTCGACTCGCTGCCTGGCAGAAACGTAAGGGTTGCCGGTGGAGACCGTCCCATAGATGCCGAGTTGCTCGAATCCGTAGTCAAGAAGGGAACGGGCATCAGCGAAGTGAGCACGGTCTCCTTCTGATCCGAGCACGACGGCGTAAAGCCGTCTTCCTCCCCGCTCGGCGGTGGCCACAAATGTGAGGAGCGCTTCCGAGGTGAATCCGGTCTTGATCCCACCGGCACCGTCATAGACACCAAGCAGGAGGTTTGTCGTGGTTCCGATCCGCTTACTGCCGTCCGGCGCGTCTGGAAAGATGACCATCCTCGACCGGACGTTGTCTCTGAACTCAGGAAAAGCCATGGCCACCCTGGCGAGATCGAGGAGGTCACGGGCGCTGGAGTAGTGGTCTGGCGCGTCAAGACCGTGGGGGTTGGCGAAGTGAGTCTCGGTCAATCCGAGCTCTCTTGCTCGCTCATTCATCATGTCGACGAACCCCTCCACCGAGCCCCCGACATGTTCAGCGATCGCGATAGCCGCATCGTTGGCTGAGTGGATCATTGCTGCTTTGAGGAGAGCACTCATCGTCACCTGCTCGCCTGCAACAAGGTCGATCTCGCGCTCTCCGGCGTCGGTGGCTCGTGTGGAGATCGTTACCACGTCAGTCAAGTTGGATCCCTCGAGAGCCAGGAGGCCAGTCATGATCTTCGTGGTCGATGCCATGGCTCTCTCTTGCGTGGAAAGATGAGACGCCAATACCACTTCGTTCGACTCGTCGAAGAGGATCCATGCTGCGGCGGTAACCATGGGTGGACCGGGACTGGCGAAACCGTCCTGGACCCTGGTCGGAAAGGTGAGTGGAGCGCCAGCCGCGGGTAGGGCGAGCACGAATGTCACCAGCGCCACCGAAGCGGCGACACGGCTGAGACGTCTCATGAGGAGATCTGTTGCCTCAACTCGGCCGACATCAGGGCACGATGCATCGCCCTCACCGAATCGGAACAGGACTCGAGGACGTCCTTTGCTCTCGCTCTCGCCTCGGCGTTGGAGGATCTCAATAGAGGAGCCACCAGCTGGGTCAGGAGATCCGACTCACGATCGACGGACAGACGGATGGATCGAAGATGTCTCGGTTCCAGACCGTGGTCCATCAAGCGCTTGGCCTCCACACCGACGACACCAGCCTCGGGGGGAAAAACTGTCGAGTTCGGGATAGGGCGAATCAACCCAACCTCGACGAGTTGTTCGAGTTCTTCCTCCGTCAGCCCAGATCGTTTGATGAGATCCTCTCGGTCCAGGGGCTCGCCGGACTCATCAAGGGGCGTCCGGCTCAGACTGCCCACAACCTCGCCCTCCTCGCCCCTTTCCCAAAGGGTGAGCTTGGACTTGATGACCTTGAGAGGGAGAAAATGGTCCCTCTGCTGTGCGAGGATGAAACGCAGCCTTGCAATGTCATCAGGATCGAACTGCCGATAACGACTGGACGATCGTCCCGGATCAATGAGACCCTGGCTTTCGAGAAAGCGGATTTTTGACACAGACACGTCAGGGAAGTCTTCTCGGAGGAGGTTGATCACCTCACCGATGCTGAGTGCCTTGGTGTCAGGCATCCCCGTGGGCGACAACAAAGTGGAATCGCCCCACCATTACCTCGTCGCCCGCACTGAGTTGTGCCCGATCAACCCGCTCATCATTTACGTAAGTGCCGTTCGTCGACCCGCTGTCTTCGACGCTGATCTCTTCATTCGTCAGCACGAAACGACAATGGTGTCTCGAGACGGTCACGTCGTTGAGGAAGATGTCGCTCTCGGGGTGTCGACCGACGGTGGTGTTGCCGGCCCTGAGTATGTAGGTCATACCGGTTCGGGGGCCGCGCTCGACGACCAGGGCAAACCCGGTAAGACCGTCAACGTGTGAAGCCTCATCACGGCTGAGCGGGTGACCTGAACGATCGGATATGGGGACGTATAGAACGGTTGGGTCAGTCTCGACCTCAACTTCAGGCTTCGATTCGGTCGGCTCGTCGCCGTGATTGTCTGTCATCGCCCCAGATGATAGATAGCGCCGTCAGGTGTGCCGGTTACCCCTACTCCGTCAGGTCCTTGTAGGCCGTAGCGTCGAGAAGACCAGCTTCAGAAAACCCTCCCGCTACATCGATCTCGACCAGCCAGCCATCGTCGTATGGACTCGTGTTCACCAACTCGGGTGAGTCCGCAACGGCCTGGTTGACCGCAACTACGGTCCCGGCGAACGGGGCGTACACCTCACCGACCGACTTGGTGCTCTCGATCTCCACCAGAAGATCATCCTTGGCAACGGTTGAACCGTCGACCGGCAGTTCGACATAGACCACATCGCCGAGTTGGTCCTGTGCATAGTCGGAGACACCGATCCTGACCACAGACCCGTCTTTGCGCTGGATCCACTCGTGCTCATGGTTGTAGAGCAGGCCTTCGGGTATTTGCATCAACTCTCCTCGGGGCTTGACGCGGACCTTACTTCCGCCAGAGCCTTCTTCGCGTCGCCGACATACTGGAATGCGACGTACCAGTACATCACAAGTCCAACGACACCGCTCACCCACGCCAGCGGGGCGGTTATCGCACCGAGAAAGTCGATTGCCGCTAGGTAGAACAAGGGTATTGCACCGTAGAGAATGAAGGTCGCCACCTTGCCGAGATATCGAACCTCCAACGTGGCGGCGCTCTTGAAGAAAAGTCTCAAAGTCACCAAGCCCATGAACAACTCACGGGCGATGAGACCGACACCGATGACCAGTGGTACGACATCAGCGATCATTCCTCCGATGACGGCAGAGGCAATCATCAGACGGTCGGCTATCGGGTCGAGCGCTGTGCCGAGTTTGGAGACCTGATCGAGTCTGCGGGCGAGGTAGCCGTCGATCCAGTCGGTCCAGCCGATCAGGAAGATGAGACCCGCAGCCAGACCGATGTTCTCCTCTACGAGGAGCACCCACCAGAAGACGCCTACACCCAACAACCGGACAAAGGTGACCAGATTGGGAATCGTCAGGATGCGATCGGAGACCTGCTCGTCTGGCACCTGGCGAGCGTACCTGTGATGCTCTGGTGGTCTGTCGCACTAAGGGTGTGGGTGTGTCTCCGTGCGACGGGCCATTAGGACGCAGATCTCACGTCACCGATGCCACCGAGTCGTCCCTGAATACCGCCTAGACCGGAGGCGAAGTCAAAGGCGATGCGGTCGGAGCGATACACCTCGGTGATTTCACTCCTGTACAGCAAGAGATAGGGGAGGTCGGCCGAGAGAGTGCTCTCCATGGTCCACAACGCCTGGCGCGCATCTTCGAAGCTGTAGGAACCCTCATACGCCTCGAGTTGCTGGGCGAACTCGGCACTGGAGTACCCCGTGTTGTTCATGAGGCCTTCGGTGCTGAAAAGAGTGCGGTAGTAGCCAGGCAGGGCAGGATTGCCCAAAGACCAGCCGAGAAGGTACATGTCGTAGTGCAGGAGCCCATCCTCTCCGGGGGTGAAGACGAGGTCGACGACACTGTCGAAGTCGGTTTCGACAGGTCTCACGTCGAATCCCAGCCAACCCAGAGTCTCGGCGATCTGGGCGGTGTAGAGAGGACGAGTGGGGTCGTAGGCGTCTCCTGGAGTCAGGATTGTCAGGGGTGCAGGTGCCAGTCCCCGAATTTTCAGCCCGGCACCGGTGGCGATGCCTCCATCAGCATCCACTGCCGGCACCGTTGACCAGGTGTATCCCGCTTCGCGGAGGCCGTCCAGGGCAGACTCGAGACGGGTCGTGAGGTTGCCCGAGTACCGCTCCGCATTGGCTCCTGCAGCCTCAGGATCGAACCACCGGGTATTGGAGTTGCTGACAAAGCTGTGCGCTACCGAGCCCCCGGCGGAAATCGAGGCGGCTAGACCCTCTCTGTCGAGGAGCAACGCCAATGCCGCTCGGAAAGCCAGATCCGACATCGGCTCTCTGTTCAGGTTGAATCCGAGGTACCGAACGCCATTCGCGGGATTCCTCTCGACAACAATCGACGGATTCGAAGCGACCTTCTTCAGTTGATCTTCGGTGAGGCCATTGGGAGTCAAGATCGAATCAATCTGCCCTTCACCAAGCGCGAAAAGAGCAGCATCCTCGTCTTCGTAGATGTGGTACTCGACCGCATCCGGAACGGACCCAAAGGGGTATCCGGGGTTAGCCGTACTCGTCACCAACGTCTCGCCAATCGTGGCCAGCGCTAACGGTCCGCCTCCCACATCGTGAGATCCTGCCAGTGCAAAGAGCTCAGCCATGTCAACGTCTTCCACGAGTGGTTGCCAGATGTGGGCGGCCATTACTGGTGCCAGACCCGGCCCGTAAGGCCACACGCCGAGATTCGGGCGCTCAGTGAACTCGATACGAAGCTCGTAGTCGGAGTCGGCATGCATTGACCCGATCGTGGTCGGGAAGGCTTCACTCCAACTTCCCTCCAGTCCGAGAGCACGGCTTGTGTCAAAGGTGAACACGATGTCATGAGCGGTAACGGGTTCGCCGTCACTCCACGACAGCGAATCGCTCAATGGGACTTCCACCCGCCAACCATCGGAAGTGAGAGAAGGACTTACTTCTGAGACGGCAAGCTCGGGGGCGAGTGATCCGTCGACAGGGTCAAGGGAGTACAGAGCGGGCTTGGTCGGTCCAAGAATGTAGGCGTTCCACACCGAGGCTTCGCCTCCGTAGAAAGCCCAGAAGTTGTCAGTGGTCACTCCGGCGAGAACGCCAACCCGATAAACGAAGGGGGCAGCCTCGGTTGTCGCGACGTGCTCGAATGTTGCAGGAATGTCGGCAGCGCCCGAGGCGGGATCGTGATCTTCAGAAACAAACGCGATAGCGCTCGGATCCTCACCGGTGCCGATCTGCATCATCGCGACCACGGCGATGCCGGAGAGCACCACCGTGGCTCCAATCGTCCTTATCGTCTTCTCTCGCAAAGGGTCTACCTCCCGAGGCAAAGATCGGCAGGTATCGAGGGGGTCTTAACGCGGAAGTCATCGACTTGGGATCTGACTCGTTTTGGACGTCGATGATGCAAGTGGCCTTGCCACGTCTACCATTTCACCGTCACGGGCTGTGGCGCAGCTTGGTAGCGCGCTTGACTGGGGGTCAAGAGGTCGGGAGTTCAAATCTCCCCAGCCCGACCAGAGAAACACCAGGTAATACTTGGTGTTTCTCTCGTTTCTCGACGGTAAACCACTCCCTCCGTTCGAGCTTAGGGTGCATCTAAGGGTGCATCTAAGGGGGCAGCACGACTTCGGTGTGAAGCGTCACGAGCACCCATGATTCCACTTTTCGGCCTCTATTCGTCGAGGGCGATTCTTATTCCGAGGCAGTCGCCTGCTGGTTGCAGTTGGTCGCGAATGAAGTCGTTGAGGGCTTCTTGCCGCTTGTCGTTGGTGTCGATCTTGGCGATCATGTGGTCCGCGACTTTGTAGGTGGCTTCGACTGAGCATTTCCCGTGGTCGCGAAATGAGGTGACTATGTTGGCACGTGAGCCGATCTCGTCCGTTGCCTGGTCAGTGAAGGGTTCGGCGAGGCGATGATGTCAGAGGCTACGGTCAACCACCTGTCCGGTATCTAGCGAAGGCACGTCTGCACCCAATCACGCTCTCATATGAGAAGGTGGCCGCTGTCACTCATCACATCAGCGAAAGGGTTGGGCGTGCACCCCCAGATACCTACATCGGGGCCATCGAACGGGGAGAACGCAACATCAGTCTCGCCACCCTGGAAGCACTGGCCACGGGCTTGGGCTGCGACCCTGTTGACCTACTGGACGGATATAGACACGACCGGCAACACCTGGCTTCATCAACCGCACATAATGAATCTCTTATGTCAAGGTGCCGGCGGTTTGTGGACAGGACTGGGATGGGTCACACCTGATTGGTGGACAAGCTCTTATTAGGTCACACGGTCCGCCAAGAACGGTCTGGGTGGGGCCGACAGGTCATTAT
>SMXW01000007.1 GCA_004356805.1 Acidobacteriota bacterium | reverse complement strand
GTAATCGTGAACCTCGGTGACCGTGCCGACCGTTGATCTCGGGTTCCGAGACGCAGTCTTCTGGTCGATCGAGATCGCCGGGGAGAGACCGTCGATGAAGTCGACATCAGGCTTGTCCATCTGCCCGAGAAACTGACGGGCATAGGCGGACAGCGACTCCACGTATCGTCGCTGCCCCTCGGCGTAGATGGTGTCGAACGCCAGCGAAGACTTCCCGGAGCCGGAGAGTCCGGTGAAGACAATGAGTTTTTCTCTAGGGAGCTCGACCGTGAGATTCTTCAGATTGTGCTCACGGGCGCCCCTGATGAGTATCGAATCGGTGGACAAATCCCTGCCTGGTCGCCTGAGTTACGCCAGTGTAATACGTTTCAGAGGCGAACACCTGTTCGCTCGCATTGGAGTTGGCCAGGAGTGAAATCTCCGCGCCGAAAAGTGCGAACTCGAAATCGACATCGTTTTGGCCAGCATTTCGTGGACTCATGCCACACCATGCTTATCTGCTCGCATCCTGCATCGGGGGTATCGCGTTTCGACTGTCCAGATAACAAGAAAGCCCGGATTCCTACTCACGTTTTGCCTCTTCGCAGCCGGACTTGGCCATATGATAAAACTCCTGTTCGCCTCCGACGGAACGGCGCTCCAGGACGAGATTGGTCACTACATAATCAGCCGCGATGCCATAGCTAACCCAGAGCTCATTCTAGATCTATGGGGCAGAACGCTTCATACGATACTGTACATCCTACCGGCGCAATTCGGTCTAGATGGAGCACGACTGGCTTCGGTCGGATTAGCTGCGCTGACTGTCATTGTGTCTATCGGGTCGCAAGGAAACTGGCTATCACCCGCATCGTCCTACCCGTCTTATTGCTATTTCAGCCCTGGTTCGCGGCTTCTTCCGTCATGGCTGTGACCGAAGTTCCGTTTTCTCTGATCATGATTCTTGTGGTCTATCTTGCTCTCCAAGACAGATATTTGGTCACCTCAGCTGCGGTCGGACTCCTTCCACTTGTCCGACATGAGGGGATTCTGATGGTATTTCTGTGGGCAATATTCATGGTCCTCCAGAAGAACCGTCGAGCTGCAGTGCTCGCTTTCATTCCGTACGCAACATACACCGTCGGCCTCGAACTGGCGGACTTCGCCTCGCCGTTAGACCTGTTAATGGATGCCGGTCCATCGAACCTCTACGGCGCCGGCGGCTGGATGCATTTTTCCGCTTGAACTACTGACTCCGTCAGTTGTTGGCTTACCGGTGCTACTGCTAGCTCTGGTGCGTGCGTTCGCAATTCGCTCGGAAGCAAGGATGCTCGTCGTCATCGTTTGGTAATTCTCGTACTTCGCTCTTCATGTTGTACTGTTTCGATTCGGTCTATTCGCTTCTGGCGGATATGTCATCTTTCTTCTGCCCGTGGCACCCCTGCTCGCGATCCTCGCCGCACGCGGCGTCGACGTTGCCGCTGACTCGAAGAAACTCACTAGCGCCTTTAAATCCAGGTTCACCGGGGCGATTCCCATCGCCGTCGGTCTGCAGTAGTGATCTGGGGTTTAGTGATAACAGATCCGCACCCTGCGACAGCTGAGAACCGTGCCCTCGAACAGGCAGCAAACTGGATGAGAGAACATGCGATCCATCCCTCGCGACTGGTCGCCACGCATGTTTTCTTCTATGACTATCTGCCGCTGAGGGTTAAGAGCGACGGGCTTTGGGTCGAATGACCGGAACCCGAGGACATGGGTGAAGAAACAATTGTTGTCTGGGACAGCCACTACTCAAACCGTTGGGGATTGGAATACGAATTCATGATTTCTCGGCCAAACGAATGGACTGTGCTCGCCAAATTCGAAGATGGGAAAGCAGTGATTTTCAAGCGGATCGACCAATGATCATGAAAGCGACATGACGGTTCCGGTTCACATCAGCCGAATCATTCAAACGACCCGAACAAAGCTGAACTCGGCACTCCAGTCGGATCAAACGACGCGACCTCAAAAAGCTTGGCGGCAATCTCAAAAGGCCCCGCCGAATACAAAAGCCGCGGCCGACTCATCACATTGGTTCGCCATGATCCGCCCCAACTCGGTTATGGGCGTCAAGTCGAATTGAATTCCGACGGACCATAGCCCGGTTCCAGCAATGCACCATGAATGCTACGAATTGACCTTTTTTAAATAGAAGGCTGCCTGATCGCCCTCTCCACGTTTGTTGAGCCTCCGGGCGCGCCTTGCGAACTGGCCGATCTCTACCTTCGGAAATAGAACAACCGGGGACGAAATGGGGGATTCGCCGACCAGTGGCATGTCCCTTTTGTAGAGCTCACTTCCCCAAAATTGGAAGGATGTCGAGTCGTAAACAACTTCGTCGACAACGAGGGCCGCCTTCATGGCGAGGAAACGCATGCTTTCAATTGAATGGAGAAACAGGTGCCTGGGAGCATCAAGCTGAACCCAATCAACTCCATAGTGTCTCCATGCGTAAGAGGACACGGTCGGCATACGTATGAGACATGTGGCGTTGGCATGAAGCAGCTTAGAAATTCGCTCCAATGTCTCCAACGGATTCGTGACGTGTTCGAACGAATGATTAAGGATGATCAAATCCCACTTTCCGTCGACTTCGTCGATTGACTTTCTTAGCACCGTAAGGCCGTTGGCATACGAGATGTCGGAATCGATGTAGGGATCGATGCCGAGCAGTCGTTCGAAGCCAAATTCGCGCAAGTTGTAGAGGAGTTGGCCTTGACCGCAGCCGACATCGAGAATAGAAGAGTCATTTCGGATGAGAACGCGTGACAACGAGCGGTACTGCGGTGCCGGAAACAGGCGAAATAGTAAGCGCCCAGCAACGCCGCGCCCGGAAACCGCGTAGCGATTCCGGAGGACTTCGGCGCGGTTGCGACTTCCTCCGCGGCGCGACGCAATATCTGCGTAGGAGTAATAGTGCTCCGGATAGTGACTTGACAGGTCGTCCGGAATAGTGCCTATTTGGAGGCACTGGCATCTTCCGCATTGGAAGTATCGAAAAAGTTCCCTAGAACCAAACATCATTTCACGGACGTCGTAAACGACATTTGCGCGAACGTTCGAACAGATCAGGCATTTGACACACTCACCTCCCATCAGACCAACCTCACCCCCCAGCAACACCCAACAGATGTTCCATAGGCACGAGGCAAGCTGTGAGGCGCCACAACACAGCGCAAATTTTTACGGGAAATCAGGACTAAAGGTTCCCACCAGGCAAGTTCAGGTACTCCGAGCACCTAAGACCCACTGTCCATCTCAAGGTCCCAACCCATAGGGAAGTTCTTCCGTACCTCAATACCGGTGAACGGGTTCGACTGTCTTGGTCCGACACGCTTCGCCCACTTGGCCATTCGACTGATGCCAACCTCGAGCGGAACGGTTTCACGCGCTCCAAACACCTCCTTACTTGCTGTGTGATCTGAAAATGCGTGCTCGACTTCCTTGCGAGCAGGTAGGTGTTGGATCTTTGGTTCAACTCCCATTGTTTGAGCAACGACGGAGGCCAATCGCAGCACCGAATAGGGAGTGTCAGCGCCTACATTGAAGGTTCGTCCGGAAGCGGATTCATGGTTGATCGAGTCGGCGAGGACCGGAGCAACGTCATCCACATAAGAGAAAGCTCTCGTTTGGGTCCCGTCACCAAACACGGTCATAGGTTCGTCATGCATGATCTGGTTCATGAATATCCCTACGACATTCCGATACCGATCACCGATGTTCTGATTTTCCCCGTATACGTTGTGTGGCCGGAACACCGTGAAATCCAATCCAAACTGTTCTCTCGCCGCTCTCAGATCCAATTCGACAGCGTATTTGGCGATGCCGTATGGATCCTCGGGTGACGGCTCCATCCCCTCCTTCATCGGCAGCTGGCCGGCTCCGTATACAGCTATCGAACTGGTGAACACGAACCTCCGAACGGAGTTTCTGATCGCGGCGTTTACGAGATTCATTGAACCGATAACATTGTTCGTGTAATTGAATACTCGGATATAGTGAGAAAGACCCTCAGCGGCGTAAGCAGCCAGATGGAACACGTAATCGATGCCTTCAGAGAATGTTCCTCGCACAAAGGTGTCGTCATTTATACTGCCAGGCCGAAAGTCGACACCTTCAGGTACGTTCTCTATGAACCCCCCAGAGAGGTCGTCGATACCCACCACTCGGTGCCCTCCATGAATCAGGTGTCTGGCTACATGCGAGCCGA
Organism: Acidobacteriota bacterium; assembly: GCA_004356805.1. Lineage (GTDB taxonomy): Bacteria > Actinomycetota > Acidimicrobiia > Spongiisociales > ZC4RG35 > SZUA-217. The sequence continues at coordinate 10,382 of SMXW01000007.1, read as the reverse complement.
GGAAACCCGCGACACCTGTAACAAGTGATGTTTTTGTTCCCATATTTCAGTTCTCCAATCTATGTCTCTCGCTGGCATCCGACACAGAAAAAGACAAGACAGCCCTCGCTACATCCCGCCAACTCACCGTCGGCGGGTCCATTGGATTGTCGAGAAGAGCTGTCGCTCGAGTAATTGCTTCAGCCAGAGACAAAGGATCACCTGGCAGCGCGACCTCGCCAGTGATACCAACCTCAACGGCTTCGTCCAACCCACCGGTACGCGTTACTACGACGGGTCGTCCCGCCTCATGGGCCAGCGGAACTACGCCTGATTGGCTGCTCGTCAGATATGGCTGAACCAAGATGTGGTGATCCGCGATCAGACCATCGACATCATCATCAGGAACATATCCGAGTTGGAAATCAACATATGCTGCTACCCCAGCGGTCTCGGCGCGATCCATGAGACCCTTCCCAATCCCCCAATCCTCCCCTGCAACCGTAAGACAAGCGTTGGACCCAGCCAGCCTGAGCTTCGACACCGCGTCAATAAGGACATCAATACCTTTGTAAGGTCGGAGATGCCCAAGAAACAGCAGTCGGATAGGCGGAAACGGCGGGAACGGATGAGCCTCAATCTTCAGGTTAGGTGGATGCGCGACGGTCACGATCCTTCGGCCGCCGATCAAAGCCTCCAGTTCCCCCGCAACAGCTTTGGAGTGGGTTACGTATCCAGACAGTCCGTGCAATACAAGGCGCGCAATGAGCGGATTAAAGAGCACGCGTTCGTGGGTCTCCACGTTGTGCACAATTGCGACGCACCTCCCTCGACGCCGAGTAACAAGAACAACAAGAACCCAAAAGTTGAAAGGCGTAAACCACGGGAAAACGATCAGGTCCGCATTTGCTGTCAACCTTCGAACGCTAAGCCAGCTAACTGGGTTCCACCATGAGAGCGTGTGAAAGCTCGAGTTCACCTTGTCGACTCGGTCACCCGGGTACAATCGTGCTGGGTATTGACGGCACCACGAGACTTTTGTCACGCGGTTGCCAAGGTCCTCAAACGCACCAACCATTGAAGACGAGTGTTGGGCCACGCCTCCCTTGATGGGTGGGAGCGGAGCTACTATCGCGACGCCGAATTCCGATCTCATACGCGGGCTGGCCGGGGATGCAGCCCAATGAGAACTCTGACCGCATCTACAGCGCCATCAAGGACTCCTGAGAAACCGCCTCGTAGGGCCTTCAAGCTCGCAGAACGAAGCAGCCTGTATGCCGTGATAGTGAGAAACCCGAGAAGATGCGGGACTCTATGAAGACCCTTCGTGTGCTTCGCCCAGTAGATGAATCCCGACCTCGCCAAATGCCTTTCCTGAATACGTCCAAACCGATAGGAAGTGAGGCCAGGCTTGTCGTGGTAAACAACGGCATCTTGGACGAGGACGATTCGCTCCTCTCGTTCCAACACCTCATCACAAAGCGAGATGTCCTCGTAGTAGATGAACAAATCCTCATCGAAACGTAGCCATGGTCTCGCGGTCACTCCCCTGAGAAGAATTGCGTGGCCCGTGACATATTCAACATCTATCGTTGAGGTACCACCTGACCACTTTCTTCCCTTGTCAGTATTTCGCGCCACTCCCCACTTTCGGTTGAATGTGAGACCGTTAGCCCAGACGACGTTGCTGTTCTGGTAGAGGACAAGGGGACCAGCCACTGTTGCATCATTGAGGAGCGCCTCTCTGTGCAGTGCAGATAGCGCTCCGGCCGGGACGAGGCCGTCGTCTGGAAGGATTACAACATCATCGAATTCCTGGTCAATTGCTACTTCGATTCCGAGATTCGCCGCTACCGCGTATCCCCTGTTGATCGGAGGACCGACCACCGTTACTTGCGAAGGGACTGCGTCACGGACCAGAGCATCACTGTCTGGACCATTGTTGATGAGAAACAACGCCAGTCCCGGATTGCAATCGACGGTGTCGCGTGCAAAGCCGGACGTGGACACAATGTCTCCAGAGTGAATGATCACAGCCGCAAGTCGCATCTCAATGCCCTCGCTTCTTGTCAAGTCCCAACCCCGCCAACCCAGTTAGTAGGTCAGCTCCGATGGACGCAAGTCGGCTCAGTATGGCAATCGCCGCTGCTTCCCCCGGCCCCAACCAGGGCAGGAGAGCCGCAGTCATGACAACTTCCCTAACACCGAGGCCGCCTGGAAGTGGAAATGCAAGGAAGCCCACTATCCAACTCCCAACAAAGGCAACCATCGCACCTTCAATGCCGATATCCACGCCAGGAGCGACAGCTTTCACAACTGCCAATCCATGAGCAACGGATGCCGCGAGGGCGAGGGTGGCAAGAACGAATTCAATCGCCCATTGCCTATGACTCGCTCGCACAACTCCTCCGAGGCGAACTCGGATTAGTAGAAGTCTCCTTATCCGCGGCCATGAGAGGAGAAACATCACGACCGCTCCAACTACGAAAACCCAATTACTAATTGGATATGGGACAGCCAATGCTGCCAGGCAAGCCCACATACCCCCGATACTCAGTAAGGCCAGCGTCGGTTCGGCCCAAACACGAACCGTCCCGCGAGAGTCAATACCCTCTCTTCTTCCCTGGCTCCATTGGCCGATGAACTGCCAAATCCCTCCAGGGATGTACTTTGTCATAAGGCCGCTGGCAAGTATGCGGTATGCAGATGCGACCGACACTGGACCCTCGTCGAGCTGAACAGCACGAGACGACAAAACTGCGGTTATCCAGTGGCCAAGAACCAATGCCATAGCCGCTGCTCCGACCCATAGCCATCTCGTATCACTCGCAGCCTCAAGAAAGTTGTCCCAGTTGAGGAAAACAAGGAACAACAACCCAACGATCGAAAGAGTCCATGCCAAGTAGTGTGCTATTCCTGGACGATTTCTTGTGGTGGTGTCCACCGGATCAGAAACGAGAGTCACGATCACCAAGCGTCATCGGCATCACATCGTGTCGGCGTTTGTTGAGTTGCACCATCAGATCGGAGATCAGACCCACTCCGGCAAGAGCGAAGGCAAGACCGAGCAGAACAATGGTGTTGGTTCCCACTCGGAAATTCTTATCGATCAGGTCGAACACCATCTTCCCTGCGCCGACCAGCCCAAGGATGGCGGCGGGAGGTCCAAAGAAGCGGATCGGTTCGTGCATCAAGACCATCCGCACCACCTGGAGCAAGTAGCGCTGTGTGTCATTCCACCAGTGAAACTTCGACTTGCCGGCACGTGTGGCGTACTCGATCGGCACGTATTTGATCGAATAGCCGTTGGAAAGAAACGCCATGGTGATCGTGGTCACGCAGGAGAACCCGCGAGGCAGCAGATAGAGAAATTGGTCCGCCACGTCATGGCGAAACGCTCTGAATCCCGAGTTGAGATCTGGAATTTCGGTACGCGACAGATACGAGGCAAGTTTCCTGATGAGCCATTTCGCCGGTCCACGGAGAAACTTGACTGTTCCCTCCTCGGAATTGCGGGCCCCCACCACCTGGTCGTAACCATCCATTTCTCTCACAAGCTCGGCGATCTGATCGTTGGGGTAGGTCATGTCGACGTCGGTCCAGACAACCACCTCGCCGTGTGCACTCATCGTGCCGTACTTGCGCGCCGAACCGGAGCCACGATTGGTGGCGAATCGGAGCACACGAATCTCCAGCGTCTCGGCCAACTCGCCGGAGCCATCGGTTGACCCATCATCGACAACGATGATCTCGTAGCTCATTTCAGCCTCATCCAGGGCCTTGGAGATCCGCGTTACTTCTTCTTCGAGATGAGTTACCTCGTTGAAGACGGGTAGAACTATCGAGACAAGTGGTGTCGGCTCAGCCATCACCTATGTTCTTCGGCATCAGACGATGCGAACACGAGGAGAACGAACGCGGTAATGACCGGAGCGATGGCTCGTGTGATGTTGAAGTAGCTGATCCAGACCTGCTCGGTGAAGAGGATCGCCAAAGCGACGAACCCGACGAACGCCCAGCCAACCAGTTCGCCAGAGAGCAACACCCGGCGAACGAAGAGCAGAAAAAGAAGCATCATGGCCAGCGCGACCGCGAGATCAACGGGGTTCCCCAACCAGGAGCCGTAAGCCTTGGCGAAACCAACAAACGGAAGACCGATCTCCTCCACCTGATCGACGCCAGCCCCACCGCCGATGCGTAGTCGGATGTAGAGGGCCCACATCGCTGCGGCGGTCGTAGGAACAGCGGTGGCGAGAATCGCCTGCCTCCTCTCGCCGCGTTTCCACAAATACCAGGAGGTGCCCAATGCCGCCACCAGCATTGCCTCACGTGAGAGAACGGCGAGCGTCATCAGAGTCACTGCCCACCCGGTGCGATCTTTCATCCACAGGGCCACCGACCCGAAGGCGGCCGCTCCGGCGACAACCCCCGCCGCACCGATGGTCATCTCCGAGATGAAGCCGATGTTCAGGACGAAGGCAAGACCCCACCAGGGAGAGCCTCCCATTTCGATGGCAACCTGAGCCACTGCCCAGCTCCCCAAACCCATTGCGATCACATTGACGATGATCATCGACCAAATGATTGCCTCGGCGTTGAGCAATCCGCCACCACCGGCAAGGACCGGATAGAGCATGCGCTGGCTCCGATAAAGAGGGCGATCGACAACATCGATGTTTTCGGCAGGGTCCGTCACCCATGGGTCGTTGGACTGCACAAAGAAGAATCGACCGTCGTGGCCCAGGTCGGACCTCAGGAACACCTCTCCGAGACGCTCCTCTGCGTAAGTCCGTGTGGAGTGGTCGTCCTCACCGAAGGCAGCGAGGACCGTCACATCCCAGTCAGCGTCTGCCACCACCCGGACTGCGATACCGCTGGCAAAGAGAAGTGCAACCGCAGCCACCACGAGTGATAGCGCGGATTGTTTCATCTACGGCACTCTGGCCACGGCAAGCCAACTGAGACCGCGCCCGGGGAGTGTCGCATCGATTCGTCTGGCCACCGGAACGAGAATGTCGAAACTCCTCGCCACGAAGGGTGTGATCCGACCGGAGCCAATCACATGATTGGCGCGCCAACCGATGGCGCCCAAGCGGTTGAACTCATCGAGGCGGACTAGCTCGACCCCCGCCGAACGGATGGTGTCCTCCAGCTCCTCGCGCTCGAAGCGCCGGGCGTGGCCAGCCGCCCTATCTGTGGAGCCGAAGAACACGTCATGAGCCGGCACCTGGATGAGCAGATATCCGCCGGATGCCACGACAGACGCCACGTTGGCGAGATATACCTTCGGTTCGGTCTCCCGCTGGAGACCATCGAAGACAAGGGCAGTATCGACGGGCTCGATGTGGTCGGGAGGGTCGACGGCGAAGTTGGCGACCAGGGTCTCCACGTTTGCCAGATGACCAAAGCGTCGACGCAGGGTTTCGACGTGGACCGGGTCAGAGTCAGTCACAACCAGTTGACGCCGTAGGAGAAGATGCTCTGTGGTGTTTCCCGGACCGGCGTTGACCTCGAGTACTCGCTCGCCGATGTATGGGGCGAAACTGTCGAGAACCCATCTCCGGAAACGTGGGGCACGACCGAGACTCTGTCTCGTGACTACCTGATCTTCGTTGGTCGCACGAGTATCGAGAAAGCGGAACTTGAGAATGAGCCAGAGAGCCTCGACGCCGTCTCGCCAGCCGATGTTCTTGCCCTCGGCATAAGTCCTGCCGTGATAGCTGATCGGCACCTCATAGATTCGGGCGCCCCATTGGGCGAGGCGGGCCGTGACCTCAGGCTCGAATCCAAATCGATCACTGGTCAGACGAAGACGCTTTAGAACATCCGCCCGCACCGCCTTGTAACAAGTCTCCATGTCGGTGAGATTGAGGTCGTTCACCATGTTCGACAACGTTGTGAGAACCCGATTACCCAGGGCATGCCAGAAGAAAAGAACCCGCCGCTGCTCGCTGGCCGCGAACCTCGACCCGTAAACGGCGTCCGCGTCACCATTGATTATCGGAGCGAGAACCCTCGGATAATCGGCCGGGTCGTATTCGAGATCAGCATCCTGGACGATCGCAATGTCGCCGGTCATCTCCTCGATGGCCGTTCTGATGGCCTTTCCTTTGCCCATGTTGACCGGGTGAGTGTGGACTCTGATGCGAGGGTCGGATTCAGCCAGGTGATTGAGGACGCTCAGAGAATCGTCGGTCGAACAGTCGTCAACGCAAACCAGCTCGATCTCCATGTCGACGGGAGCCGACAGCACGCGCTCGACGATTACATCGAGGGTGCGAGCTTCGTTGAAAACTGGCATCAAGACGGAGAGCTTCATCGCCTATACGGTATCGACACGACATCTTGACGCTTGACATCAGCGCTGCTGATTCCCAGGCAGGCCCAACCCCTGGTGCGACACTGTCGAAGTGCGGATAGTCGAGTGGTTTCGAGAGGAGCAGCGCTGGCACATTCTGGCGCTCTTGATCTTGCTCCTCCCGCTATTCGTGTGGAACGCCCGATGGGATGAAACGGCCAATCCCGACAGTGAGGCAGCGGCGGTCGCCGCCTGGCAGCTCAGCGAAAAAGGCACACTCGACCTCTCCGAGTACGGGCCCATCACAGAAAACCTCGACACTCTTGACATCTGGTTTGTCCCGGGCAGAGACAACACGATCGTAAGCAATAGGCCGCCAGGACTCATCGGAATCGCCTTCCCGTCGTACTTCGTCGGAGGTTCGAGTCGGTTTTCGGTTGTTCCATCCACCGTCACGGCGATGGTGCTGACGATGGCGTCGCTGGTGGTCGTTTGGTGGCTCCTGCGAGGACTGACGGACCCCAAGTTCGCCACGGTTGCCACTGGAGTACTGGCGCTCGGAACAACCACATGGGCGATCTCGTCGGCGGAGCTTTGGCCACACGGACCTGATCAGTTTTGGGCCTCTATCGCCCTGATCGGCCTCAGTACCAGGGGTTTCGCCCTGGCAGGTGCCGGCTTTGCCCTGTGTGTGCTGACGAGACCGATAACGGGGGTTTTCGCCGCGGTCTCCGGAATCGTCGAGGCATGGCGACAACGGTCGACAAGACCTGCGCTCATCATCGCCGCCGTGACGGCCGTCGGAGTGGTGTTGCTTCTGGCCTACAACTGGGTGATCTTCGGAGGGTTGTCATTCAGAGGCGGATACTCTCCGGCAGTCGCCGCCGGAGCGGTGGAACGGTTCACGATCCTCGAATACGCCCGCAACGTGTTCTCGATGTTCGTCGGCGTCCCCAATGGGTTCTTGCTCCTCAGCCCGGTCCTGGGTGTTGCCACCTTTGGGTTGATCCGGTATTGGAAACAGGTGCCAGGTTGGGCCAGATCCGGTGCTCTTGCCGCGCTGGCCTACCTGCTTGTGCATGCATTCTTGAACAGGGCGTCGGGCGGGCTCCCGGTGATGTATCGATATCCTCTCGAGGCCATCACTCTGGCTTCGGCCGCCCTCGGATTCGCCGCGTGGACCATGGCCCGCGAAAGCCGATTGGGAAGGAGATTCCTGCTGGTGACCGCATTGCTATCGATTGTGATCCAGGTCTATTACATATTCGTCGTCAGCTGTGTCGTCCTCAACCCCGATCTGAACACCTGTTTCGTCACTTGAACCCTCGCTATCGCAGGAGCAGCAAGCTATCCAGCTCGTCCATGGCGACTTCCGCCATCGGTTTGATAAACATTCGGTTCGGGTTGTCGGACACTTCATCGCCGGCGTAACACGACAGAACCCGGCGCATCAGATTGGGCACCATGATCGGATCCCCGATTGAGCATCCGACTGCGGTGCGGACCGCCACCATCACGTTCATTCGCTCAACGGTTGCTTCCCGCCCCCACTCATCAGGCGGAGTGCTCAACTGGGCCCGGCGATCGGTCCCGTGATCCCCGGTGAAGATCACCACCGTGTCCGGGTTGGTGAGATCAGCCAGCTTGATCATGAACGAGTCGATGCAGTGCGTCTGTTCAGCAAAATACTCCTCACGTTCGGCGTCGTCGACGCCTGCGTGATAGAAGGTCGAACCGCTCCGCGCTGCCCCCACCTGGGTCGTACACGTGCGGTCCAGAAAGAGGGGAAGATGGGGAGCCACCAGATGGACGAACACAAAACTCGGGCGGTCGTCCGAGCTGATGCGCTGGGCGTTCTCGACAACCCAATCCATCGTCTTTTGCGTTCCCAGCGTGAACGCATGACCGATCGACGATGAAAGATACGGCCCGGCGACGGTGTCCCAAAGGGTGAAGAACATGGCTTCGTCGATAAAGGCAGACGATTCGCAGAAGTCGACGTTTGCCCCACAGGCGCTGCCACTCCAGCCGGATTCCACGACATAGGTGTCGTAACCTTCTTTTTTCATCAATTCGAACAGTCGGTTCTCTCCGGCGATCACGTCATAGAGAGCTTGGGTCGTCGCATCTCCGTCGAAGGGCTCGGTGGCCGGATAGGTCATCTCCAGAAGACTGGCCACTGAGAGCTGAGTCGACCAGTAGGAGCTCCACGCCGATGAGGGGACAGCAAAACCACGAGCCTCGAGATCGTCTATCAGGGATGTCTTGGCATCACCCGTGTCCATCCTGAAGGCTTGGATACCGGGGTAGCCATCGATCACCACCAGGAAGATGTCGGGATGCTCGACCAGATCCAATTGGGGCGAAGTGGTTTCGATAACAGCGCTTTCTCCATAACTCGACCAACTGAGATACCCAGAAATCGCGACGCCGGAGACAAGAGCGACGGCCAATCCAGCAACGGCTGCTCGAACCCCGGCCGCATCGCCAAGCCTGGCGAACACAAAGGCACTGAGAGCGATAATGGCAACGATGACGACCCATCCCGCCAGAACTCCGGTTTGCCGTATCAGCCGACCTCCGGCCATGAGGAGCACAATCGAGATGAACACCGACCGCACCGCTGTGGTTCGGCTGACGCCCAGGCGAACAAGCAACCAGGAGACGCCCAACCCAACAAGCCACACACCGAGGACAAGGGCCAAAAGCCGTTCTGGATGGACGAAGTCAGTCGGATTGCGAGCCCAGACGCCTAGAGGCCATGAGGCGGCCGCCACCGCCAGCAGGAGGAGGTCCTTGCCTTGCAGACGTCCCCCATGAGAGGCATCCGCCTGGCTAGACAACGACCTGAAGTGTCATAGCTATCACCACTCCCACCCAGAACAACCACTTGACCATCCTCCGCCGGCTCACCCATTGCTGATACGAGATAAAGAGAATTACCGCAGCAGCAGTCAACGCCTCGAGCGGATAGCGATATCCGACGAAACCCTCCCCACCCGAGAACCTGTTTGCCTTGAGCTGCACGAGTAAGTAGACGATCCCTCCGATGCCGGCACCTTTGGCCCAATCGGGGGAGTTTTTCCACGCCTTGGGCAAGCCCGGTATGAGAATCAGGAGAAACGGTGAGTAGGGCAAAAGACCATGGATTGGATCCAACACCGCTCCGAGGATGTTCTGGATATATGCACCAAAGTTGGTGCTGAGGACCTGGTCGATCCTTCCGTCCCCGTAGCCACCGGTGACAGTCGGCTTCCCCCAGAGCCACCAGTTGTACCAAAGAAGGACACCCAACCCGAGAAATGAACCCGCCCCGATCTTGAGCGCGGGCACAATGCTCCTGCGGGTGAAAATCAGAAAAAGGCCAAGCGCGGCAGCCACAAGTGCCAGATGTGGCCTGGTCAAGATGGCCGCCCCGAACGCGACACCGGCCCAAGCCAGATGGGAGCGAGCGACCAAGAAAATGGCCAGTGCAATCCACATCGAGGCCGGACCGTGCTGCCATAGGGCATCCGACGCCACGGCCCAGATCGTGGTGGCCAATCCCCCAACGTAGCCGGCGATCACGGCCTGATACCGGGATCCGCCCGCGTAGGGAATGGTTGCCGCCACCAAACCCATCGCGGCGGCACTGGCCAGTGCAGCGGCGAGGGTTGCGGGCGTCAGCGACGGAAACCCGAGCGGGATCGGCTCGGCGTCCGGGTTGTTGAATCCTCCGATCACCGCCGGACTCAGAGGTTGATTCCAAAGACGATAGAGCGGAGCCGAGAGGAGTGCTGCCCCAGGTGGATACTGCGAAACCGGACCCCGAGGACTCTCAACAATCCATGCGATGTTCCCAACCTGCTCCGGTCGGGTCGCCTCTTCGTAGTCGGGCAGAACGACCGAGCCAGTCATACCGATGTGCCACCCGGTCACCGCATTGGTAAAGGCATCGATGTGATAACCCAACCCGTACGAAGCAGTGGTGATGTATATCAGAGCCAGCGGAATGAACACCAGCAAGAACGGAGAGCGCGCTTCGCAGAAGGCTCGCAGACGGTCTTGCAACGTCTGGGGTTGTGTCGGCTGGTCTTCTTCGGTCTTCATCGGCCGGCATCATCGT
>SMXW01000107.1 GCA_004356805.1 Acidobacteriota bacterium | reverse complement strand
CTCAGATGGTGATGCCCGGTGATAATACTGAGATGTCGGTGGAGTTGATCGTGCCGATAGCCATGGACGACGGTCTCCGTTTCGCCATCCGTGAAGGTGGCCGCACCGTCGGCGCCGGACGAGTCACCAAGGTCATCAAGTGAGCGATCAGCAGAAGATCCGCATAAGGCTCAAGGCCTACGACCACAACGTTGTGGACGAGTCGTCGAAGAAGATCACCGAAACGGTGCTGCGCACCGAGGCCACGATCAAGGGCCCCATTCCCCTTCCGACCGAGATCCACCGTTACTGCGTCGTGCGTGGGCCCCACGTCCACAAGGACTCTCGTGAGCACTTCGAGATGAGGATCCACAAGCGTCTCATCGACATCATCGACCCGACCCCAAAGACGGTCGACTCTCTCATGCGTCTCGAACTGCCCGCGGGCGTGGAGGTTGAGATCAAACTATGAAGGCGATACTCGGACAGAAACTGGGTATGACCCAGATCTTTGACGACGAGGCCCGGGCTATCTCGGTGACCGTCGTCAAAGCTGGTCCTGTCCGCGTAGTCCAGGTGAAGACCATCGAAAGGGATGGCTACAACGCCATCCAGATCTCCTTTGGCGAGATGAAACCCGGTAAGGCCAACAAACCCGAGGCCGGTCATTACGCCAAGGCCGGGGTTGCTCCTGGCACCCATCTCGTCGAGGTCAAGGTTGAAGATCCGAGTGAATATCAGGTCGGCCAGGAAATCAAGGTCGCCGAGGTGTTTAAGCCCGGTACCAGGGCTGATGTCTCCGGAGTTTCCAAAGGCAAGGGGTTTTCCGGTGTCATGAAGCGTCACAACTTCAAGGGACTGCCCGCGTCGCACGGAACCCAGAAAAAGCACCGCGCTCCTGGCTCGATTGGCGCCTGTGCCACCCCGGCCCGCGTTTTCAAGGGAATGCGTATGGCCGGTCGCATGGGTGGCGAGAAAGTCACGACACTCAGTCTCGAGGTCGTCGGCGTCGATGAAGAGCGCGGTTTGCTGCTACTCGGTGGATCGGTGCCAGGACCCAAGGGCTCAATCGTTCTTGTCAGAGAGGCGGTGAAGGCTCGTGGCTGATGTGAAAGCTCCTCTCTACAAGTCAGATGGCGCCGTCAGCGGCGACATCGAGTTGGACCCCGAAGTGTTTGGCATTGAGCCGAACCTCCACGTTCTTCACCAGGTGGTGACTGCACAATTGGCCGCAGCGCGCTCCGGCAGCGCCAACACGAAAACCCGTGGTGAGGTTCGTGGTGGCGGCCGCAAGCCCTGGAGGCAGAAGGGCCTCGGTCGTGCCCGGCACGGCTCGATTCGCTCCCCACAGTGGGTTGGCGGAGGTGTCGCTCATGGCCCCAAGCCTCGTGACTACAGCCAGCGCACGCCCAAGAAAATGAAGCGGCTCGCCCTGTACAGTGCTCTTTCGGCTCGTGCCTCGGAGTCGGCCGTCAAGGTCGTCGAGGACATCGACTGGGCCAGCCCGAAGACAAAGCAGGCGGTTGGCCTTCTCGATGCAATAGAGGCCGGCGGAAAGACACTGTTCGTTCTCACCCGACTCGACGGTGTTGCTGGCAGGTCGTTCCGCAACCTTCCTCAGGTGCGCCTGGTAGAACCTGGTCATCTCACGCCCTACGACGTTCTATGGTCCGACCAGGTGGTATTCACATCCCACACGGTGGGGTCGGTGGGCCGAAACAGCTCGTACGAAATCAGTGACTCAGACTTTGTGATCGATGTTGGGGGTGACTCCTGATGAAGACGAGCCATGACATCATCTTTGCTCCGGTAGTTTCTGAGAAGTCTTACGACCTCATCGATAACGAAAACACCTACACCTTCGAGGTGGACCCCCGCTCCAACAAAGAGGAGATCCGGGACGCCATCGAAGAGGTTTTCGACGTCACGGTCCTACGGGTCAACACGATGAACCGCAAAGGCAAGCGCAAGCGCAGTGGCTACACGATCGGTAGGCGCAAGGACGTCAAGCGCGCCATCGTCAAAATCGCCGAAGGCGATTCGATAGATCTGTTTGGAGTCTGAGATGGCAGTCAAAAAGCGCAAGCCGACATCACCCGGGCGCCGGTTCCAAACGGTTTCGGATTTTGCCGAGATCACGACCGACAAGCCCGAGAAGTCCCTTATCGCAAAGAAATCCAAGACCGGTGGTCGCAATACCTATGGACGGGTGACCTCGCGTCATCGTGGTGGTGGGCACAAACAGCGCTATCGAATCATCGACTTCAAGCGTGAGAAAGACGGGATCATGGCACGCGTCGCCTCGATTCAGTACGACCCCAACCGAAACGCTCGCATCGCCCTGCTCAACTACGCGGACGGTGAGAAGCGCTACATCCTTGCTCCTCTCGGGGTGAAGGTGGATGACCGGTTGGTGTCAGGTGCCAAGGCCGAAATCCGGCCAGGCAATGCCCTGCCCCTACGGAACATCCCAGCCGGAACGACGGTGCATGCCATCGAGATGCGTCCCGGTGGCGGAGCCAAGTTGGCTCGATCCGCCGGCGCCTCGGTTCAACTGATGTCAAAAGAGGGCGACCTCGCCCTCTTGCGTCTCCCCTCCGGCGAGATGCGCCAGGTGCCTCTCGATAGCCGTGCCACGGTCGGTCAGGTGGGCAACACGGAGGCCGAGTTGATCAAGATCGGCAAGGCCGGTCGCAACCGCTGGAAGGGTGTCCGCCCGCAGACTCGTGGTGTTGCCATGAACCCCGTCGACCATCCCCTCGGCGGTGGTGAGGGCAAATCCTCCGGTGGTCGCCACCCGGTGAGCCCGTGGGGCAAGCCGGAGGGCCGCACCCGTAGCAAGAAAAAGCCCTCTAACAAGTACATCGTGCGCCGTCGCACAAAGAAAGGACGCCGATGACACTAACCGCAGGAAGGAATGTCTAATGGCGCGTAGTTTGAAGAAGGGCCCCTTCGTCGACGAGCACCTGGCCAACAAGGTCGATGAGCTCAACCGAACAGGCCAAAAGCGCGTGATCAGGACCTGGTCCCGACGCTCCACGATCATCCCGGAGATGATCGGGCACACCCTTGCCGTCCATGACGGTCGTAAGCACGTGCCCGTGTACGTCACCGAGTCGATGGTCGGTCACAAGCTGGGAGAGTTCGCTCCTACCCGCACTTTCCGCGGCCATGCAGACAAGGCGGCCTCGAGGCGATGAAGGTCAAAGCCCAGTCCCGCTTTATCCGCCAGTCGCCCTACAAGGTGCGTCGGGTGCTCGATCTGGTCCGGGGTCTTCCCGTCGTCGAGGCCGAGCACATGCTTCGGCTCACCCCACGAGCCGCCGCGGATCCGATTGCAAAGGCTCTGAAATCAGCTGTCGCCAACGCCGAGCACAATCACGCTTTGGACCCCGAGGATCTGGTGATTGCCGAGGCCTTCGCCGATGAGGGCCCGACCCTGAAGCGCTTCCGCCCGCGCGCACGCGGTCGCGCCAGCCGGATCAACAAACGCACGAGTCACATCACGATCGTGGTTTCCGACATGGATGAGGAGGTGAGCTGAGTGGGTCAGAAGGTACACCCCTATTCGTTCCGTCTTGGTGTGACCACTGATTGGAAGTCGAAGTGGTTCTCCGAGAAGGAGTATGCAGCCTTTGTCAACGAGGACTGGAAGATTCGCGACTACCTCCGTGGGGAGTTGAAGCGTGGAGCCGTGTCGCGAATCGACATCGAGCGCACACGTGACCGGCTCATCGTCGACATCCACACAGCCCGCCCCGGTGTAGTCATCGGCCGTAAGGGTTCGGAGGCGGAGCGTCTCCGCAATGGCCTCGAGGAGATCACCGATCGTCGGATCAAGCTGAATATCAACGAAGTGAAAGATCCGGATCTCGACGCCGCTCTTCTCGCCAGGGGTATCGCCGACCAGATCGAGAACAGGATTGCTTTTCGCCGCGCCATGAAGCGCGCAGTCGCCTCCGCTCTCAAAGCCGGTGCTGAAGGTGTTCGCGTCGAATCCAAGGGTCGTCTCGGCGGCTCAGATATGGGCCGCCGTGAGTGGTACCGCGAGGGCCGTGTCCCACTCCACACCCTGCGGGCCGACATCGACTACGGAACAGCCACAGCGCGTACCTCCGTTGGCGCTATCGGCGTCAAGGTGTGGGTCTACCGGGGTGATTTCGTCGACCGTGTTCGCGTCTCAGGCGAGCGGATTACCGCAGAGGCCGATCTGGCCACCGGTGGTCCCGCCCGTCGCACTCAGAAGAGTCTCAAGTCTCGCGCCGAAGAGGCGGCAGGAGTTGGGTCCGGGAAGCCGCGTCTCATCGAAGCCGGTGGAGGCAAACGCCCTGTCGAATCCGCCAGCAAGGAAACCGGCGGCCGGAAGTTGATCGAGGCCGGTGGTGGGCGACGCCCCACTGCTGCCGAGGCCAAGGTCCAGTATGAGAGTGCTCAAGACGAGCAGACCGTGTCGCAAGATGCTGCCAAGGCTGGGGAGGGCGCCGAGGAAGAGGCCAAGGAGACCGTTGCACAAGTTGCGGCTGAAGCTGAAGCCCCAGGTATGTCGGAGGAGGAATGATCTCTAAGTATCAGGTACCAAGTATCAGGTGCCAGAACGGAAACTCCGCGAGATCGGGGTACCAGGTACCGGTTACCTGGTACGGCCCACCGAAGCGAGGCCATTCATGTTGATGCCCAAGAGAACCAAGCATCGCAAGATGCATCGAGGGCGCATGTCCGGCGTCGCCAAAGGTGGCACCAAGGTCAACTTTGGGGAGTATGGATTGCAGGCTCTCGAGCCCGCGTGGATCACCTCCCGTCAGATCGAGGCAAGCCGTGTCGCCATCACTCGTGCGGTCAAGCGTGGGGGGAAGGTTTGGATCACCATTTTCCCGGACAAGCCGGTGACCCAGAAGCCTGCTGAAACCCGAATGGGCTCGGGCAAGGGAAACCCAGAATTCTGGGTGGCCGTTGTGAAGCCGGGCCGCGTCATGTTCGAGCTTGCGGGGGTGTCTGAAGAAATGGCCCGCGAGGCCATGCGCAAGGCGAGCCACAAGCTTCCGATCAGAACCAGATTCGTGAGCAGGGAGGACGCATGACCACGGCGGAAATCCGTGAACTCACAGCCGAAGAGTTGGTCGATGCTCTCGCCGAGGCCAAAGAGGAGAAGTTCAACCTTCGTTTCCAGGTGGCCACCAACCAGCTCGACAACACCGCCCGTATCCGGGTGGTCAAGACAGACATCGCGCGCATCCTCACTGTGATGCGAGAACGTGAGCTAATGGCAGTCCATGAGGTCGCTGCCGAGGAGATTGCCTGATGGCTGAGAACGAAATCCGAAGTCGCCGCAAGGTGCGCGTTGGCGTTGTTGTCTCGGATAGCCGTGACAAGACGATCACCGTCGAAGTGCCGAACCTGACTGCGCACCCCCGGTATGACAAGGTCGTCCGTCGCAGCACCAAGTTTCACGTTCACGACGAGACCAACCATGCCCAGGTAGGTGACACGGTCGAGATCATGGAGACACGTCCCGTCTCGAAGCAGAAGCGGTGGCGTCTTGTCGAGATCGTGGAGCGTGCCCGATGATTCAACAGGAGTCCCGCCTCAAAGTGGCGGACAACACCGGTGCCCGCGAGGTGCTTTGCATCCGGGTACTCGGCGGCTCGTCCCGTCGCTACGCAGGAATCGGAGATGTGATAGTCGGGGCCGTCAAAGACGCCACACCTGGCGGGTCCGTCAAGAAGGGCGAAGTTGTCAGGGCCGTGGTGGTGCGTACCAAGAAGGCGGCGCGACGCCCCGACGGCACCTACATCCGATTCGACGACAACGCCTGTGTGATCATCGATACCAACAGACAGCCCGTTGGAACCCGCATCTTCGGTCCCGTGGCTCGGGAATTGCGTGACCATCGCTTCATGCGGATCATCTCCCTTGCTCCTGAGGTTCTCTGATGAAACTCAAGACCGGAGACAAGGTGATGGTCATTTCCGGCAAGGATGCCGGTAAGGAGTCGAAGGTCAGCAAAGTCTTCCGAGCGAAGGGGAAGATCCAGGTCGAAGGGGTCAACACCGCTAAGCGTCACACCAAGCCGACGGGTACGACGATGCAGGGTGGGATCATCGACAAGGACATGCCGATCGACGTTTCCAACGTGATGATCGTATGCGAAGAGTGTGGCCCCACTCGGATCGGCCATCAATTCGATGAGGATGGTGTCAAGCACCGCATTTGTGTGAAGTGTGGAGGTGAGTTGTGAGCGACGCCCCACGCCTCAAGATCAAGTACGACGAAGAGGTCGCTGCCCAACTCAAGGACGATCTCGGTCTCGAGAATGTGATGCAGGTGCCGACGCTCCACAAGATCGTCCTCAACATGGGTCTCGGCGAGGCCGTTGGCGACAAGAAGGCCATCGGTGAGGCCATAGACGAACTGGGCCTCATCACCGGTCAGAAACCCCGTGTGAACAAAGCACGCAAATCGATCGCCAACTTCAAGCTCCGGGAGGGCATGCCGATCGGTGTTTCGGTGACTCTGCGCGGTGTGAACATGTGGGAATTCTTCGATCGACTGTTGTCCATTGCCATCCCCAGAGTGCGCGACTTCCGCGGACTCAACCCGAAGGCATTCGACGGGCATGGCAACTACAGCGTTGGCGCTTCGGAACAGTTGATATTCCCTGAAATCGATTTTGACATGGTGACGACAACCCGTGGTCTGAACATCACGATCGTCACCACAGCGGAGAACGATGAGCAAGGAAAGGCCCTGCTCGATGCCTTCGGGTTCCCTTTCCGCAAGGTCCAGGTAGAAGTTTGAGGAGGATGTGAATGGCTAAGAAATCAATGATCGCCAAGGCCAACAGAAAGCCGAAGTTCAAGGTCAGGGGTTACAACCGCTGCAATCGTTGCGGTCGTTCCCGTGCCTACATACGCGACTTCGGTATGTGCCGGATCTGCGTGCGTGAGTTGGCCTCCCGTGGTGAACTACCCGGTGTGCGAAAGGCGTCCTGGTGACAGTGGGCACTGATCCAATTGCGGACATGCTCACCCGCATCCGCAACGCCGTTGCTGTGGGTCATGAGCGTGTCGCAATGCCGTCGTCCAACGTGAAGGTCCGTATCGCCCAGATCCTTGTGGATGAGGGCTTCATCGATCGCTACGACGTGTTAGAGGAAGGCCACCGCCGCCGGCTGGAGCTGGTGCTTCGGTATGGCGATCGGCGTCGGTCGGTCATCGAGGGGCTAAAGCGCATCTCGAGACCCGGTCACCGCGTTTATCGAGGTTCCCGTGAGTTGCCCCGTGTCCAGGGTGGTATTGGAGTGGCCGTTGTCTCAACGAGCCAGGGGCTTCTTCCGGATCGGGAGGCGCGACGTCGCCATCTGGGCGGCGAAATCCTCTGTGAGGTTTGGTGACATGAGTCGTATCGGAAAGAAGCCAGTGACGGTGCCGTCAGGAGTCGATGTGACAATCGACGGAAGCAACGTGACTGTCAAAGGTTCCAAGGGTGAGCTGACACGCGACTTCAACGAACGTGTGTCCTTTGAGGCGGGCGACGGTGAGCTAACAGTCAACCGCCTCGATGACACGAGGGAGTCAAAGGCCCTCCACGGCTTGAGCCGTGCGCTGCTCCACAACATGGTCGTGGGTGTGACCGATGGCTTCAGCAAGGAGTTGGAGATCCAGGGCGTTGGCTATCGAGCGGTTCTCAAGGGCAACAACGTCGAGCTCCAGGTGGGGTTCAGCCATTTGGTTCTGGTTGAGGCCCCGGAGGGCATCACATTCGAGGTGCCAGAGCCAACCAAAATCAAGATCTCAGGCATCGACAAGGAGAAGGTCGGCCAGGTGGCCGCCAACATTCGCAAGGTCCGTCCGCCCGAGCCCTATAAGGGTAGGGGCATCCGGTACGTCGGCGAATACGTTCGCCGCAAGGCTGGAAAGGCAGGTAAGTGATGAGGGGTTCCCGACATGATGCCCGCTCTCGCCGTCACACTCGGGTGCGCAAGCGCATACGCGGTACCGAGGCGCGTCCCCGGTTGGCGGTGTACCGAAGCAACCGTTACATCTACGCCCAGGTGATCGATGACGTCGATGGCCACACGCTTGCTGCTGCATCTTCGCTGGAGATGGACCTCAGGTCGGATTCGTTGAACGTCGGCACTGCGACCAAGGTAGGCAGCCTCGTGGCGAGCCGTGCCAAGGATGCCGGTGTCTCGGCGGTTGTCTTCGACCGGGGCGGGTTCAAGTTCCATGGAAAGATCAAAGCCCTTGCCGAGGCCGCTCGCGAGGAAGGATTGGAGTTCTAGTGGCACGTCAACATCGTCCAGGCTCGGAAAAGAGCCAATACGACGAACGCGTCATCCAGATCAACCGCGTGGCAAAGGTTGTCAAGGGTGGCCGTCGCTTCAGCTTCACAGCGCTCGTCGTGGTCGGTGACGGCGAAGGCAAGGTCGGTGTCGGATACGGCAAGGCCAAGGAAGTTCCGGCAGCGATCCAGAAGGGCATTGAGCAGGCGCGCAGCAACATGGCCATGATTCCGATGGCCGGTCAGACAATTATTCATGAGGTCATCGGTCGCCACGGTGCTTCCCGTGTGCTCATCAAGCCTGCGGCCCCTGGCACCGGTGTTATCGCCGGTGGTGCGGTCCGTCAGATCCTCGAGGCTGCGGGTGTCAAGGATGCCCTTGCCAAGTCTCTCGGCTCACCAACCCACCTGAACGTGGCCCGGGCTGCCTTTGCCGGCCTCATGGCCCAACGTCGTCCCGACGAAGTCGCCAAAGCAAGGCACAGGAAGGCCGAGGACTTCGTTCCTCCTGGTCTACTCGCTGCCTACAACGCGACTGAGTCGATGCGAGCTCAGGCCACAGATTCTCCAGCCAAAAGCTGAGATAGCAAATGGCCAAGGCAAAGAAGAAAACCGTGAAGATCACATTGAAGAGGTCAACGATCGGCGAGAAGCCGAAGACCCGAGCCACCGTTGAGGGACTCGGTCTTCGCAAGATCAACCACACCGTCACCCAGGTGGATTCCCCCAGTCTCCGGGGCATGCTGGCCAGGGTTCGGCACCTCGTCGAGGTCGAGGAGAGCTAATGAGCGAAGAAAAGAACCAACTAAAACTCCATCACCTGTCACCAGCCCCCGGATCCAAGAAGAAGAAGATCCGTGTTGGACGCGGTGAGGGTGGTCGTCGCGGTAAGACAGCCGGTCGTGGCACCAAAGGTCTCAAGGCTCGCAACTCGCTGCGTCTTGGTTTCGAGGGTGGGCAGACTCCGCTGGCAATGCGTCTTCCCAAGCTGAGGGGTTTCAGGAACCCGAACAAAGAGGAGTTCGCCATTGTGAACCTCTCCGCATTCGACGTCTTTGACGCCGGTGGCGAGATAACTCCCGAGTCGCTGCGTGAGCGTGGTCTGATCCGTCACAAGGGCCGGGTGAAGGTCCTCGCTGAGGGTGACCTCGACAAGGTCTTCATAGTGAAGGCCCATGCGTTCAGCGCGGCGGCGAAAGAGAAGATCGAATCCGCAGGAGGGTCCGTTGAGGTCATC
Source organism: Acidobacteriota bacterium (assembly GCA_004356805.1). Lineage (GTDB taxonomy): Bacteria > Actinomycetota > Acidimicrobiia > Spongiisociales > ZC4RG35 > SZUA-217. Next base: position 6,640 of record SMXW01000107.1, on the reverse strand, counting down.
GAGTGATCTCAACCGCCCCGTACCAGTTACCGAGTACTTGGTACCAAACTCCTAGTACCAGACACCCAATCCTCGATACCGAGTAGACACACATGCTTTCCATCTATCGCAACATGTTCAAGGTCCCGGACCTACGGGCGAAGATCCTCTTCACGCTCGCCATGTTCGGTGTCTACCGCCTTGGCGCCACCATTCCGGTGCCCGGCATCGACCTGGACGCTGTTCGATTGTTCCAAACCCAACAACAGGCGGGTGGAATCTACGGTTTGCTCAACCTGTTCTCTGGCGGCGCCCTCGAACAGTTCTCGGTGTTCGCCTTGGGGATCATCCCCTACATCACGGCGTCGATCATCATGCAGTTGCTCACCGTTGTGATCCCGAGACTGCAGACGCTACAGGAGGAAGGGGAGTCGGGTCGCAAGGTGATCACCCAGTGGACACGGTACATGACCGTGATCCTGGCTCTCATCCAATCGACCGGGTTCACATTCCTTTTCCATTCCGGCCGATTCACCAACGGCATCGACCTGATTCCGAACTACACGCCCGGCCGCGTTGTCCTGATCGTGCTGACGATGACGGCGGGCACCGCCATGGTGATGTGGCTCGGTGAGCTCATAACCCAGCGAGGCGTGGGCAATGGGATGTCGCTGATCATCTTCGTGGCGATTCTCAGCCAATTCCCCTTCATCTTCGGTCAGGTCTGGAGCCAGACCGGCGCCGCCGGCCTGTTTGGTCGCTTCGGAGTGATCACCGCGGTGTTCCTGTTCATGATCGTGGCCATCATCTTCGTCGACCAGGGGCAGAGGCGGATTCCGATCCAGTTCGCCAAACGGGTGCGCGGACGTCGGGTTCTCGGCGGTCAATCCACCTATATCCCGCTGAAGGTCAACACCGCCGGTGTGATTCCCGTGATCTTCGCCACCTCGGTGCTCCTGATTCCGACGCTGATCATCACGGCAATCCCCTCGGACGCTGCGTGGCTTCAGACGATCTTCCGCTGGATCGACGACAACCTCGGTGCCGGTCAGCGCGGTGTCTCCTGGTGGTACATCGCCATCCTGTTCGGTCTGATCGTGTTCTTCACCTACTTCTACACGGCGATTCAGTTCGATCCCGAGCAGCAGGCCGAGATGATCCAGAGACAGGGTGGGTTCATTCCTGGTGTCCGCCCCGGTCGTCAGACTGCGAAGCACCTCTCGTTCATCCTCAACCGGATCACCCTCCCCGGTTCCATCTTCCTGGGCACCATTGCGATCCTCCCGGCCATCGCCGGCGCTATCTGGAACATCCAGATCTCGTTCTCCGGTGTGTCGATTCTGATCGTGGTCGGGGTGGCGCTGGAAACGATGAAACAGATCGAGTCCCAGCTCACGATGCGCAACTATGAGGGAATACTCAGTTGACGCTCAGACGTACCCGGCGGAGGACCGCTCAGTGCGCCTCCTATTCATAGGCCCACCCGGTGCCGGCAAGGGAACCCAAGCACAGCGTGTCGCCGAGCGACTGGGCATTCCTCATGTGTCCACCGGAGAAATGTTTCGCCACCATGTCGCCAACGGCAGTGAACTCGGCATGAAGGTCGAAGTCATCATGGCGGCTGGGGATTACGTGCCAGATGAGATCACCGTCGCGATGCTCAAACAGCGAATCGGCGAGCCCGAGGCGGCCGGTGGCTACATCCTCGACGGCTTTCCTCGAACCGTTGCTCAGGTCAGGTCACTCGACGATCTGATCGGCGAGGACGGACTCGACAAGGTTGTCGTATTCGAGGTCGATGAGACCGAGCTCGTCGAGCGAATGCTCTCCAGGGGCCGTGCCGACGACACCTCCGAGACCATTCGCAAGCGATTCGAGGTGTACATGGCGCAGACCCGGCCCCTGCTCGACATCTATGACGATCGAGGCATAACAGTCAGCGTTGATGGCTTGGGGGAGATGGACGAGGTCACCGACCGCATTGTCGATGTCCTCGAGAGCCGCCACCAACCTGGCACGCCGGTGTGATCACCATCAAGAGTCGTCGTGAGTTCGCCAAGATGGCGAGAGCCGGCACGGCCGTGGCCGCCGTGCTCGAGGCGATTCGTGAGGCAGCACGTCCTGGCGTTTCTCTCATCGCGCTCGACGAGATTGGTGCGAAGGTGATTGCCGACCACGGTTGCACCGCCTCATTTCTCGGTTATCTGGGCAGCTACCCGGCGACTCTCTGTCTGTCACCAAACGATGTGATTGTTCACGGCATCCCGGACTCCTCCAAGCTTCGTAATGGCGACATTCTCTCGGTTGACGCCGGTGCGATCTACGAGGGCTTCCACGGTGACGCTGCCCTCACCATCGGCGTCGGGGAGACCGCCCCCGAGGCCCAGCACCTCATCGACACGACCAGGGAGGCGATGTGGGCCGGCATTCACCAGGTCCGGAAGGCCAATCGTCTTGGTGATATCGGGTCTGCCGTTCATGCGATCGGTGAGGCCAGTGGCTACGGGGTCGTTGAAGAGTACGTGGGGCATGGAATTGGACGTCAGATGCACGAAGAGCCCCAGGTCCCCAATTACGGGACACCAGGGAAGGGATTGAAGCTCAAAACCGGAATGGCGCTGTGCATCGAACCGATGTTCAACATGGGGAGACGTGACACAAAAGTCGATCCCGATGGGTGGACCGTTCGCACCGATGATGGGGGTCTTTCCGCTCACTGGGAGCACACGGTGGCCATTACGCCTGACGGTCCACAGATTTTTACCGCCGGCGACAAACCTGTCCCGGTGGGATTTGAGGAGGCACAGGCCCATCGCTAGCATTACAGAGTCTGTGTCGCTCTTTTTGTCGACAGAGACGGGTTCGATCCAGGGCATCGTCGTCCGCAACCACTCACAAGACGCTTGGGTTGCGCATGGCGGTGGCTTGGTAGTGCTCGCGCGCAATGATGGGCTTGGAGAGCAAGCCCGGGCGCGGTCTAAGACTTGGAGATTGAGATGAAGGTAAGGCCTTCTACCAAGAAGATGTGTGAAAAGTGTCGGATCATTCGGCGTCGTGGCCGGGTATGGGTGATCTGCAGTAATCCCCGTCACAAGCAAAGGCAGGGCTGAGCGTTGGCTCGTATATCAGGTGTCGACATTCCGCGTGACAAGCGGCTCGAGATCTCGCTGACCTACATCTACGGCATCGGTTTGACCCGATCGCAGCAGATATGTGCCGAGACTGGCGTCGATCCCGACACACGGGTCCGCTCCATGACCGACGACGAAGTCTCCAAGGTCCGGCGTTTTATCGAAGCCAACTACCAGGTCGAAGGTGACCTGCGACGAGAGGTTCAGCAGAACATCAAACGAAAAATCGAGATCGGCAGCTACCAGGGCATCCGCCACCGTCGCGGCCTGCCGGTCCGTGGTCAGCGGACACATACCAACGCCCGCACCCGGAAAGGTCGTCGAGTTGCGATCGCCGGCAGAAAAAAGGTCACAACATAATTAGGAGTCAAGGGTGACTACCCAGCAAGGCACCAAAAGGGTCCGCCGTCGCGAGCGTAAGAACATCTCGCATGGTCAGGCCCACATCAAAGCCAGTTTCAACAACACGATTATCAACATCACCGATCAGAAAGGCGCCACGGTGGCCTGGACCTCTGGTGGTTCGGTTGGCTTCAAGGGCTCTCGGAAGTCCACGCCATACGCCGCCCAGGTCGCTGCCGAGGAGGCGGCCCGTCGGGCGGGAGAACACGGCATTCGCAAGCTCGACGTGATTATCAGTGGAACCGGCTCAGGTCGTGACACTGCTGTCCGCACATTGCAGAATATGGGCCTGGAGATCACCTGGGTGAAGGACGTGACTCCGCTTCCCCACAATGGCTGCCGTCCAAAGAAACGCAGGAGGGGCTGAGTGCCACGCCAACGTCACGAGGTGAGGCACTGATGGGTCGTTACACCGGGCCCCGTCACAAGCCGTGCCGTCGAGCACGCACACCGCTCTGTCAATCCAAACGCTGTCCCGTGGAGCGTCGTCCCTATCCACCGGGCGAGCACGGCCGTGGTCGCATCCGTGAAAGCGACTACCTGATTCAGCTACGGGAGAAGCAGAAACTGCGCACGATGTACGGTGTCCTCGAGAAGCAGTTCCGTCGCTACTACAAGGAAGCCGACCGTCGCCGGGGAATCACCGGTGACGCCCTTCTCCAAATTCTGGAACAGCGTCTCGATAACGTCGTTTGGCGTTCTGGCCTCACGGCCACACGACCCCAAGCCCGTCAGCTGGTGAACCACGGTCACTTCCGGGTGAACGACAAGAAAGTGGACATCCCGTCCTATCAGGTCAAACCCGGTGACGAGATCACCATTAAGGACCGAAGCACCGACCTGATCGTCATCCAGCACTCCATAGATACCCAAGGACGTCCGGTTCCGGATTGGCTCGAGGTGAATGTTGACGAGCGCAAGATTGTCGTAAGTGCCCATCCCCGTCGTGATCAGATAGACACAGACATCAACGAGCAGTTGATCGTCGAGCTCTACTCGAAGTGAGGTAAATCAGGTTGTTTATCGTTCAGCGTCCCCAAATTGAAGAGGAAGTCCTTTCGGACAACCGTTCCCGCGTAGTTGTGGAGCCGCTCGAGCCAGGCTTTGGCCACACGCTCGGCAACACGATGCGTCGGACTCTTCTCTCCCGGATCCCAGGTGCCGCCATCACTTCGATCCAGATCGAAGGTGTCGAGCATGAGTTCTCGACCATAAAAGGCGTGCTCGAGGATGTCGTGGACATCATTCTCAACATCAAGCGCGTCGTGATTCGTATGGACGGCGTCGAGGAGCAGAATTTGTACTTGTCGGCCAAGGGTGCCGGTGATGTGACTGCCGGTGATCTGAAACTTCCGGCCGGTGTCGAGGTGGTCAACCCCGATGCTCCCATCGCGACGCTCAGCGCCTCGGGTCGTCTCGAGATGGAACTGACCGTGGCCCCAGGTGTCGGTTATCGAACGGCCGATGGCAACAAGGGTGGAAGTCTGACGATCGGTGTCATCCCGGTCGATTCCATATTCTCCCCGGTCCGCAAGGTCGCCTACAAGGTCGAGAACACCCAGGTCGGTCAGATGACCAACTTCGATCGCCTCGTTCTCGATATCGAGACCAACGGTGCCATCGATCCAGCCGAGGCCGTTTCCTCGGCTGGCAAGACCCTTGGTGAGCTGATGGGTCTCTTCGCCGACATTGGTGAGGGTCAAGGTCTCGAGTTGGGTGACGTCGAGCCCGAAATCTCCAGTTCACCGGACCTCGATCTTCCGATCGAGGCACTCGACTTGTCAGAGCGCCCCCGCAACTGTCTGCGTCGTGCCCAGGTCAAGACGGTCGGTGAGCTCGTGGAGCGCACCTCCGATGATTTGCTCAATATCACCAACTTTGGTCAGAAGAGCCTCGACGAGGTGATCGCCAAGCTCGACGAGCTCGGTCTGAGCCTCGCCGACTCACCAAGTGGGCGCGACCTCTGATGCCCCGCCCCCGCAAGGGCCCTCGTCTCGGCGGGTCGCCGTCTCATGAGAAGCTGATGCTGGCCAACCTGGCCACGGATCTTTTCATCTACGAGAAGGTGGCCACCACCGAGTCCAAGGCAAAGGCGGTACGACCGCTGGCGGAGAAACTGATCACAAAGGCTCGCAAGGGCGACCTCCATTCCCGTCGCATGGTCATGAAGACCATCACCAACAAAGAAGCGGTGGCCCGGTTGTTTGAGGAAGTGGCCCCCCGTTACGTCGACCGCCCCGGCGGTTATACCCGTATCACCAAACTCGGTCCCCGTCGCGGCGATGGCGCCGAACAAGCCATCATCGAGTTGGTCTAGCCGAGCGGAGCTCGGCTGGGCGTGCTAGGCACCTGGTACTCAGAAAGCCAGGCACATGCTGGTCTTTCTAATTGGCGATGATTCCGAGTAGAACCCCGATTACGAGTATCGCCAACCCGAAGAGCAGCACGTGGACCGGTGCCATGCGGCCCGGCAGCCACTTGGAGGCAAGCATGGGATCGGTGAAGACGATGGCACCAAGCATCACCGTGAGTAGGCCGACGACGAGCAGGACAATCGAAACGGGACCGGGGAAGACGATCGTCAGCGTCAAGGCCCCGATGGCGACTCCAACCATGAATCGGGTGAAGGCCCATTCAGGCAGCAGGGTACCCCATTTCTTCTCCGCGAAGGCTATGCCCTTGTCCACCGGAGTCAGCAGTTTGTCTTTGTCTGGCAGTGACCATTCGCGCTTGCCGTTGCTGGACAGCTCAGCCTGAAAGGCATCCAGGTCGGTGAACTCGAGGATGATCTGCTCACCTTCGGCGGCCATGCGATACCCGGTGGGTGTTGGTTCGAGACGGATCTCATCGAGAGCCCAATCCCCGATGGATTCGTTACCGGCGTCGATGCTGAGACGTCCTTCGGACAGATGAATAACAGCTGGTAGCCCCTCGCTGTCGCCGAGGGTTTTCAAAGACGCGGCGAAACTACCCATTTGCAGGAGTATCGACCACCGGGGGACGACCTTTCGCAGTTTCTAGGCGCCGTTTATGGCTAGGCCTGCAAGAACGACCACAAAGAGGATCCCGACGATCACCCCAAGACCGAGGAAGACCGTTCCGACGATCCCAAGAATCTTCCCAGCGTT
>SMXW01000106.1 GCA_004356805.1 Acidobacteriota bacterium | reverse complement strand
CTAGCCGTCGCTCGTCGGGTTGGCCGGGCGACCCCAGATGGTGATCTCGTCGATGGCCAATTCCCGGAACACGTTCCCGTCAACCACTTCGGCCTGATAGGCACTCTGGATGGTGATCTCAATCCAGTTTGCGTTGACTGCCGCGTAGTTGACAATCTGGATCCCGGGGGTGTCCTCCAGTGTGTGGGGAACCTGGGTAAGGGACCCCTGGGCATCGATGGTCAGCCCACGGGCCCGGTAGTTTCGACGGAAACGGGCAGGGTCGGTGATGTTCGTCCAGTCGATCCTGGTAACGATTATTGGCTGACGGAATATAAGTTTGATGGTGACGTTGCCCTCGTCGAGTTCGATCTCTTCCCAATTGACCTGATACTCCGCATTGGAGCCTGAGACCAAGTTGGAACAGGTGAAGGAGCCCAATCCTTCAGGCGAGCATTCCTGGTCGAGGATGCCGATGACCGCGGGCTCAGTGATTATCGGCTGGGTGGTAGTCGTGGAGCCAACTGTCGTGTCGGACGCGCTCCCGTCTCCGCTGAAGAAGTTGAAGATGAGTGCCACGACAATGACGACGAAGAGAAGACCACTGATGGCGAGCGCGGCGCGAACGCCTGCTGTGGCTTGAACTGCCGGCCTGGGGGCAGTCGGGAGTGGTCCTTGGCTGAGTCTTGCGCCGCACTCCTGGCAGTGACGGTTGCTCGTGGGGTTGATTGCGTTGCACGAAGGACAATGGACGGATTTGCCGCCACTTGGAGGTTGAGACGCCTCTTCAGTGTCGCTGTCGCCAGGGGGTTCGGTGTCGAGTGAGAACTCCTCATAGTTGCCATCCGAACTGACGCTGATGACCTTTCCGGACGTGGGCGCAGTGGCGGGCACCATCGGATCGATGAAAGACCCACATTTCGGGCAAAACTGTTCGTCGGCGGCGACGATCGCACCGCAGTGTTTACAAGTCTGGGAGACCACAGCCCTCCTTCGGCGGTATTGTGCCACGGGTATGCACGTGCTGGCCGTCAGAACCTATGAGACCTGGACGGTCACATCCCTTCTGGCTGGACTCATCCTGGCTGCTCTGTTCGTGGTTGTGTTGATTTTCGCACTTCAACGGCGTAATCGGTAACCCTAGGAGGTCATCACGGCCAGTTACAGGTGCGAATCTTGTGGTCACCAGTCCGGGAAATGGATGGGCTTCTGCCCCCAATGTGGAAATCCGGACCCGCTCATCGAGATGGGTGACCGGGTTTCGAAAAGGGCGAAGCCGGCGGAGTCCGTTCCCCTTTCAAGAGCCGTTTCGGATGAGGCGGATCGTATTACGACGGGATGGCGTGAGGTCGATCGGGTTCTTGGTGGAGGCACAGTGAGGGGCTCCGTTCTCTTGCTCGGCGGTGAACCGGGGGTGGGTAAGTCGACTCTGCTCCTTCAATTGGCCGGGGCTATGGCGCAGCAGGATTCGACCGTGCTCATAGCCAGCGCCGAAGAGTCGATCCAACAGGTAGCTCTCAGGGCTTCGAGGCTCGGCATAGACAGCGATTTGGTCGAGCTCACAGCGGACGATGACGTCGATGCCATCGTGGCAGTGGCCCAACGGGCCAGACCTGATCTTCTGGTGATCGACTCGATCCAATCAGTGGGTGTTCCCGAGATCCCTTCCGCACCGGGAGGGGTGGCTCAGGTGAGAGAGAGCGCCGCCCGTCTGATACGTCTCGCCAAGACCACAGGGATAATCGTCGTGCTTGTCGGCCACGTGACCAAGGATGGAGGCCTCGCCGGCCCGAAAATCCTCGAGCACATGGTCGACGTCGTGCTCTACCTGGAGGGCGACCCTGATCGAGGGTTCCGCGTGCTGAGAAGCATCAAGAACCGATTTGGCGCCACCCATATCTCTGGAATGTTTGACATGAGATCCGACGGGCTGGTCGAAGTCGACGACCCTTCCAAGGTTTTTCTTCAAGGATGGGAGTCGGATGTGCCGGGAACGGTGGTGTTTCCCGCCGTCGAGGGCCGCAGGTCGGTTCTGGTCGAGGTGCAGGCTCTGGTAACGCCAACGAACCAGCCACTGCCGCGACGGTCGATCAGGGGACTAGAGACAGCCAGGGTCAACCAGGTGATAGCAGTGCTGCAACGTCACGCAGATCTCCAGATCCAGGACAAAGAGGTGTACGTCAACGTTGTGGGCGGCTGGCGTCTAGATGAACCGGGATCCGATTTGCCCACAGCGTTGGCGATTGCATCCTCGGCCCTCGATGTCCCGCTGCGCAGACTGGCCGCCTGGGGGGAGATCGGCCTTGCTGGAGAGGTGAGATCGATCCCGTTCGAGGCCCGGCGACTGGAAGAACTGAATCGGATGGGGCTCGACAATCGGATCGCTCCCGGAGCCGGTGAGTCTTTGAGACTTGTCGATGCGTTAGGTCGTGCCGGTCTACGCCAGGACGACTGATCCAGGTGATAGCCTGACATTGTGGGCGGCCCATCGATATCTGAGACATTGGAGCGGCTCGCGCCGGGAACGCCGATGCGGCGGGCATTGGAGCGAGTTATCCAGCAGGGCAACGGCGGTCTTGTGGTTTTGGGGAACAGTTCGATGGTCGACGCGGCGAGCTCCGGGGGCTTCAATCTGAATCGATCTGGCTTCACGCCCGCCAAACTCGCCGAACTGTCCAAGATGGACGGAGGGATCGTCCTCGATGACAGTTGGAACACGATCCTCGAGGCCAACATCCACTTCATCCCGGACGGTGCGATTCCGACAGACGAAACCGGTGCCCGCCATCGCACAGCGGAGCGTTTGGCTGTTGAGACCGGCAAGCCGGTCGTGGCGGTGAGCGAGGGCCGAAGGGTCGCGACGCTTTTCTACGGTGAAGAGAAGATCGAACTCGCACAGCCGACCGAAGTTGCCGCTCACGTCAATCAGGAGCTGCAGAGCCTGGACAGGCTTCGCAGCCGTCTCGACGAGGCGGAGACCAAGTTGACTCGTCTCGAAGTTGCCGGTCTTTCCACATACCGGTCGGCCGTGACAGTCATCCAGAGAACGGCTCTCGTCGAGCGACTCGGTCGACTCATTGCCTCGAGAGCGCTCACCCTTGGAGACGAAGACCGGATCATGACCTTGCAGCTCAACGATCTCCTCTCGGGGGTCGACCAGACGATGAGGATGGTGCTTCAGGACTATCTCAAGCCTCTCCGATCGAACTCCGTCCAACGCGCCATCGATACCATCGACGGATTCACAGGTTCCGACATCGAGGATCCGGTGGGGGTCGGCAAACAGGTTGGGTTCCCTGATCTCGACGATCCAGCGGAGGCGAGAGGTCATCGTGTCCTTGCCCTGGTAGGGCGTCTCCCCGATTCGGTGCGAGAGGACATCGTGCGTTACTTTGGCTCGGTGTCAAAACTGTTGCGTGCAAGCGAGGGTCAACTCACCGCCGTCGAGGGCGTAGGGGAGACCCGGGCCCGCCAACTGCGCGCCTTTTTTGATCGTCTCCAATCCCAGTCCCACGAGTGGGAGCCCGTCCTCGATTGATCGAAGTCGGTTGTACACTCCGCCACCGCATATGGCTCAAGCTTCCAAGTATTCCGTGGGCGACAAGGTCGTTCACCCTCAGCACGGTGCGGCGACCATCAAGAAGAAGGTCAAACAAGAGTTCGATGGCAAGAAGCAGGATTACTTCATACTGGATGTTGCCACTGAACAGCTGACGGTAATGGTCCCGCTCGACAAGGTGGAGGATCTGATTCGTCCGGTGATCTCCAAGACCAGGTCCCGCGAGGTACTCCGCTCACTCAAGACTGAGCACGAGGAGGCAGGCTCCAACTGGAGCCGGTGGTACAAGGTCCTGAATGAGAAGATGGTTTCCGGTGACATATTCCAAGTCGCTGAGGTGGTGCGAGATCTCACCTACGCCCAGCAGACCAAGGGAATCAGCCCGGCACTCAAGCGCATGCTCTCCAAGGCACGGCTGACACTCAGCTCCGAGCTTGCGTTCAGTCTCGAGATCGACGATGAAGAGGCGGTCAAGAAGCTTGACCGGGCTCTTCCCAAGACCGAGCCCATCGAGGAATGAGCGGGGGAGGAGCCACCTCTGGCCCGAGGGTCGGCTGGGGTTTCGATGTCCACCCCTTGAATGACGAGCCACCTCTGGTGTTGGGTGGCGTTGTGGTGTCCGAGACCGAGGGGGTGTCGGCAACGTCTGACGGCGATGTCCTCGCCCATGCAGTGACCGATGCCGTTTTTGGTGCTTGTGTGCTCGGCGACATAGGTGAGCATTTCCCATCTGACGATCCGGCGGTCGAGGGCGCAGACTCGCTGGTCTTGCTTCGCCAGGCGGTCACGATGGCAATGGCTGTGGGCTGGCAACCCGCTCACGTTGATGTCACCGTGGTGGCCGAGGCGATCAGGGTGTCCCCTCACCGGGACGAGATTCGGTCCCGACTGGCCGAAGCCATGGCGATGTCTGTTGACAACGTGTCGGTCAAGGCGACGACCACCGATGGTCTTGGATTCGTCGGAAGGGGCGAAGGTCTAGCTGCAGTTGCCGTGGTCACCGTAGAAGCCCTGCCTTAACATCCGACGATGCTGGAGGTATACAGCACGCTTCATCGTGCTCTCGTTTCATTTGAGCCCCGTACCAAGGGCAAAGTGTCGATGTATGTGTGCGGTCCGACCGTCCAGTCGGAACCGCACGTCGGTCACGGCCGGTCGGCGGTCGCTTTCGACGTCATCTGGCGCTACCTGGTGTGGAGCGGATACGACGTCACCTTCGTCCGAAACATCACCGACATCGAAGACAAGATCATCGCGGCCGCCGAAGAGGCCGGCGAGAGTGTCGAGACCCTTGCCCGAGAGATGGCGAAAAGGTTCGAGGACGCCTTTGTCGGCCTCGGAGTCCTGTCTCCTGACTTCGAGCCCAAGGCGACAGAGCACATCGACGAGATCATCAACCTCACCGCTGTGCTGATAGACCGCGGACTTGCCTACGCCCGTGACGGCGACGTCTACTTTTCGGTCAGAGCCCTCGAGTCCTACGGGAAACTGTCCGGCCGTAACCCGGATGACCTGCGTTCGGGATATCGCATCGAGGTCGACGAGTCCAAGGAGGATCCACTGGACTTTGCCGTCTGGAAAAGCGCCAAACCAGGGGAACCATCGTGGGAGTCGCCGTGGGGCCCGGGCCGGCCCGGTTGGCACATCGAGTGCTCTGCGATGGCGGAGAAGTATCTGGGCCAGGACTTCGACATCCATGGTGGTGGCAGCGATCTGATTTTTCCTCATCATGAGAACGAGATTGCTCAGAGTGAAGGGGCGTCGGGCACGACGTTCGCTCGCTATTGGCTACACAACGGGATGGTCAACTTGGGTGGGGAGAAGATGGCCAAGTCGACCGGGTTGGTCGTTGACCTGGCCTCGATTATCGAATCCCACGGAGGCCGCGCCTTGCGCATGTTGTATCTCCGGGCCCACTACCGATCACCCATTGAATACTCAGAGGTGTTGTTGTCTGAGGCAGCGGAGGCACTTGACCGCCTCGACAGGTTTCGAAAGAGGGCCACTCCCGGAGTACCTGAGGAGATCGCCCTCGATCGATTTCGTGAGGCGATGGACGATGACTTCGGGACCCCCCAGGCGATATCCCTGCTCTTTGACCTGGTCAGGGATGGCAACAGACTTCTTGATGAGGGTGGAGAGGCATCAGCGGTCGCCGGCGCTGTCGAGACGATCGTCGCGGTCCTCGGCTTTGATGATGCTTCGGACCCGGCCGTCGGAGAGCACGCTCTCACGGACGCCGAGGTGGATGTCCTTGTAGGAGAGCGCAACCAAGCCCGAAGTGACCGGCGCTTCGATGATGCCGATGCGATTCGGGATGCGCTCGAGGATCAAGGTGTGAGTCTCGAGGACGGGCCCAATGGCACCCGCTGGCTTCGGAAATAGGGTCGAGGGCGTTCATGCCGTTGCCGCCGCCGTCGAGGCTGGCCGGGTAAACAGGCTTTACGTGGAGAGGAGGCGTCGGGAGAGGGCCGACATAGCCGCCCTGGTGGACAGGGTTGGCTCCGGCAAGGTCAGGCTGATCGATGACGTCCGAACTCTGGCCACGACCGATTCCCCACAAGGCGTCGTTGCAGACTGCCGCCCTATAAGTTCGGTGACGCTCGAGTCACTATCCGCACAAGACACCGCTCTACTCGTCCTCGACCACCTCGAGGATCCCCAGAATGTGGGTGCGGTTGCCCGGAGTGCCAGTGCGGCGGGGATCATGGGCTTGGTGGTGTCGTCAAAGCGGGCAGCTCCACTGTCGGCGGCGGCCTTCAAGGCATCGGCGGGGGCTCTGGAGACACTCCCGGTGGTGATAGTTGGCTCGATTCCAGAGGCGCTGAATCGCCTCAAGGAGTTCGGGATCTGGATCGTTGGTCTCGATGCTTCGGGGGAGCAGTCCCTGTTTGGTCTCGACCTGCTGACGGAGCCTGTTGCAGTCGTGATCGGGGCGGAGGGAACAGGTCTTTCACAGTTGGCGGCGAAACGATGTGATGTCGTGGTTTCGATACCCATGGTCAAGGAAGCGGAGAGCCTCAACGCATCGGTTTCCGGTGCGCTTGCTGCGTTTGAGATAATGAGGGTTCGCAACAGGCCGGGTTAGCTCAGTGGTAGAGCAGCTGATTTGTAATCAGCAGGTCGTCGGTTCGACTCCGGCACCCGGCTCCGAACTTACGCAGGGGTTTCAGCACGATTACCAGGGGAAACGGCCAATTTACTGCCTGCTCTGCCTCTCTCAACGTCTTCCGGCGTT
>SMXW01000105.1 GCA_004356805.1 Acidobacteriota bacterium | reverse complement strand
CGCGAAGTACACGTCGCAGGATTTCGCCTTGTTCCCCAACCTGCTCGGCTCGGGACTCTTCTCGATGAACTCGTGGGAGCACTGGGGGTCTCTAGATCATCTGTGGAGTCACGGCCGATTGCTGGGTCCTATGAGTAGCAGCGCATCATCGGCTCAGACCTCGCCCCATCACCCATCGAAAGAAATCTGGGACCTGCTCGGTCACCATCTCGTTCTCCAATGGTCAAAAGATCCAATCGGCTAACCAGATGACCCCCTGGACGAAACGCCACCCTAGGTAGAGGACCGCCAGCACGATCATCAGCTTGAATGTGAACGGCGTCTTGACTTCGTCCTGGCCGGTGCGTTCCAAATCGCTCATCTCTTCGCTCGATTGCGAGTCACGAAGTGAATTGGGTTGCCAACAAAGTCGTACTTGTCTCGCAAACGATTCTCCAGAAACCGCAGATAGTCCTCGCCCAGGTCTCCACCGGAGATGAAAATCACGAATGTTGGAGGAGAGACTCCAGCTTGGACCACGTAATGGATCTTCGGCCTCCTTCCCTTTCGCACCGGAGGTGGATGAGCCTGAGTCCAGTCACGTATGTCTCGATTGAGCGGGCCGGTGGGAATTCTCCTCACCCTGGTCTCGAAGACGGCCTCGATGGCAGCACCCAGCCGGCCAACCCGGGCACCGGTCAATGCCGACATTCTCAGGGCCGGCGCCCATGAGATGAAACCAAATCGGTCGGGCAGCGAGCTTTCCGTCAACTCACGTTGCTCTTCATCAAGCACATCCCATTTGTTGAGGAGTATCAGAATCCCGGCGCCCGCTGCAACAATCTCACTGGCAATCCTCTGATCCTGATGTGTCACGCCCTCACCCGAGTCGATCATGAGCAGAGCCACATCGGCCTCCTCGAGAGCCTCTCGAGCACGGAGGACAGCGTAGAAGTCGACATCCTCGGTGATCTGCGGTTTACGTCTGATACCTGCGGTGTCCACAATGCGGTAGGTCTCACCGTTTATCTCAACATCGACGTCGATCGGGTCTCTGGTTGTTCCGGGGACCGCGGAAACGATCACCCGTTCTTCCCCAAGCAGATGATTCAGGAGGGTGGATTTCCCGACATTCGGTCGACCGACGATCGCAATCCTCGGGAGCTGATCCTCCTCACCCAGCCCTCCGCTGTCGGGTAAGACAGCAACCAACTCATCAAGAAGATCACCTACTCCCCTGCCATGGTATGCGCTGATGGCTTGGGGATCTCCCAGCCCTAGACCCCAGAAACGGTCGATGTTCCACTCAGCGGTTTCATCATCGATTTTGTTCGCAGCGAGGAGGATGGGGATGTCGGCCGATCGGAGAATCGAAATCACACCCGTGTCGTCATTCGTGAGTTCGGTGGTGCCATCAACCACAAGAATCACCGCGTCCGCGCCGGACACTGCACCCTCGGCCTGTTCGCGAATGGAGCGGTTGAGATCACCGTCAGGCTTCACTTCCCAACCGCCAGTGTCGACCAAGATGAAGTCGCGACCGGCCCAGTCTGCTTCGTACTCCCGACGGTCACGGGTCACCCCCGGACGCTTCTCTACGACCGCAGACCGGGATCCAATGATTCGATTTACCAGCGTGGATTTGCCGACGTTCGGCCTCCCCACAACCGCCACAACCGGTTTTACGCTCATCGGTGGTCCCTGATCACAGTGCTGGTCATTGTTGGCTGGAGCGCGATCAGGTGCTGATGAGGTTCAGTGCCTCGGTCGCCGTCCATTCGCGGTCCCTTTCGATCCAGGACTCGCTACCGAGCGTTCTCGCAGTGACCCCGGCCTCAACCAGTTGCTGAAGGGTGGTTACAAATGCACGTAGCTGCGGGGGAAGTGGGAAATACTCCTGCTCCTCGGTGACCCGCCACAGATCGAAACCATGGACCGGAGAAAGACGGTCGATGACATCCTGGACCAGATGGTCGGGCGCCGAGGCTCCCGCGGTGAGCCCGACCGTGGTGGCATCGGTCAGCCACTCCTCCTCTATGTCCACCGCGGAATCAATGCGGTGGGCCGCCACTCCATTCTCGTGAGACACCCGCACCAGAGCCTGAGTGTTTGAGGAGTTGTGTGATCCGACGATGAGAATGAGGTCACACTCGGAGGCGAGTTGCTTGACCACCTCCTGGCGGTTGGTGGTGGCGTAGCAAAGGTCAGACTTGCGTGCGGTCTTCAGTTCGGGAAACCGCTCCAGGGCATCGTCCATGACATTTTGCCACTCGTACAGGCCGAGCGTCGTCTGGGCGACCAATGCCACTTTCTCGGGGTCGGCGGGAGCAAAGTCCCCCAATCCGGTTTCTGGTTCGACCAGGCTGATTGCGTTTGGTGCCTCGGCCACGGTGCCTACTGCCTCGTCATGGCCCGTGTGGCCGACATAGATGATGTCGAAACCCTTCTTGGACATCTGCCTCACCTCATGGTGAACCTTGGTCACCAGAGGGCAAACGGCGTCGATTACAACGGCTGCTCTGTCTCCGGCAGCCTCGACCACTTCCGGCGCGGAACCATGCGCCGACAACATGATCGGCGCACCCTCTGGCACCTCAGCAATATCGTCGACGAACACCACGCCGATACGTTCGAAGGCACGGACAACCCACTCGTTGTGAACGATTTCGTGAAAGCAGTAGACGGGCTCGTCGAAGATGCGGGTCATCCAGGTGAGGGCCTTGATCGCCATCTCCACACCGGCGCAGAAGCCCCGAGGCTCCGCCAAGAGAACACGTTCAACTGTCATCAGGATCTAATGGTAGAAGCGCTTTGAGAAATCAGGACTTCGCGGAGATGAGTGAAACGATCTTCTCGACGACCTCGTCGAACGTCAAGTCCGAAGTGTCGACGATCACCGCCCCATCCGGAACGGTGAGAGGGGAGGCTTCTCGGGTGGAGTCGAGATGATCTCGTCTGGCGAGGTCCTCGATTACCTGGTCCGGATCATCCCCTACCTGGCTGGCACGTCGCATCGCCCTGACCTCGGGGCGGGCGTCCAGATAGATCTTCAATGTCGCGTCCGGGAAGACCACCGAGCCGATGTCGCGTCCCTCCACGACGGCTCGACCCTCGTGTTCAGCTACCCAGCCTCGCTGACGGCTGACGAGGATCCGACGAACCTCGGCGTGCGAGGAGACCTGAGAAACGGCGTCGGTGACCCGTTCTTCCCGAATCTCAACCGAGACGTCGTCCCCGTCGAGAAACATGAGACCCCTGTTCTGATCTAGAGATATCCCACTGACCACGGCGCCTACCGCATTGGCATCTGCGAGGTCTATCGCCTCGCTGAGGGCTGCAAGAGTCGCAGCACGGTAGAAGGCCCCGGTGTCGAGATGGGGCAGACCGGCCATGCTGGCCACGGCTTTCGACACGGTGCTTTTCCCCGTGCCGCTGGGGCCATCGATGGTGACGATCATCTCATTCACGGTCGCCGAGATTAGGGGAGAGAGCAATTCATCAGATTTCTTTTGGATTTGGGGTCAACCCTCTTGAATTTGTCACTGGTCGAACGTATGTTCGACACTATGGATTGGTCTCATGCGAATGGAGATGAGATCGACCGGGGTTTCGATCAGTTCGGCGGTTTACAGGCTGCGGCTGCAGCGGAGATCTGTCGTCTGATTCAGACTGCCGATATTGCCCAGTTGTGGATGGCCGACGGGGCGAGGAGTCTGCTGGATTGGGTTTCGGCTCGGCTGCGGATACGTCATGCCACCGCCGGTCAACTGGTTTCGGTGGCGCGGAGGCTTTCCGATCTTCCTGTTTTGTCTGCCCGGTTTGCCTGTGGTGACCTTTCGTTGGATCAGACCGACGCCATCTCGAGGATGGCCACCGCTGACACTGAAGAGGGGTTGATCGAGGAAGCGTTGGGACTTTCCAATCTTGCTTTGGACGGTATGGCGCGCCGGTCGGCGGGCCGGTCGACCGAGGATGAGCGGTCTGTGTGGGAGCGGCGTCGTCTGGTGAGACAGTGGAATCTCGATGAGTCCGAGTTGAGATTCCACGGCAACCTGTCTGCCGCTGAGGGGAAGATGTTCGACCAGGCGATCGACGACCGGGTGAATGTGATGGGTCCCAATCCCGAAACCGGCATGTTCGACCTCTTCGAAACCAGGTCCGCTGATGCCCTGGTCGAGCTGGCCGTCACCACCGGTGACCAAACTGTGTCTCTACCTCAGATGACTGTCTTCGCCGACCTCGAGGCACTGACTTCGAAAGCCGATGGTGTCGCCGAGTTGTCCAAGACGGCTCTGATTCCCAACGAAACAGCCAGAAGACTCTCCTGTGACTGTGTTCTCGAGACTGTCATCACCGACGGCAGCGCCGTGGTCGGTGTCGGTCGGAACAGCAGGACCATCCCCGGCTGGTTGCGAAGACTGGTAAACCACCGCGATAGCGGGAGATGCCAGTGGGTCGGCTGTAGCAACACACGCTGGCTGCAAGTTCATCACATCCAACACTGGAGCCACGGTGGTCCCACCGACCTGGACAACCTGATTCTCCTCTGCGGATTTCATCACCGGTTTGTCCACGAACACGGATGGCACATCACCGGAAAGCCGGGAGACCAGGTGGTGTTCCGTAGACCCGACTGGACACCGTATCCCGGTCCAATGTCGAAACTGCACCCCAGACTCGACGCCCTGGTAGGCACCCGACCTAGCTAGGAGCAGCCGCCCCCGTCCCGGACGCAAGCTTCTCCAACATTTCCCAGTAGCCGGGCCACGTCTTGTTGACCACGTCTGGATCGGCAACGGAGACACCGTCGACGCGAAGCCCGACCAGGGCACAAGACATGGCGATCCGGTGATCACCATGAGGATCGATGGTTGCGCCTACCAAAGGGGCGGGACGAATCACCAGACATTCATCCTCAATCGATACTGAGCCACCAAGTGAGGACAACACATTCGACATAGCCGACATGCGATCGGACTCCTTGAAGCGGAGGGATGAGAGACCACTTATGCGACTGACACCATCGGCGAACAGACAAGCGACGACAAGAGCCAGAGCACCGTCAGGTGCCGCCGACATGTCAGTCTCAATCCCCTTCAGGATTACGCCGTCGGCATCCACGACCAGGCTCTGTTTCCCCTCTGAGATCGCACATCCCATTTCGCCAAGTCGACGAGCCACCAGCAAGTCGGGATGCTCTGAATCATGCGTCAGCCCTTCGAGTTCGATCCTCCCACCCGTGATAGCCGCGGCGACCATCGGGTAGACGGCAGATGAAGCATCTGGCTCGACCACAAAGTCGGTCGGCTGGTAACCGTTGTTGGCCACCTCGAACCCGGTGAAGGTTGGAGACACCTCGGCTCCAAAAGCGTCCATGACCTGGAGCGTCAGCGCGAGATACCCGAACGAGCCCTCCAGTCCTTCGACTCTGAGCGTCGTGGGTTCGCTGGTCATTGGAGCCGCTATCAAAAGGGCAGTGGCGAACTGACTGCTCTTCGAGCAGTCAACCGTCATTTCACCACCCCACAGACCCCCCTGGCCATCGATGTAGGCCGGAAGGAAGCCCTCGGTGGTGGTGACCCGCACTCCCTGATCCGTCAGGGTTCTGACCAGTGCCTCAATGGGCCTTTGGTGAAGATGCCCCCGACCGTCGACCACCGTCGGACCTTCGGCCAGGGAAGCCAGGACCATGGCGATGCGGGCAGTTAACCCGGACTCGAGGACATCGAGTGAGGCATTGGGCGCCTGGAGACGACCGCCGGTTCCGTCAACCGCCCACGGCTCTTCCCTGTCGTCGACAGCAATGCCAAACGACCGCAACACACCGATCATGGCCACGGTGTCATCGGCCCGGAGGGCCCCGTAGATGTGGGACCTTCCTTCGGCGAGAGCAGCCACAGCCAGGGCTCTGATCGTCGCCGATTTGGAGCCCGGCGGCCTCATCGCCCCATCAACCGGCTCCGACGCCATAAGGACTCTCAAAACAGCTGTCACGTAGGGTTCCCTGATTCGAGAAGGTCCCGGACTTCGGTTGCCAACAGAACCCGGGACTCGCCGGGTTGCAAGTCTTGGTCGATGATCGGCCCAATAGCGGTGCGCACCAGGCGAACAGTCTCATGCCCGATCGACGCCAGCATCCGCCGCACTTCGCGGTTCCGCCCTTCCACCATCACCATCTCCACTAATGCTCGACCGTCGGATGAGTCCATGAGACGAGCGGACAGCGCCTGTGCAGCTCCATCTTCAAGCTCAACACCGGAGACCAGTCGCTTCAACTTGGACGTCGACGGTACGCCGTCGACCAACACCAGATACTTCTTGGTTATCCCGTATCGGGGGTGGGTGATCCGATTGGTGAGATCACCGTCGTTCGATATCAGGATCAGACCCTCGGAGTCGGCGTCCAATCGGCCCACGGGATACAAACGCTTTTCCGACGGGATCAGGTCCACAACAGTCTTTCTGCCACCTGGATCTGATGCGGTGGAGATCACCCCAACCGGCTTGTAGAGAAGATGGGTCTCGATCTCCGGGTTGACCGGCAGCGGAACTCCATCCAGCGTGAGGATCTGGTTCTCGACGTCGACTCGATCACCGAGACGCGTGGTTTTGCCATCCAAATGAACCCGGCCCAGTTCGACAGCTTCCTCGGCCTTTCTCCTCGACATCAGCCCCGCATTTGCGATCGCCTTCTGGATGCGGATGCGTTCCGCCATGGTGCTAGTGGCAGACCACTAGGCGTTTCCGGGCCGGAGGCTCTCCTCCAACGAGTCAACGAAACTGGCAGGCGGCACGTGGTCTGCCAACGGTGGCAGTTCGTCCAAGGAGACGAGACCGAGTTTTTCGAGAAAGAGCTCCGTGGTCTGATAAACGGCGGGGTTACCTGGAAGGCTGAGGCGCTCTCTCTCCTCTACGAAGCCCAAGCGCTCGAGGGTGCTTATCGCTGAATCAGAATCCACACCGCGTACCTCAGAGACCTGGGTACGGGCTATCGGCTGGCGGTACGCCACTACCGAGAGAGTCTCCAGAGCGGCGCTGGAAATCTTCCGAGCGGTGGCCGAAGTCACAAATCGCTCGAGGTGCGCGTAGGCATCGGGATGGCTGTATAGACGCCAACCCCCTGCCACCGACCGCAACACCAAACCGGAGCCACGTATATCCATCTCCTCACGAAGCTGTCCCAGGAGATCCTCCACATGCGTTGTCGAGACTTCGAGTACTTCCGCCAGCTCGCTCACGGGCACCGGCGACTCAGTCACGAACAAGACGGCTTCGAGGGCGGCAAGTTCGTTCACAATGCCCACTCTGAGGTCAAGTTGACGATGCCATCGTCGCGATGACGGACCTCGATCGACGACAGCCAATCATCCTGGGCCACTTCGATCAGGCCCCATCGGGCCATCTCGAGGAGGGCCAGGAAGTACGCAGCGACCTCAACCGGGCGGTCGCAGTGCTCGATCAGATCCTCGAAGCTGGCAGTAGTGGCTGCCTCGATACGAAGACGTAGGTCCTCTATCGCCGATTCGATATTTGGCAGGTCGAGATCGAGGTGATCGAGATCGAGCTCTTGCGATGGTCTGATGAAGACCTTGGCCGCGAGAACAGCCAACCCTTCGGCATCGATCGGCATTGTCACCTCGGACAAAGGCGCCCGGACATCCTGGTCCAAACCGGAAACTCGGGGTACGTAACGATTTCCGTCCTGAAGCCTTCGCCGCAGGACCGCGGCGACATCCTTGAAGGTGACACACACAAGCAGCCGCGAGAGAAGCCGGTCACGCTCCTCAATGAGGGCCAACTCGTCGTCGAGCTCGAAGTCGCCCGAAGTTGGAAGCAGAGACTGAGCTTTCAACTGGATCAGCGTGGCTGCGATGAGGAGAAACTCGGAGGTGACGTCGATGTCCATCTCTCGCATTTCGTCGAGAAAGGAGAGGTACTCCCCCACTACCTCGGTGAGACCTACAGCTGCTATCTCGACCTCATGCTTCGTTATCAATTGAAGAAGCAGATCGAGGGGCCCTTGAAAAACAGTTGTCTTGACGTGGAATGCCATTGCCGGGTCGAGATTATTCAGAAATCTGTCGTTGTTCTGGCCTTTGGTGCCTGATCGGCCACGACAAGGACTCTCCAAAGTTGGATTTCAATGGTCTGAGGCCTCTTGCCTTGATGATGAAGTGCGAACTCAACAGCAAGCGACGGTGCTCCCAACTCGACGATCTCCCGGGCTCCGCTCCTTCCGTGGTCCCTGTAAAGGAGCATTCGCTCGGTGAGTGGAAGCCCGAGAACAATCATGACAGATGCAATGGATCGACCGATCACACCGAGGTGGGCATGCATTGCTCAGCGGGCTCCTAGTCAGGAATTCGCTTGGGACTTGCAGTCGACACAGAGCACGGACGCGGGTCGAAATTGCATTCGATCAGCTCCGATCTGTTTGCCACAGTTATCGCAGGTGCCGTAGGTCCCCGCGGCAATATGAGCCAAAGCCCTGTCGACATCATCCAGTTGGTGTTTCAGCGAGTCAACCACTCCGAGCACCTCAGTTCGCTCGGCAGTCGCCGCCGCAGCGTCGGCGAAGCTCTCCCCGAAATCGAGGTCGGCTTTGAGATCCCCCGATTCGACCGCGCCGAGCTCATCCAATTGGTGGACCAGATTCTCTCGCTCGTTTCTGAGCGCTTTCTCTGCGGTTGCGATATCGAGGGCCATCACCTACTCCTCGGATGTGCCTGGACGTAGATCTCCATCACGTGGGCGGGACTTACCCTCGTGTAGACCTGGGTTGTGCTAATCGTAGCGTGCCCCAACATCTCTTGAACAGTTCTGAGGTCCGCTCCCGCCTCGACCATGTGGGTCGCCGCGGAATGCCGCAAGACGTGGGGCGACACCCGTGGTGGGTCGATTCCTGCCCTGGCGGCATGCTTCCTGACCACATCAAACGCCCCCTGTCGAGAGAGCCTGCCTCCCCTCATGTTGAGAAATACCGGATCCCCTGGCTCGGAGATTCTGATGAGCGTCAAACGGTCCGGCAGCCATCGCTTCATGGCATCGACGGCCTTGACCCCAAGGGGCACCAGACGTTGTCTGGAGCCCTTTCCGGTCACCAGGACGATCTTGTCGGTCAGGTCGAGGTCCCCCAGGTCCAGGCCGACTGCCTCCGACACTCGCGCTCCTGAGGCGTAGAGGAACTCCAAGAGGGCAGAGTCGCGGCGGGCGCCCGGAGTCTCGGCGCCCGGAGCTTCCACCAGGGCGACAACCTCCTCGATGGTGAGGGCCTTGGGAAATGGATCTGGGCGACGTGGAGTCTCGATGAGACTCGTTGGATCGGATTCCCTCAACTCCTCGATCAGCAGAAATCGATGTAGACCCCTTATTGCGGCGATTTTTCGGCCGATGGTCGCGTTTGCCAGGTGCTTCTGTCTCAACTGGCTCACGAACTGGTCAACCAACTCATCAGTGGGCTCGCTGTCGGCCAGGAAAGCCATGTACTGATTGAGGTCCCGCTGGTATGCGATGAGCGTGTTCTTTGCCAGGCCCTTCTCAACCCGAAGCGAGATGAGGTACTCCTCGATGCACTCGGCTATCGAGAGGTGACCCGAGCTCACACTCCGGCGAGAGCCTCGGCCGCAGGGACGTGTTCTACACCGAGACTCTCAGCGACGGCGCGGTGACACACGCTCTCACCGACGATATTCACTCCCGACTCCAGTTCCGGGTGGGCGGTCACGGCGAGTCGCACGCCTTCGTCGGCGAGGGCTACCGCATAACGCATCGTGGCGTTGGTCAATGCATAGGTAGACGTGTGAGGCACTGCACCAGGAATGTTCCCTACCGCATAGTGCAGGACCTCGTGAACTGTGTAGACGGGATCGGTATGTGTCGTCTCCTCAGATGTCTCGAAACAGCCCCCCTGGTCGATGGCAACGTCGACGAGCACAGCGCCCCGCTTCATCGATCGCACCATTTCCTCGGTGACGAGTTTGGGTGCGGCGGCACCGGGCACCAGAACCGTCCCGATGACGAGGTCGGCAACGAGAACCTGATCCTCCAGTGTCAGCTTGTTGGAGTGAAGAGTGACGATCCGCCCCTGGTAAAGAGAGTCGAGCGATCGAAGCTTGTCGATGTCGGTGTCGAGGACGACCACGTCGGCCTGCATCCCCATGGCGATCACCGCGGCATTCGACCCGGCCATGCCACCACCAATCACGACAACCCTGGCAGGGCTCACACCAGCCACGCCTCCCAGGAGAATTCCCCTCCCACCCTGCGCCTTTGTGAGAAAGTAGGCACCCGCCTGTGTGGCCATGCGGCCCGCGATCTCGGACATGGGAGCCAGTAGGGGCAACGACCGATCCGACATCTGGACGGTCTCATAGGCGATTGCGATGATCCCCTTCTTTCCCAGACCTGCGGCCAGCACCGGGTATGCGGCGAGGTGCAGATAGGTGAAGAGGATCTGACCTTCCCGAAACATCTCAACCTCCGACGCCTGGGGTTCTTTCACCTTGAGGATCATCTCGGCGCCACCGAACACGGCCTCGGCGTTGGGAACGATGGTGGCTCCTTGCGCCTCGAATTCGCCGTCGTGAATGGTTGAGCCTTCGCCGGCGTCCTTCTCGACGAGCACCTCGTGGCCACGGTCGGTCAGTTCGCGTACGCCAACAGGTGTGATGGCCACACGATCCTCATCGGTTTTGATCTCCCTCGGTACGCCGACGATCACAGATGAATCCTCCTCAAAGGGTGCGCAAAGGCCCCAACAAGGTTAATGGTCCGCAAAATGCCATTGGTCAGTCGACAGCGACTCCTTGGGCCTTGTCGGCGGCGATGGCGGGCCGCGATGCTCGCTTTATCCCTGCAGCTTCGACCAGACCGGCGAAGAGTGGGTGTGGGACATCCGGCCTCGACCGGAACTCTGGGTGAGCCTGGGTTGCGACAAAGAACGGGTGATCCACTAGTTCGATGTACTCGACGAGGTTGTCATCGGGGGACAGACCGGAAAGACGCATACCGGCCTCTTCGAGATCCTTCCGGTAGTGGTTGTTTACCTCCCAGCGATGGCGGTGCCGTTCGTACACCAACTCCTCGTCGTAGAGCGATCTGACGAGGGAGCCTTCGGCAAGCTTTGCCGCGTAGAGACCCAACCGCATCGTCCCTCCCTTTGCTTCGACCTCCTCCTGGCTTTCCATGAGATCGATCACCGGGTGGGGCGACGACGGGTCGAACTCGGTGCTGTTGGCATCAGTCAACCCCAAAACCGCCCGGGAGAATTCGATGACAGCACATTGCAGCCCGAGACAAAGACCGAGAAACGGGATGTTGTGCTCGCGGGCGTATCTGATCGCCTGGATTTTTCCTTCAACGCCTCGGTAGCCGAAGCCTCCCGGAACCACCACACCGTCTAGATCTTCTAGATATGAATCAGAGAGAAGCCCCGTCAATTCATCGCTCGGGATCCAACGGAGGTCAAGTTTCAAACCGTGGGCAGCAGCCCCATGTCGAAGAGCTTCGACAACGGAGAGGTACGCGTCAGGTAATCCCACGTACTTGCCCACGATCCCCACGGTCACCGGGTCGGTCGCAGCCAGGGATTTTTCCACCATTGCCCGCCACGCATCGAGGTTTGGTGGCCCGGTGACAAGGCCGAGCCGATCGCAGACGACAACGTCCATGCCACCGGCATGTAGTACCAGTGGGACCTCGTAGATGTCCCGCGCGTCAGGGGTGGCTATGACTGCACGCGGCTCGACATCACAAAACAGACTGATCTTCCTACGCACTTCCTCGTCGATGTCTCGATCGGAGCGAACAATGATCAGGTCAGGGTGGATTCCCTTGCTTCGGAGTTCGGCAACTGAGTGTTGGGTCGGCTTGGTCTTCAACTCATCAGATGTGGCGATGTATGGCACGAGCGTTACATGGACGTAGAGAACATTCTCTCGTCCCACATCGTTTCCGTACTGGCGGATCGCCTCCAAGAAGGGAAGACTCTCGATGTCACCCACAGTCCCGCCCACCTCCGTGATGACAACGTCGACGTCTTGCGAGCCGACACGCTGGATGCGCTCCTTGATTTCGTTGGTGATGTGTGGAATCACCTGCACGGTGTCGCCCAAATAGTCGCCCCGTCGCTCCTTCTGTATCACGGACAGATAGACAGAGCCGGATGTGACGTTTGACGACCTCTTCAAGTTCTCGCCGGTGAATCGCTCGTAATGACCGAGATCGAGGTCAGTCTCGCCACCATCGTCTGTCACGAACACCTCCCCATGCTGGAAGGGGTTCATGGTGCCTGGGTCGACATTGATGTAGGGGTCGAGCTTTTGGTTGACGACCTTCAACCCTCGTGCTTTCAGGAGGCGGCCGAGAGATGCCGCCGCTATCCCCTTGCCAAGGCTGGAAACGACCCCTCCGGTCACGAAGACGTACTTTGTCTCGGTGTGGGCGGGCACGGGACTGTCGGGAGTGGGTTCCGGAGAAAAAAGAGGCCCGCTCATCACGGGATTCCACAGTAGCACCGTGGTCTCACGATGCCACCCATTGGTCAGTCCGATACTGCGGCGAGGAGTTCGGCGGCCGCCTGATGCCCCGCTGTGCTCTCCGGCAACCCGGCGAGCATGCGGGAGATCTCCCGCAACCTGGTATCACCATCAACGGTGTAAACCCTTGCGGAGGCGCCTTGGCGCTCGACCACGTAGTGAATATCGGCATACGCGGCGACCTGAGGGAGATGGGTAACGCACAGGATCTGGCTGTCCTTTGCGAGGTCGGCCAGTTTTCGCCCGAGCGCGAGAGCGGTCGCCCCTCCAACTCCGGCGTCTACCTCGTCAAACACCAACGTGGCAGTGTCAGGTCTCTGAGTGGCCAGTCTGACTGCTAGAACCAGACGCGACAGCTCGCCCCCAGAGGCCACTGAGTTAACGGGCCCCGGTTCCAGCCTCTCGTCAGAGCTGAACCAGAGTTCGATCCGATCGGCACCATTGGGCCCCGGTTCCACAGATTCGATCCGGAACTCGAGGCTTGCCTCACTGAGACCCATATCCCCGAGATGGGAAGCAGCCTCCTTGGCGAGTCCCGATGCCGCGTGCAGTCGTGCCTCCGTGAGGTTGGAGCCGGCCGAGGCGAGAGCCCCTCGAGCCCGGCTCAAGACCGCCTCGAGCTCCCCTGCGGTGGACAGGAGGGAGTCGAGTTGGCCAGCCCTCTCTTTTGCCTGCTCGCCAAAATCGATCACATCGCCGAGAGTCCTCCCATACTTGCGTTTCAGATCTCCAATAGCGGTGAGACGATCTTCCACGCTGTTGAGAAGGCTCGGATCGAAATCGAGATCGTCGGCCGCTCGGCGTACCTCTCGTCCCAGTTCGGCAATGTATGCTGCCGCGGCGTCAACCTCCTCTGTCAATGATGCCAGACCCGGATCTAGGGTGCTGACCTTGCGAATCCTGGAGACGGCCTCGCCACCGTCTTCCGTCATCCGGTCGATCGCTCGAAGCGTCTCAGCCAGATGCTCTCTGATTTCTTCGACATTGCGCAGCCGGAGAGCCTTGGCCTCCATATGCTCGTCCTCGTCGGGCTCGAGACCGGCTCCCTCGATCTCAGAGGCCTGAAATCTCACCAGGTCTAGCTCACGCCGCAGAGCCATCTCGTCCCCGCCCAGCATCTCCAGTCGGTCCTCTGCATCCTTCAAGTCATCCCACGCCGACCTGTATGCCTCAGAAGTCAGTCGACCGGCCTCATCCAGAGCAGAGTCGACCAGTGAAAGGACGTGTGAGGGGCGCTTCAGCGAGAGCCGATCGTGTTGTCCTACGATCTCGACCAGAGCGCCGACTCGGTTCGAGAGGGTTCTAGCCGAAACGACCGAGCCCTCGAGGTGAGCCCTGCTGTTCCCTTGGCGTGGCACGACACGGGTAACACCTAGCTCCTCGTCACCACTTCTGAACAGCCCGTCGGCCTGTGCCCGATCGCCCATCGGCCCAACCGCCCCCGGGTCGGGCTTTTCGCCCAGAATGAGACGCAGCCCACCAAGCAGCAGGGTCTTCCCAGCACCGGTTTCTCCCGTGATAACAGTCAGTCGGGTCGAGGGCTCTATGGTGGCTTCCTCGAGCACCCCGAGATTGCGGACCCGCAGATGTTCGAGCACTAGTTCAGCCCGAACTTGTCCTTGACCAGGCCGGAGAACGTCCGGCCGCTCAACGACACGAAGCGGGCCGGTCGGTCGCCCTTGCTGATGGTGACACTCTCGTGCTCATCGAGCTGACCAAGGTCGGTCTTGTCAACGTTGACCTTCACCGGCCGATCGCTGCTAACGGTCACTTCGATAGACGTGGTGTCCGGGAGAACCAGTGGCCGGTCAAAGAGGGAGTGCGTGGATACCGGGGTCATGACAAGGGCATGAACACCATGATCCACCAATGGTCCGCCGGCCGAAAACGAGTACGCGGTGGACCCGGTTGGAGTAGCAACGATAAGGCCATCGGCTCGATACGTGACAAACGGCTCGCCGTCAATGACCACGTCGAGACTCACCAGTCTTGTGCTGTCTATCTTCTCCACAACTACATCATTGACCCCCAGGGCTGTCACCCTACCGATGGTCGCAGCGACTGTGGTTCTCTCGTCGATGTCATAGTCCCCGGCGATCAATCGTTGCACGGCGGGCTCTAAATCAGGAGGCTCGGCTTCGGCAAGGAAACCGATTGTCCCCAAATTGAAGCCGATGACTGGAACGTCCCAAATCAGCGAACGGCGAACGGCTCCAAGCATCGTGCCGTCGCCGCCCACTCCCACGACAATGTCGGGTGCGGTCTCGTCGTCCGTGATCACCGTTCCACCCAGCTTCTGGATCTGGGCTGAAAGTGCCTCGGCGAATACCTCCGCGGCCTCACGGCCCTGGCGCACTTCGAGTGCGAACTTCAATTCGGACACCTTCAGGTCGCCTCCAACTCGTCCAGTATGCGGCTCAGGAGATCGGCCAGCTCCGCCGCTGGCCCGGGAAGTGACGCAGGATCGAGCTGCTCGAGCTGCTGCAAGGCGTGCTCGAGTTCTTCAATTTGGGCGTCGGTGAGATCCATGTGGAGTCGATTATTGCTGGCCAGCCCGCGATAACACCAGATCCACTGCTGATTCGAAGTCCGGCACCACGTGGTCCGCCGCCGAGACGTCATGGTCGATGGTCGATGCTCCGGTGAGAACGAGGATGGAACACCACTCAGGCTCCGCTGTCGCCAGGGCGATGTCGGTATCCATCCGATCGCCGACCACCCATGCCTCTTTGATACCGCGCGATCTGACCAGGTCCCTGATGGCCTGATGCGGCTTGCCTGCGACCTCTGGATCCCGCCCGGCCGCGGTGGCAATCGCAGCCACAAGAGCACCGGCGCCCGGGAGGAATCCTGTGGCGGTCGGTAACGTCGGATCGGTGTTGGTTGCCAGAAATCTGGCGCCCGAGCGCACCGCTGCCGAAGCCCGGGCGATGGTGTCATAGGTGACATTCCGATCCAGACCCACGACGACCGATCCGGCCTTCTCCGGATCCTCGGTCATCTCGACACCGAATTGAGCCAGGGCGTCGACAACACCTTTCTCCCCAACGGCCATTGTCGGTTGGTCTTCGAGGGTCAGCAACGAAGCCGCCGCCTGAGACGACGTAACAACCTGGGAAGGATCGGTGGAAACACCAGTTACGACTTCAATCTTGGATGCCGCCTGAGCCGGCGTGCGTGTCGAGTTGTTTGTCACGTAGGTGATTCGAGCTTGATTCTCCGTGAGTCGTCGTAGGGCTTCGGGTGCACCCGGAACGGCCAAATCCCCTCTATAGAGGACACCATCGAGGTCACAGATGACTTCGATCATGGGCTGAAGAAGTAGTGGAGCACCTTTTCGTAGAGGGCCGTCGTGCGTTCCACCGACTCGACCGATACCCGCTCGTCGTGACCATGAAAAAGCGCGAGCATTTGGGAGAAAGTCATGCGATCGTCGAATAGCCCGACCCCATAGGCGACCGTCCCCTTGGAACGCCAAAAGCGAGCGTCGGTTCCGACGTTCATCAATGTGGGCAGGAGGTTGCGGTGGCCTTCGAGGTCTTCCACACTGCTCCCGATGGCGTCCCATAGGGGGTTTTCGACCGGGCTGATGGTCGACTCCATGTCCATGACCGATGCGATGTCGATGTCGTCGCGGGCGTTCCCCATTGCCTTGAACAGGTAGGAGTCGACATAGCTTCGATCCATCCCGGGAAGCGCACGGATATCGACCGCCGCTGTGGCTCCGTCGGCGATGATATTGGCCTTCATGCCGGCGTCCAGCATGTTGGGTGAAACCGTCAAGTGGGTGACAGCATGCACATAACGGGCAAACAGAGGATCGGTCACGGCGAGTCTGTCGATGGCCTCATCTACCCGGTCGGGGTCGATGAGAGCTTCTTTCAAATCATCCTCCAGAGCAAGGACGCTTACGAAGTTCGCCCACTCCGGGCTGATCGACACAGGCGTAGCCGATCCAAAGATGCCGTGGAGGGCTTCGACCATCTTTCGAAGGGCATTGTCAGATCGATAGGGCGCCGATCCGTGCCCCGGGGTCCCCGATGCCGTCAGAATCGACCAGAAGGCCCCCTTCTCACCAATCGAGACAGGAATGATCGGCTCCGAGGCATTGGACAACGGCGGGTAGGCGACTTCGGTGAGTAGATAGTCGATGTGGACCAGGTCCCACCGTTGCTCGACAAGCGCCGAGGCCCCATATCGTCCACCCGCTTCCTCGTCGGCGACTGCAACGAAGAGGAGATCGCCTCGTGGCTCTAGTTCCCCGGTCACATACGGACGAACCGCCAGCGCCATGGCGGCCGTGACATTCAGCATGTCGACGGCACCCCTGCCGAACACAAAGCCGTCGATTATCTCTGCTGCGAACGGCTCCTGTGTCCAACCGGCGGGGTCAACCGGCACGACGTCGAGATGTGGCACCAACGCCAGCGAGGGGGCGCCGGGTTCAGTACCGCTGATCCTGTAAATCAGCGATTGACGTCCGGGTGCGGGCTCAAAAATCTCCCCTTCGACACCGAAGAACTCCATCAGTGTCGTTACGGAGCGGTGCTCCTGGCCGCTTTCCCGTGTCCCGTCGTTTACACAAGTGTTTTGGATCAGTGCCTGCAGGAGTGAGATGACTTGTGAGCTCATTGCATCAGCTTTTCTACCAGGTCCTGCATGGTTGATGTCAGCGGGTAGGAGTCCACGGTGTCCAACTCCACCCATTCGGCCTCGTCCGCATCGTCGGACGCTTCCAAGTCGCCGCCCGTCGCTTTCGCATAGAAGTCGATCAGGACTATGTGATGTGTGTCGGTGATGCGTTCTCCAACCCAGGCGACGTCTCCGACGTCGACGTCCAAACCGGTCTCTTCGGCCGCCTCGCGCTTTGCCGCGGCCTTGAGGGTCTCGCCGATACGCACCTTCCCCCCGGGGACCGCCCAAAGCCCCTTTCCAGGCTCGTTTCCCCTCTTGATCAGAAGGAGGCGCCCCTTCTCGACCAGGACCACGCCAACCCCGACAAGAGGCATCTCACCCACGGTTGTCGTCGTGATGCATCACGATTGACCTGGCACTGAACCCGCCTGCCTCGAAGAAGTTCTTGGCGAGACGATGTCCTGGGAGCACATGAGCGTCGAACTTGGTGATCCCCCTCTGACGGAGCATTTCCATGACCGCGTCTCTCATCTCTTCGCCCACGGCCACTTCTCTCGCTTCATGATCCACGAAGATCAGACGTATCGCGCCGACCTTCTCGTCCGCTGCCTGCTCCAACAGCGGCTCCACTCGAGCCAACAGGAATCCCAACGGCGTGTCATCGATAGTTCCGATCATGATCACGACATCGGGATCCTCGAGGGCACTGGCGAAGGAGTTCTCGATTGGTTCGGCGAGTCCATCGGCCAACGGCCACATTCGGTGCAAACCGACCATTTCTTCCTCGAGTGATCGGTAGAGACTCACCAGGACGTCAATGTCGTCCGGCGATGCTTTCCTTGCGGCGACTCTCATGGACGGGTGAACGGTAGTGTTCGCCAGAGCCGTCCCAGTCCCCAGATTGTCACAAGCCACATGGCTTCGGCGACGATTCTCAGACCCATCTTGGACGTCCCCCGCTTTCGATCCTTGAAGCTGATCGGAATTTCGACGATTGCCAGGCCTTGTTGATGTGCCCGCCAGGCCATCTCGACCTGAAAGCCATAACCCGAGGCCTCGGCGTCCTGATATGGCAAACGGGTCAGAGCCGTTCTTGTGAAGGCCCTGAAGCCGGCGGTTGCGTCCCGAATCGGTGTGCCCAGCATCACTCTGACGTAGAGGTTTCCGGCTCGGGAGACGAGACGCCGATGAAGTGGCCAATCAGGAGTCGACCCGCCGGGCACATAACGGGAACCAATCGCCAGGTCAGCTCCTTCTTCGATCGCGGCGACGAGTCGGGGCAGATCGGCCGGATCGTGACTGAAGTCGGCGTCCATTTCGACGACAACTTCTGTGTTACCCAAAAGGAGATGGTCGAAGGCAGCGGCATAGGCGGGGCCGATTCCTTCCTTTGTTGTGCGATGTAGGACTGATATCCGGTGGTCATCTCGGCTCAGTCGGTCGGCAATGTCACCTGTGCCGTCGGGGGAGGCGTCATCAACGATGAGAACGTTGTACCCAAGGACGGTGACAGCTCGGATCAGGTCGGGGAGGTTCTCGCGCTCGTTGTAGGTAGGTACGACGACCGTGACCTGCTCAGGCGACACAGTCCTGGCAAATCATTTTGCGCTTGTTGGCCATCTGGCTCATCCGCTTCACCATGAAGCACGACTGGCAGACAAACTCGTCCGACTTCTGGATCTGCGCATCGACATTCATGGTCAACTCCTCGCGCCGCATGGCACGAAGCTCTTTGACTTCATCGATGAGTAAGGCTTCGCTTTCTTCGTCCTCGTTCAGTTTCAGCTCCTGGGTTTCCAGTTCTTCGAGGGCCTCGGCCGTCTCATCGTCGTGATCCCCATCGGATGTCTCGGCATCGTCGGCGTCGTCTTCATCGTCGGCGTCGTCTTCATCGTCG
>SMXW01000006.1 GCA_004356805.1 Acidobacteriota bacterium | reverse complement strand
TCCAGCTGGTGACTGGACTGCCTAGTCGAGCTCGCCAAAGACCGAGGGTGTCAACACCCTTGCGGGACGGTACACCTAATGCATGGCGCGTCGTATTTGATCATTTGGCCGCCCGGAAGGGCCGTCACGGGTCAAGCCAGGGCGGCTAGACCACCTCGCGGTCTTCGCCGTCGACGATCAACTCCTCGACAACGCCCACCACAACCGCGCGGATAGCGCCCCAATCAAGGCCAAGAATCTGGCGGGCAGAAGTGCCCTCGTCCAGGATCAGCACTGTCTCGCCCACACCAGCATCGACCACATCGACGGCGATCGTATAGCCAGATGGCTCCCCGGAGATGCCCTGAACGTCACAGACCAGCAACCGACGACCGTCGAGTACGGGGGCGTTGATCGTGGAGACAACCGTTCCGACCACTTTGCCGACCTTCACCCGTTCGCTCCCAGATGGACGTGATCGACGATCCCGACGATGGCGTGATCCACGGGGACGAATCGCTC
The DNA here is from genome assembly GCA_004356805.1 of Acidobacteriota bacterium. GTDB lineage: Bacteria > Actinomycetota > Acidimicrobiia > Spongiisociales > ZC4RG35 > SZUA-217. Next base: position 40,674 of record SMXW01000006.1, on the reverse strand, counting down.
GGGAAGCGCCTCGGCCGCCTCTCTCGAGCTGACAAAATAGACAAGCTCTCCCGGTCCGGCCATCTGAACCGCATCGGCGGCCACCACCGTGCCACCGGCCGGTTCTTGATGCTTGTCGAGAGGTTGGATCACCAGAAAGCGGACCCCCTCGAGGCCTTCTGCCTTCTCGGTGGCAACAACACTTCCAAGGACGCGGGCCAACTGCATGTCAGCGGCTCTCGACTCGCTTCAAGAATCGAAGCTGGGCACCGAGGTTTTCGATCATCTCGTGATGCAGCTGGGCGATCACATCGGAACGGATCAATGTGCCATGGGACTCGACACGACTCACCGCTGCCTCGACTGCGGCCTCTACATCGGAGACCGTCCCGGAGAAGAATACATAGCCCTTGCCACCAAGACCGTCAGCCAAACCGACCGCCCCCAAGACCACGTGGGCCGCTTTGACCCCGGCGTCCGCACCGTCGATCACGGAGGCGACCGAGGACGTCTCGACTATCCCCAAGGCCTCTTCGCCGAGCGTCGCCTTCTGGGCTCTCCCAACAATCGCGGATGTCACGTCCGGGTGAATGTCGGGGAGGAACACCGAGTCGGTGATGTGGCCCCCACCAATATCAGTTCCCGTTGACAGAGCCACCTCGACGCTGGCGGTGTCACCGCTGACCAGAACCAGATACTTCCCAGGATGGACAGTTCCCGCATAGATCGATCCCAGAGGAGATGACTTGACCATGGCATCGCCGGACACGATCCCGGCGCTGATCGAGTCGAACTCGAGAAGGGCGATCGCGGGATCAGACAATGCGCAGCGCTCCCACGACGCTGATCCTTCGGACGCGTGAGAAGTGCCGCGGCCGGGTCATTCCCTCCCCGGTTGGGCTGGCGATGGAGAATGAGGTGAACCCCTCGCCACCCTCTCCCAGACCGCTGAAGTTGGGACCGTTGGCCACAAATATGCTGCAATTCATTGCCCGGGCCATCCGGGTGATGGTGTCGACATTGGTGCTGTGAATCGACGCCGTGTGGCGGAAGCCATGTTCTGACCGAACTGCCAGGTCGATGGCGTCGTCGACGCTGTGCACCCTGACAACGGGCATGACCGGCATCATCTGCTCCGTCCAGACCAGACTGTGCTCACTCCGAACCTCGGCCACGACCAATCGAAGGTCGCCGTCGACTGTGATACCGATCTCGGAAAGAATCGCAGCGGCGTTCTTCCCGATGAGTGCCTGGTTGATCACGCCCGGTTTGTTGGGAGGGCCCATCTCCTTGAAAATGACCCGTTCCAGTCGCTTCAGTTCGTGCTCTTTGAGTCTGTAGGCGCCATTGGCGACCATTGCCTGAACGAGGCGATCGGCCACGGTGTCAACGACGATCGTGGTCTTCTCATCCGTGCAGATGATGTTGTTGTCGAACGAGGCGCCTCGAACAATGTCGCGGCCCGCGGCGTCGACGTCGGCCGTTTGGTCGACAACGGCAGGTGGGTTGCCCGGACCTGCGGTGATCGCCTTCTTGCTGGTCTTCAATGCCTCCTTGACGACGCCGGGCCCTCCGGTCACCAGGAGAACAGCAATGTCAGGGTGATGCATCACCTCGAGTGCCGACTCCAAAGTCGGGTGAGGGATCGCAGTGATCAGGTTCGGCGGACCCCCGGCGGCGACCACCGCTCGATTGAGAAGCTTGATGTTTTCAACGGAGACGAGGCTGGCATTGGGGTGGACGTTGAAAACCACGGCGTTGCCTGCCGAGACGATCGCGATCGAATTGTTGATGATGGTCGAAGTGGGGTTGGTGGAAGGCGTGATCGAAGCGATGACGCCGTACGGCGCATACTCGGTGACCATCATGCCTGCGTCACCTGTCACAACATGAGGTTCCAGGTCCTCCGGACCCGGCGTCTTGGTCGTCACCAGTCGATTCTTGACGGCCTTGTCCTCGGCACGGCCGATACCAGTTTCTTCAGCCGCCATGTAGGCGAGCCTCTCCCCTTCCCTGAGCATGGCCGTGCGCATACTGTCGACAACAGTTTTTCTGGTTTCGAGACCCATCTCTCGGTAAACCTCGAACGCCTGAAGGGCGGATCGGGCCGCCTCATCGATGGTGGAGTGGATTCCGTCGCCGAGTTCCACCTCGGAAATTGCAAGCTCATCACTGGCGCGAAGTGCCGGACCGGATCGGTCGGCGAATTCGGCCGCGGCAACCCGGCCTTTGACCCGATCGATTATCGTGCGGACTTCGCTGTCGCTGAGCTTCGACCTATCCAGCAGCTTCCTCCTGACCCTTGTGGTACCGGACCTCGCCATCGATATCCCAGGAGTCCACGATCGCCATGATCACGGCGTCGCAAGGACGATCCTTGGTCAGCTCGGTCTGACGCGCCGAACTGCCCGAGGCGTATAGGACGACCTCACCATGGCCGGCGCCAACAGCGTCAGCAGCCACCACATATGTCCCTGTCTCCTGGTTTGCCTCGTCTATCTGCCTCACAATCAGGAACTTCATCCCCGACAAAAGGGCTTCCTTGTGGCTGGCTACGAGGGTTCCAGCGACCCTGCCTAAATGCATGGGTCTCTCCTGTTTCTTGTGCTCGTCAGCCGAGGTCGTCCTGCGCCTGATCCTGACGGCCCAGTGGCAGCACGAGATCCACGTTGACATGTGGGCGCGCAATGACATGGGTAGCGGTTACTTCGCCGACCTTCTCTGCTCCGCGGATACCCGCATCGACCGCGGCCTTCACCGCCGCAACATCACCCCGGACTACCGCAGTTATGTACCCTCCGCCGGTTTTCTCCATACTCACCAGCTCCACCTTGGCCGCTTTGACCATGGCATCCGCGGCCTCCACCATCGCCGGGTAGCTGCGCGCTTCGATCATTCCCAGAGCTTCAGCCATGAAGCTCCTCCTTTCGTTCGTTCTCAGTCGAAATTGTCACTCTGATCTTTCAGGGTCTCTTCCTGTCAGACCTTCCAGGGCGGACACAGCCGCCTGCCATCCCACATCGATGTCTTGTTCCTCGCCACCGAGGTAGACGCGCCCCATCGATCCGAAGCTTCGCACCTCGAGCACGTTTATCTCGGCAGACTTCTCTGCCTCGTTGGCAGCCAGAGAGGCGTAGGCAGCTGGTTCACACTCGAGCACATAGAGGGTCTGTCCCGGGATAATCATCTCTCCGTGTCTCGTCCTATTGATGAGTTGTGCGTGATAGTCATCGATCCGCCGAATGATCTGCGAACTGATGATGCGAGGCTTCAATCGATCGTCTTCGGAGTGCTCAATGCCTTCGAGGATGGCTTCGCCTGCGGCCCGAACTTCTGCTTGGTCCGGTGAATGGACCTCGAGCACGCCGAAAAAGCGCTCGATGACCTGAAGACCTGGCTTGACGTTGGTTGCCTTCAGGGCAACGTCTGTAAGACGGTTGATTTCGATTCCGGGCGCGACCTCGACCCAAAGCGAGGCGTCCCCCGCCAGGGGAAGAAAGCCTTGGGCAACGGTTCCCAGGAACGCCGCGTATTGCGGTTGCAGGCTGTCCAGGAACGCGTAGGACCTGAGCTCAATACCTTTCGTCACTATGTCCTCCGTCTGATCCGCCGACAATCTGCACTCCCGCGGACGCACCGATCCTGGTGGCACCGGCGGCAATCATGTCTTCTGCATCATGTGCAGTTCTGACACCGCCTGACGCCTTGACCCCCATGTCCGGTCCTACCGTCTCGCGCATCAGGGCGACGTCATAGACCGTTGCTCCACCTGGACCGAACCCGGTCGAAGTCTTCACGAAATCGGCCTTGGCCCTTTTAGCCAACGCCGAAGCAATCACTTTTTCCTCATCGGTGAGCAGGGCTGTCTCCAGAATAACCTTGCAAATCGCCCCGGTCTCGTGAGCCGCGTCCACAACCTTGACGATATCGTTGTATACGAGTTCGTGGTCACCCGACTTGAGGGCTCCGACGTTTATTACCATGTCGATCTCGCGGGCGCCGTCGCGGAGAGCCTTGCGTGCTTCGGTAGCCTTGATTTCGGTCGTGGTCGCACCGAGCGGAAAGCCGATCACCGAGCACACTGGCACCTTCGTTCCTCGTAGGTTCTCGGCCGCCCGTTTCACCCACGTGGGGTTGATGCACACCGAGGCGAACCCGTACTGCTCAGCCTCGGAGCAGAGCAGGTCGATGTCGTCAGCCGTTGCGTCGGCTGCAAGAAGGGTGTGGTCGATGTACCGCGCAACGTCAAGCGGGACATCCGCTGCTTCCCCATGAAATGCGACCCTATCGGCCCCATTGGCGACGACCTCGCGAACCTTCTCTCCCGTCTCGGCCATATCGAACCGGGTGGAGAGCGCAGCGAGAACCTCTCGAGTGATGGTCTCGACCAAGGCCTCGCGATTCATGACGCGACTTTCTTCATTCGGGTCCGGAGTATTGCTGATCTAACGCGTCGATCATGGCAACCCGGCGAGCATGACGACCCCCTGACCATTCGGTGGATAGCCATTCCTCCACGATCTGCCACGCCAACCCGTCTCCGATCAGCCCGGCGCCGAGCGTGAGGACATTGGAATGGTTGTGCTCCCGACTGTTTCGGGCCGACGAAACGTCATAGCAAAGGGCGGCGCGGACCCCGGGCACCTTGTTTGCCACCATGGATGAGCCGATACCGGCGCCATCGATCATGATCCCCCAGCGACAATCGCCATCTGCCACCTTCTGGGCCACAGCCAGGGCGTATTCCGGGTAGTCGACCGACTCTTGCGAATGGGTTCCACAGTCCACGACATCCCATCCGGCTTCCTTCAGTCTGAAGGCGATACGCTCCTTGAGTGGATAGCCCCCGTGATCGGCGCCGATTGCGATCTTGCCGAAAAGATCCATGCTGGACGCAGAAGGGTCGCCTTGAGGAGCGGAGACTTCAGGTGCCTCGTTGTCAGTGTCGACAACACCATCGACAATCCGCTCGACGAGGGACCGCACCTCCTCTTCCGACGGCATGCCTTGGATTCTGGAAGATGTCATCTGCTCCGAAGGGCCTCCTCGACCGCCATCCTATAGGGACGCCCCCGTATGATCCGGGCCATGGCCGACAGCGATTCCGCCTTCCTCTGGGAGACCGAGGCACTTCGCTCCTCAAAGCCCACGCCGGGTCCGAGTGAGCGGCCGTATGCCAGTGTGGATAGGAACGATCCCGACTGGTTGACGCTGCGGGAGGCGACCGAACTCACCGGGATCCCCATCTCGACGTTACGCAAATGGGCCCGCCGACAGAATGTGCCCACCTACCTCAACGAGACACCGGTTGGTCCGCTGCGTCTGGTGTCGCTGAGAGGAATTCACCAACGCGCCGACGAACTGGGGCGGACCTTCAGCGATAAGGCATTGGCGCATCTGGAGATGCAGCAGTCAGAGCGAGCCGAACCGCCGACACCGACTCCGGCTCCGAGCCCGGATCCGGAACCAATCCCTGAAACTACGGAAACCCATCCTGCAACCGACGGCGAGCCTGTTATCCCCGAGGGAACGATGCTCGTCCCCCTCGACGCATGGAACAAGATTCTGATGCAGTTGGGGAACCTCCACGAGGCCGGTCAGCAGCTTGCTGAAGCCCGGGAAAGAGCAGCCAAGGCCGAGACCGAAACAACGTTTCTCAGGGAGCGGTTGACCGAGATGCGGGGTGAACTCGCCGAGGTGAAGAGCTTGGCACCCCGGTCCCCGATCGTTGTTGAGCCGGTGTCCGAACCGGAGACAGACGAACCGGAGGTAGAAGAGCCCCTCGAAGACGACGACTTGTCGTCGGTGGATATCCCTGTGAGGAATCTGGGAGACATCGAACCCCAAGATGAGCCACAAAGGCTGGCAGATCACGAGGATCTGCTCACTCTGCCCGCCTATTCACTCGCGATGATGAAACACGTCTACACCACCTGGCGCGGACGCCCCCGGCGGTAGACCGGGTCACTCCCAGCTCAGACTCGCCGGAATGCAATGACCTCATCGTTCCGCCAACCGTGGTCCTGTTCAGTCCGGTCCGACGACGTCACGCCTAGTAGATGCTGGGGCTGTTTAGCCTTCTGTCGAATAGTCGTCCTCGGCGAGGATCTGGTAGATCTTTCGCCTGGCGTCTTCGAGGATCTCTTTCGTCTTGGCCACCTGCGCCTCTGACCCGGCCCGGGCTACCTGCATGACGGCGGCGCCGACCCCGAATCCGGTCTCACGAAGAGCGTGGAGTCCATGGTGGATGTCAGAACCGAAGCGCTCCCACGGAGGAGGCTCTTCATCCGACTCGACCCGGGCCCGTCCGTCATCGGTAAGGGTGTAGGTCTTCCTGCCGTCTTGTTCCTCGGCCTGGACGAGTCCCTCATCTTCGAGCTGCTGCAACGTGGGATAGATAGACCCCGGGCTTGGCTGCCAGATCCCGTCGGTTCGTTCTGTGATCTCCTGCATGATCTGATAGCCGTGCATTGGCGCTTCGGCCAGCAGGTGGAGGATGGCGGCACGGACGTCGCCTCTGCTTACTTTGGGTCTGCCGCCGTAGAACGCCCCGGATCCCATGGGGTACCTGCCGCGGAGCTCATTGCTCCAGCCTCGTCTGCCTCTTCGGCCCGCCATCGCCATCATGTGACGTTTGGCGACCCAGGGGGGTGTCATTGCGTATGACAAATAGGTCTCCTTTCAAGACTTCTAGTTGTATCACGATATATCGTAACAGGTCGTCTAACCAGAGTGAATTGAGTCCTATTCCCGATACGTCGAACCTCGAAGTAACAGTCGGAGCCCAGTCTTCTGGTTTGCGGGGACGCCGGCTACTTTTTCGCTACGCAGAGGCGCCCGATCGGGACGGTGGCCACCGGTAGTAGCTGGCGAACATCAGCGACCATGACCGCCAGGACAGCTGGCCGCAAGTACGGATCCCTTTGGTCCTTATGTGACTCCGCCGTAGGCGATACCTGTGAGTGCGGCCATCTCACTGTCGAACGTGGTGAGGTCATCGGTGCAGAACTCATCGAGGCGAGTGTGCCCACATGCCCTCGCCAGCACAGACATGAGTTCCGTACTGGCTTGGAAGAAGCGGTTGAGTCGCTCGGCGGCTTCCTCCACCGGCAAGCGCGCCCGCAAATCCTCGCGTTGAGTGGCGATTCCGACCGGGCAGTTGTTGGTGGCGCAGGCCCGCATGCCCAGACAGCCAATGGCCTGCATCGCAGAGTTGGCCAGAGCGACGGCATCGGCGCCGAGTGCCATTGCCTTGGCGAAGTCGGCGTGGGTACGCAGACCACCGGTCACCACCAGGGTGACATCACCTCGCCCGCGGGCTTCGAGATGTCGTCGGGCTCTTGCCAAGGCAGGGATGGTTGGAACCGAGATGTTGTCTCGAAAAAGCACCGGTGCTGCACCAGTGCCGCCGCCACGACCGTCCAAGATGATGTAGTCGACGCCGATCCGGAGGGCGGCGTCGATGTCGTCCTCGATGTGCTGCGCCGACATTTTCACGCCAATCGGTATTCCACCCGTCTTCAGACGTACCTCATCGGCAAACCGGCGAAAATCGTCCTCATTCTCGAAGTCCTCGAACCGACTCGGTGAGATCGCGTCCTCTCCCGGCTCGAGCCCTCTGACGGCGGCGATCTCCACTGTCACCTTTCGACCGGGAAGGTGGCCACCGGTGCCCGTCTTGGCGCCTTGACCGAGTTTGAAGTGGAACGCCTGGGTTTTGGCGACCTTGTCGAAACTGAACCCGAACTTCCCGGAGGCATATTCGTAGAAGTACCGCGAGTTGGCCTCCTGCTCCTCAGGCAGCATCCCTCCCTCCCCGGAACAGATCCCGGTACCGGCCAGTTCGGCACCCTTTGACAATGCGACCTTGGCCTCGAATGAAAGGGCGCCGAAACTCATATCCGACACAAAGAGCGGAATATCCAAGGTCAGAGGACGGTCGGCGTTAGGACCGATGACAACTTCGGTTGCGACGGGAACATCGTCGAGTTGGGGCAGGCGGGCCAACTGCGCTGTCACAAACTGGATGTCTTCCCATCCCGGAAGCTCTTGGAGGGGAACGCCCATCGAACCGACCGGCCCGTGATGCCCGAGATAGTCCAGCCCTTCGGTGCCGAGCCGGCGGATGAGAGCCTGGTGCGGCTCCTCCGGCGTGCCGTGCGGGTCCTGCCAAGCGCCCTGATATGCCGAGCGATCATACGGCTGCGGGTGAGATTCCTCCCACATCAAGATCTCCTCCTCGTCCACGAGAAGGGAACCGTCCTCGATCCACGACGAGAACTTGTTGAGCTTCTCCTCGTTCGTGTAACTGCTCACCCCAGTCATATAGACGTAATCCCATCCGTGGAGACTGCAGACGAGATCGTTCCCGGAGATATGGCCGTCGGCGAGCATGGCGCCCCGGTGCAGGCACCGGCCGTACAGCACCGAATGGTTGTCATCCCAACGGACGATGACCAGGTCAATGTTGCCGACAAGGGCACCAACCGGTTTCCGATCCGGGATTTCACTCCATTCGGCGATCTTGACAGGCTTCACAACAATCTCCGATCGATGTCGAGACGATTATCCCCTACCACGGCGTGTAGAGGGCTGTGTTGCATAGTCCCCGACACCTTTGTCCCGGACACCCCTGTCCCGGACACCCACACGGAGTACTCGGTGCCGCCTTTCATCACGATGGACGACGACACAAACCCATGGGCGGGGTCGCGAATCCACTTGGCATATGGTTGCTCGTCTTCGCCTCCGCTCTCGATGTTGTCGGCTACCACAACCGCACCGTCGCGGAGGTGGGGCACAAGGAGCTCGACGATCTCCAAGTACATGCCCGGGCCGCCATCGAGCAACACGACGTCCACAAGGCCACCCGGATCAGCAAGGGTATCGCGGGCGTCGCCAGAACGGATCTCCGTGTATTCGGCGAGCCCGGCGGCAGCGAGATTCTGACGGGCCGTCACCGCCTTGTCCTCGACTAGTTCGGACCCGACAAGGATGCCGCCGCCGTTGTCGCGGAGACCTGCGGTGAGATAGATACTGGAGACGCCAAACGATGTGCCGAACTCGACCACCCGCTCCGCGCGTACGGCTCGAACGGTCTGGTAGAGGAAGCGACCTTGCTCGCGACTGACCGGCAAGTAGAAGTCACGCATTTGCTCGGGCCAGTCTTCGGTCATCTGTCCGCCCTCGCGAGTAGCCGCCATCCTTTTTCTGAGCTCTGGCGTCTGCGCCTCGGCTTCGCGGTGAAGACGGTCCAGCACCTCGACAACGTTGGGATCCGCAAGGGAGTTCATGGTGACACCTTCATCTTGACCGAGTTGCGCCCTATTCCCGAGTCGAGGACAGAGTGACCCTTACGCTACAAGTTGTCCTCATATGATGCAAGGGGCTTTGTCACACTTTCAGCGGACCAACAATGGCCAAGAACTTCAATCAGCCGAGGAGAACCGCAGGGGAGAATCCACCCAAGGATCTTCGACTAAGCGCCGGCTGCGTCGATCAATCGGTAGGTGACATCCTGGGCAATGTTCATCTCCATGCCAAAGGCGACCATCTCACCCGTCTCGTCGTCGGGCATATTGATGTCGATGACAATGCTCGTGCTCATCGAGAACTCGGCCCGACGTGCGTAACCCGCCTCAGCATCGAACCATGTCGTCATGTCGGAGACCGTCTCGTCGATGATGAACAAGAAGCGGAATCCCTCTGCGATGGCATCGATGTCGGCCTTCTCCTCGTCGGTGGCATTGTCCGGAATGAAGGCTTGGAAGAACCCAACGAGAAACTCCGCCAGATCGAACTCGATCATGGATGTGGTCGACGTGGTCTCGATGACGAGCACTACATGGCCATCGATGGTCTCGGTGGCCGTCACTTCGTTGCCGATCTGAGTCACGATGGCGTCACCGCCCATGAAGACCGGGCTTTCGATGGTCTCGGACCAGCTATCACCCACCGTCACGGGACGATCAGGGAACGGTGGACCGACGAATCGTCCGGGATCCATGCCGGGGGCGGCGAGTAGGTCGCCAAACCCGCCGAGGCCGCCTCCAAATGCGTCGTCGAACATGTCGTCGTCTGGGATGATGTTGCCCTGATCGTCAACGACGATCGTCACGTCAATAGGTTCCAGTTCGGCAAAATCGGGAAGATCGGTTTGACCAATGGGTTCACCATCGATGGTCCCGGTGATCTGAAGGTCGGTGAAGTCACCCTTGATCGTGATCTCGTACGTGTCCGGCTTCGGGCCCTCCGCAACGGAGTGGCTGAAGGTTGTCGTTCCGGTCAGATGGATCGATGCGTCGCCGGGAATCTCCTCATCGCCCATGGCAGAGGCGTCGCCCGTGGCACTCATGTCGATTTGTTGGTCGATGCCCACTTCATACTCGAAAGTCGTGCCGGACTCGAGGGTGTAGCTGAGTCGAAGGGCGTCGGGGGTGATGGACTGGATGGCAGTCGTGGTGGACCGGATGGCAACGCCACCACCGCAAGCTGTGAGAACAAGGGCCAAAGCCGTCAGGGTCGAGACATAGCGAATTCGCATTTGCAGCAATGTATCGGTCTTCCTCCGCTGTTCATTGAGCACAGACGGTTATGTTGCCCACCTCATGAATCCCTGGACTCCACTGGTCGGCGCAACCCTCGGATGGGGAGCCTCTGCCGTCATGACCCGAGCGGTGATTCTGCGAGGAGTTGGCGCATTCACATTGGTGCCGATTCGAATGGCGTTCGCCATGGCGGCGCTCGGCCTTGTCATAGTTGTTACAAAGCGATTCGGCACCAGGAGTCCCGCCGCGTGGAGACGCGGCCTGGTGCTGGGCACGGTGGGAATGGCCCTGCCGATGCTCCTGATGACGCTCTCCTTCGAGGATCTTCCGGTGAGCGTTGGCGGTCTCCTGATCGCTCTCATCCCGCTCGCCACCATCGCCGCCGCACACTTCATTGTTGACGGTGAGCGATTTCAGGTGAAGTCACTCCCCGGACTCCTGATCGCTTTGATGGGATCGGCCGTCCTTGTGGGTGTTGGTGGCGCATCAGTAGAAGGCGTCGACAATCTCTGGCGCGGCACCCTCTTGGTGACAGCGGGCGTGATCCTGGCGGGCATCGGCGGTGCGTTCAGTCGGAGATTCGCCCTCGAGGTCCCCAGCGACGACCTCGTCCTACCTCAGTTCACCGTCAACACTGTCGTTCTGTTCATTGCCATGCCGCTCTTTTGGGATATCGACCTTGCTACGATCGACGGGACGAGCTGGCTGCTGCTGGCCGGTATCGGAGCCATCGGAACCACGTTGGCCTTCACGGCCTTCTTGATCGCCGCCGGCCTCAACCCGGCATCTCGACTCGCCCTCACCGGCTACAGCGTGCCCGTGGTGGCGGTCACACTTGCCGTGATCTTCCTCGGTGAAACACTCTCGCCGGCCATTCTGGGAGGGGCCGTGCTGATCGTCGTCGGCGTCATTCTCGCCGAGCGGTCGACCGCCCACATTCCCGAGCCCGGGGTCGCAACGTCGCGGTAGCAGCGGACCCCCGAATATGGTTTCATCAATGAGACGTCGGATACTTGTTGCCGTTGCCTGGCCCTATGCCTCCGGCTCGCGACATCTGGGGCACCTCGGCGGCGTCTATCTGCCGGCGGACATCTTTGCGAGATATCACCGCATCGCCGGAAATGACGTTCTGATGGTGTCGGGATCTGATGCCAACGGCACCCCGATCACCGTCAAGGCAGACGAGTTGGGAATCACCCCGCGAGAGGTCGTGGACAAGTATCACCCGGAGTTTCTCGGGTATTGGGAAACGCTTGGCATCTCCTTTGACCTGTTCACCACGACCATGACGGAGAATCACCATTCGGTCACCCAGCAGTTCTTCCTGAAGCTGCTCGACAAGGGCTATTTGACGAAGGGCAGCTCCGAGCAGTTCTACGACCCGGAGGCCGAGCGGTTCATTCCCGATCGCTACGTCGAGGGGACCTGCCCGCATTGCGGCTACCCGGATGCCCGTGGAGACCAATGCGAAAACTGCGGTCGCACCCTGGACGCCACGGACCTGATCAACCCCCGGTCAAAGCTCAGTGGCGTCACTCCCGAGCTCCGTGAGACCGAGCACTACTTCTTGCAGCTTCCGATTTTCAAGGACAGACTTCGGGAGTGGATCGAGCCGCAAACCACCTGGCGCAAACATGTCAAGAACTGGGCCCTCGGAATGCTCGAGGACTTGCCCGAGCGGGCGATCACACGGGACATCGAATGGGGCGTCGAGGTCCCCGTTGACGACCTGGGCCCGGGAAAGCGGATCTATGTTTGGTTCGACGCAGTTATCGGCTATCTCTCGGCGGCCATCGAATGGGCGTCGAATACCGACGACGCCGACTCCTGGAAGGCGTGGTGGGAGGATCCCGACGCCGAGTCGTATTATTTCGTCGGGAAGGACAACATCCCGTTTCACGCGGTGATCTGGCCGGCGATGCTCATGGGTCACGGCGGCCTCAATCTGCCTACAAACGTGCCGGCCAACCAATACATAACGTTCAAAGGGGAGAAGGCTTCCGCGTCCAAAGGGGTCGGAAACTCGATCGGGTTTTATGCCAGTCGTCTCCAACCCGACGCTCTCCGCTACGCCATCGCTTCGATCCTTCCCGAGCAAAACGACACCGACCTGAGTGACGCCCAGATCGTCCGGCGTGTCAATGAGGAACTGGTCGCCACATGGGGCAACCTGGTGAACCGGGTTCTTTCGATGAGTGCGAACAACTTCGATGGTGCCGTGCCGGAGCCTGGTGACTTGACGGAAGCCGATCGGGTCATCCTCGATCTCGGTCCGGCCACGCTCGAATCGGTGTCAGAGCACATCGAGAAGGTCGAATTGCGCGCTGGTTTGAGATCGGCTCTAGACGCCGCCGGCGAAGTCAACGCCTATTTGAATGCGACGGAACCGTGGAGGGTCTTGAAAGACGATCCTGTGCGGGGCGGGACAATCCTGTGGACGGCAATTCAGACGATTTCGGCGGTCCGGGTTGCGCTGACGCCCTACCTGCCGTTTTCGTCGGAGACGATCGGAGTCCTCCTCGGCCTCGACCCCGAGGTCGCCGAATGGGCGGCGCCTGCCGTGGCAGGTGGAACAGTCCTGGGCGAAGTCAAGCCGCTCTTCACCAAACTGGACTCGGACGTCTTCGACTGAAACCTGATCCGCTCTCTCTGGGTCCAATCGGGGTCATCCCCAGTTATGGGACTTTCAACGGCTGGTTAGGTTGTAGCCATGGCCCGAATTGCGCGCATCGTCGGTGGGTTCACGCTCATCATCGCGGGGATCTTCATGCTGGTCCTCCCCGGGCCCGGCATCCTATCGATCTTGGGCGGGTTGGCCCTGCTGTCCAGAGACATGGTTTGGGCCGGTCGGCTCGCCGATTGGGCGAAGCAGAAGTTCGGCAAGGACGCCGCGGATGGACCCGACAAACCGACCGCCGGTCCCACCAATCCGCCGTTGAACGGGGAGACGCCGGACGGGGCTTAGTGGTCTAGCTGGGCGGATAGACCCCCATGCCCTTGGCCTTCTCGGTCTGCCAGAAGATGTCGGCAATCTCGTCGATCAGATCGATAAGCTTCTGACCATCCGCCGGGTCAGCCGACTTCTTGGCATCACCTGCCTGGTGAATCGCCCGCCAGAAGAGGTCGTCGAGGTTTGAGAACTCCTGGCGATGTTCTGCAGTGAAGAAGTCCACCCAGAGAACCATCAGGTGATGCTTCACGTCTTCTGCACGCTCTTCCTTCAGTTGGAGGGCGCGGGCCCGGAACACCTCGTCGTCCGAGTCCTGGTACTTCTGAGCGATCTTCAGCACCGAAAGGGCTTCGATCTTGGCCTGCGCCGGGTCGTATACACCGCAGTACAGGTCGCAGTGGGCATGGGCAATCGTCACTCGACGCATGAGGTCTCCTTATCTCTCGCTCGTCCCGCTGACCATACTCACGACCCGAACATGTCGATGAAACGCTTCCGAGTGGCCGAGGACTCAATGCGGCCGGCCCTTCAGCCTGGTGAAGAGATCGTCGCCACCGATACCCGAAGGCCCTCGGTTGGAGATCTGATCGTCTTCCCTCATCCCGGGCGCGACGACTTCTGGATGGTGAAAAGAGTCGCAGACCCACCTGAGCCGATCGATCAGGAGCAGATCTGGGTTATGTCAGACAACGCCGATGCCACACAAGCTGACAGCAGAACCCTCGGGCCAATACGTGTCCGATCTGCGTTGGCTGTGGTGGACCGACTCGACGCCACGACCTTCAACGAGGCGACCGATCTTCTGTCCAGCGAAGACACCGCCCTTGCCGAAGCCATCGAGCGATTTGGCCGGCCCGAGTTCTGGCACCGTCAACCAGGCCTCCCTTGCCTGGTCTTGCTCATCCTCGAGCAACAGGTCTCTCTGGAGTCCGGTGCAGCGATGTACCGGCGACTCGACGAGACAGCGGAAGGTGTTGCTGCAAGCAGCATCATCCGGATTGGGATCGACGGGATGCGCTCGATCGGGGTCACCCGCCAGAAGGCGGGCTACCTCTACTCGCTGGCCCTCCTGGTGGCCAACGGGACGCTCGACATCGAGTCTCTGGCCTCGCTCTCCGCCGACGACGCCAGATCCAGGCTTGTTTCCATCAAAGGCATCGGCCCCTGGACAGCCGACGCCTACCTGCTATCTGCGTTGCTCCACCCCGACGTCTACCCCGTGGGCGACCGCGCATTGCAGGTGGGGGTGGGAGAAGTTCTCGGGATGACCCATACGCCCGACGAAGACGAGCTGGAGTTGGCATCAGAGACTTGGAGACCGATCCGAGCAGTGGCGGCTCGAATCGTCTGGCACGCGTACCTGTCGAAACGGGGACGGACGGAACCCCAGGACCCAACTCTCGGACATGAACCGGCTGGCAAGGCGTAGACTCAACCATCATGACCGAGTTCATCGTCCAGATGGACAACCGACCAGGTCAACTCGCCTCACTCACCGAGGCACTCGCCGCCTTCGGGGTCAACATCGACGCTTTGACCGCGTATGGCCACGATGGCGATGGAACCGTTCGGCTAATAGTGGACGACGCGGTCACCACGCGCCGGGTCCTTGAGGAGGCGGCTCTTCAACACGAAGAAAACACGGTGCTGAGGGCACACATGCCACACCGTCCTGGCGAACTGGCGAGATTGACCCGCTCACTTGCCGATGCCGGGATCAACATCGAGGCCATCTACGTTCTCCGGGCTAACGCCGACGGCATCGAGTTTGCCCTTTCTGTCGACCAGCCCGAGACCGCCCTCCCTCACCTGGAGGTGAGGGGAGGCTCGCTCATCGACTGACCCCAGAACCTGGGGTAGTCTCCCCCCACTTTCTAGACTTGCTCGGATGCGAACCACTATTGCCAGGTTGGTCGCGCTCGGACTGATTCTCTCGGCCTGCACGACAGGAGCGGCCGAGCCTGATGCCTCAACCACAACCGAGCCGCCGACGACCATCACATCCACAAGCACGACTTCCACAACGATTCCACCAACCTCGACAACAACGGGCGACGGCCGCGTGACGTCGTTGATAAACGGTCTGCCGGTCGACGATCCGGAGCTTCTCAATCGCAGGGTGCTCGCGGTCAAGATCGACAACCACCCCAGAGCCAATCCTCAATCCGGCATCGACCAGGCCGACATGATCATCGAACTCAGGGTGGAGGGGATCACCCGCTACATCTCCATTTGGCACGAGAGCGATTCCGATTTCCTCGGTCCAATGCGGTCGGGCCGCCCGACGGACCCCACTCTTCTTGCTGCGTTCAACGAGCCCACCTTTGCCATCTCCGGAGCCCAGGCTTGGGTGAGAAGCCTCATCGTCTCCAAGGGGGTGAAAATCGTTGGGGAAACCGGTCCACCGGCCACTTTCCGGAGTCCGGATCGGAGTGCACCACACAATCTCTACGTCAAGACCGAACTTCTCAGAGATGTCTCTGATGGTCGCGGATACCCGGACGAGCCTCCCACCGGCCCCATCTGGGAGTTCGGGCCCATGTCTGACTTCGCCGAGACGGCATCATCGGTGGAGATCGACTTCTCCGGCAACACGGTCACATGGACCTGGGATGAGGAGTCAGGCCTGTGGCTCAAGACGGCATACGATCGCGAAACGACCTACCGGAACGAGGACGGCACCGAGGAGCGTGTTGGGGTTCCAGTTCTGGTTGCCCTCTATGTGGAGCTGTACACCGCGCATCCGCCGGCCGGGGTGTCCGGCTCGTCATTGCCCAGTTCTCGGACAACAGGATCCGGCAAGGCGTTCGTTTTCGCTGACGGCCGCGTGACGGAAGGAACATGGGAACGTGACTCCGAGCTCGAGTGGTTCACCCTCACGGACGCCGACGGTGAGGTCATCCTGGTCCCTCCAGGCAAATCATGGGTGTCTCTGGTTCCCTCGCATCGAGGTTTGACGTTCCAAAGCTGAGCGTGGGCAGTCACGTGGCCTGGAGCCACCTTCCCGCACACGCTTGACTAGCGTCCCGGACGTGTTTGGTGCTTCCGCCGTCAGTCGCGTTCAGGCTGCGCTCGATGCGGCCAATGACACCCAGAACACACTCAACGCGTTCATATCGATAGATGACGAGAGAGCGCTCGAGAGGGCCTCCGAAATCGACGCCAAGATCAACAAGGGCGAACACGTCGGGCCACTTGCCGGTGTCCCCGTGGGACTCAAAGACCTGATCGATCAGAAGGGCAGAGTCACCACCGCCGGCTCCGCGTTCTACCGCCAGGAGCCCGGGACCAACGCACCGTGCGTTGACGCGTTGGAGCAGGCCGGGGCCGTCATCATCGGAAAGACCGGGCTCCACGAATGGGCATTCGGCTTCTCGTCGGAAAACCCTCACTGGGGTGTCATCCGCAACCCCTGGGACCAGACCACATCTCCCGGCGGGTCATCGGGGGGTTCGGCCGTCGCTGTCGCGGCCGGCATCACCCCGATCTCCATCGGCACCGACACGGGAGGCTCCGTTCGCGTTCCTGCCGCTTTGTGTGGGACCTACGGGCTGAAGGTGACGCACGGTCGGATCCCGCTCGATGGGGTTTTCCCCCTGGTCAGCTCGATGGACACTGTCGGACCGTTGGCCGACTCGATCGAGAACATCAATCTCGCCTACCGGACAATGTCGTCTGACTCAGCCCCTGAACCCGGTCCAGCTCCCATGAGGCTGGGCATTCCCCAGCCCTGGCACCAGAACAGCCCAACGGACGATGACATCGCCGGGGAGTTCGCCAATGCTGTGGCAGCCCTTCGTGACATGGGGCATGAGGTTCACTCGATCGAGATGCCCGATGTCGAACCATCCATTCAGCTGTGGAACTTCATTGCCGAAGAAGTGCGCGTGGTTCATGGCGAGTTCCGGCGAGAAAGCCAACCTTACGGAAAGGACGTGTCCGAACGTCTCGACGATGCCGATCTGGTAACGGAGGAGGAAGGTGTCAAGGCGAAGGTGTGGCAGAAGATGATTCGAACCAGGTTCTCAGACGCGCTGAGCACCGTCGACTTCCTGATCACGCCCACTGTCCCGGTGAGACGAAAGGTCATCGGCGAGGAGAACATCGGGGATCGTCATTACCGGGCCGTCCTCTCCTACTTCTCGGCGTTGGTCAACCACTCTCTACATCCGGCGATCGCCCTCCCGCTGCTGAGCAGCGGGGCGCCTTCGACGTCGCTTCAGGTGATCGGGTCTCGTGACTCGGAAGCGGCGCTGATCGCTTTCGGACGAACCCTCGAAGCTCAAAAATTGGTCGGGTTTGAACCCTCTCCAGTTGACTCACCTAAGCCGGGGGGCGGATAGACTTGGATAAGCGAAACTCAGAAAAAGCGGGTCCGGTCTCCTTGATCAGGAGGCCTGTGATCGCGCACAGAAACATCTACAAGGAAGTGACCGAGTGGCCAACGAGACCGCCACAGCAGACCCTTCGTCAACTACAACCGAAACGCTGGAGAAACTAGTAGTCCGATTCGCCGGCGACTCCGGCGACGGAATGCAGTTGGCCGGCAACAGGTTCACAGACGCGTCGGCGCTGTTCGGGAATGATTTGGCGACACTTCCGAATTTCCCTGCAGAGATCAGGGCACCGGCCGGGACTCTTCCTGGTGTCTCCAGCTTCCAGGTTCAGATCGCAGACTTCGACATCCTCACAGCCGGCGATCAGCCCGACTGTCTGGTTGCGATGAATCCAGCGGCCCTGATGACCAATCTCGAGGATCTGCGCCAGGGCGGGACGCTCATCGTCAACAGCGACGCATTCGACGAGCGCAATCTGGCAAAGGCCGGCTACGAATCCGACCCTCTTGATGATGATTCCCTCAAGGGGTACCGGGTGATCAAGGTTCCAATGGACGACCTCACAAAGCGAGCCGTCAAGGACACCGGCGTTAAGGGGCGCAACGTCCTCCGCTCCAAGAACTTCTTTGCCCTCGGTCTGATGGCGTGGCTCTTCCATCGGCCAACGGAGCCAACGATCGACTGGATCGAAAAGAAGTTCGGAAAGCAGGAAGAAGTAGCCGCGGCCAACATCGCTGCCTTCCGGGCGGGATACAACTTCGGTGTCACCACCGAGGCCACCAAGAACACTTTCGAAGTGAAGCCCGCTGCCCTCAAGCCAGGCACCTACACAAACGTGAACGGCAACACAGCTCTTGCCTGGGGCTTGATCGCCGCTTCCCAGAAGTCGGGGCTTCCGCTGTTCTACGGCACCTACCCCATAACACCGGCATCTGACATTCTCCACGAGCTTTCTCACCACAAGAATTTCGGAGTCAGGACTTTTCAGGCCGAGGACGAGATCGCCGCTATAGGCGCGGCCATCGGCGCGGCGTTTGCCGGCAACCTCGCGGTTACAGGCTCCTCGGGCCCGGGGATCGCCTTGAAGAGTGAGGCCATCTCACTTGCCTTCATGCTCGAGCTTCCTCTTATCGTCATCAACGTGCAACGCGGGGGACCTTCAACTGGTCTTCCGACCAAACCGGAACAGTCCGATCTCCTGTTTTCGCTCTACGGTCGGCACGGCGAGTCCCCGCTTCCCGTCCTTGCCATAGCCACCCCGTCGGAAGCTTTCCTCATGGCAATCGAAGCGGCTCGAATCGCCGTCAAATACATGACGCCGGTGATCTTGTTGAGCGACAACTCCGTGGCCAATGCCTCCGAGCCTTGGCTCCTGCCAGACCTCGACTCCATTCCCGAGATCGACGTCGAGTACGCCAAACATCCGAATGGGCCCGATGGGACGTTCCTCCCCTATATGCGAAATGTCGACACCTTTGCCCGGCCGTGGGCGATTCCTGGAACCGCCGGACTGGAGCATCGGGTGGGCGGACTGGAGAAGGATGCCCTTTCCGGCGATGTCTCATACGACGCAAGCAACCACCAGTTGATGACCGACACCAGGGCGTGGAAGGTGGCCAACATCGCCAACGACATCCCCCAGTTGGAGATTGATGGTGAGGAGGACGCCGAGATCCTGGTCCTCGGATGGGGGTCGACCTTCGGGTCGATCCGCGCCGCTGCACGGAGGTCTCGTCTCGAAGGGCACAAGGTGGCCACCCTGCACCTGAGATATCTCAACCCGTTGCCCAACAATCTGGGTGACTTGCTCCGCTCGTACGACAAGATCCTCATCCCCGAGCTCAACACCGGACAGTTGTTGAAAGTGATCCGGGCCGAGTTTCTCATTGATGTCACCGGGTTGAACAAGGTCGCCGCTGAACCGTTCAAGGTGTCAGAAATCACGGAAAAGATTCTGGAGATGGTTCAATGACTACCCGCTCATACACAAGGGCTGACTTTCAAACGGACCAGGAGGTTCGCTGGTGTCCCGGGTGTGGGGACTACACGATCCTCGCTTCGGTGCAGCAGTTCGTCGCCGCCCTGGGCCGGCCACGCGAGGAGTTCGTCTTCATCTCGGGGATCGGTTGCGCCTCTCGGTTCCCTTACTACATGAACACCTTCGGGATGCACTCGATCCACGGAAGGGCTCCCGCGATCGCAACAGGCGTGGCGACAACCCGGCCCGACCTATCAGTGTGGGTGATCACGGGTGATGGCGACGCCCTTTCCATCGGCGGCAACCACCTGATCCACGTCCTCCGTCGCAACGTCAACCTGAAGATCCTCTTGTTCAACAACCAGATCTACGGGTTGACAAAAGGGCAGTACTCGCCCACGTCAGAGATTGGCAAGAAGACCAAATCGTCCCCTTTCGGGTCTATCGACTACCCGTTCAACCCGGTTTCGCTTGCGCTTGGAGCCGAAGCAACCTTCGTCGCGCGCACGCTAGACATGGATCGAAGTCACACTCAAGCGATTCTCAAGGCCGCGTACGAACACGAAGGGGCGGCATTTATCGAGATCTACCAGAACTGCAACGTCTTCAACGACAAAGCGTTCATCCAGGTCACCGGAAAAGAAGAGCGCATTCACAATCGCATCGATTTGCAGCACGGAAAGCCGATCGTATTCGACGGCGGATCCAAGGCAATAGTCATGCGTGATGGACAGGCCACAATCGTGGAGTCGTCACTGGTCGACCCCAACGCAATCCTGGTTCACGACGAGACGAGGCCAGATCCGGCTATCGCCTTCGCACTGAGTCGGCTGTCTCACGGACCGTATGGCCCGACGCCGCTGGGGATCTTCCGAAATGTCGAACGCCCCTCTTACGACTCCGAGCTCAACGCCCAGGTCGCCGAGGCGAAGGAGCAACTCGGCGAGGGCGACTTGGAAAAGCTCATCCGGTCACACGGGACGTGGACGGTCGAGGCAGAGTCACCCAACGGGGGTTGAGCCTCAGATGCGTCGCCGTATCTCATCAATCTGATCTCGCACCGACTCGGGACTCCCCGAGCCAGATGTTGCCCGGGCCCTGACTGAGGCGGTCGGGTCGAGCCGATCGAGATCTGCCTCCTCAAAGCGTTGGTCAATTTCGATCAGATCGTCGATCGTTGCCTCTGACAGAGTCTTCCCGCGGGATTCGAGAGCGGCCACCAACTCACCTACCAGCGTATGAGCCTCGCGGAACGGAACACCACGACGCACCAGGGCCTCCGCCAAGTCGAGACTCACTGTTGCCGATCCTGGAGCCGGCGGGTGAAACTCGAGCCCGCCGAGCAGTTCCACCATGGCTTCCAGAGCCGATGCCAGCGTGTCGTCAGCATGAAAGACGATCCGCTTGTCTTCCTGGAGGTCCCGGTTGTATGCAAGCGGCAGGCCTTTTTGGAGAGAAAGGATCGCGGTCACGTCACCGGCCACAGTGCCGGCTCGCCCCCGGATCAACTCCGCTATATCCGGATTCCGCTTCTGGGGCAGGGCCGATGAACCGGTACTCACCTCGTCACCGAGGGACACCCATCCGAACTCTTTCGTTGACCAGAGGACGATCTCCTCGGCGAGTCTCGACAATTCGATCATGGACTGGGCGCAGCAGAACACATACTCAGAGACGAAGTCCCTCGATCCCACCGCATCGAGGGAGTTGGGGATAACACCGTCAAGTTCGAGATCCTTCGCTACAGCTTCGCGGTCGAGCGGAAGAGAGGATCCAGCCGAGGCACCGGCTCCGAGCGGGGACATTGCGATTCTCCCGACAGCATCGGTGAATCTGTCCGCCCCCCTCAGGGCCATCCATGCGTACGTCAGAAGGTGATGACCGAGCGTGGTCGGTTGGGCCTGCTGCAGATGGGTGTACGAGGGAATAACCGTCTCAGCATGGGTTTCGGCCATTTGCGCGATAACGCCGGCGAACCCGTGGAGCTGTTCTGTGCGTTGAGCACCGGCCCGGCTCAGATAGAGACGAAGGTCGAGTGCGACCTGGTCGTTGCGGGAACGCCCGGTGTGCAGCTTTCCGGCCGTCTCGCCAACGATCTCGCCCAGTCGCCGCTCGACAGCTGAGTGAACATCCTCGTCCGTGGTCTCAAAGGCAAACTCGTCGGCTTCCGCCTCGGCAAGGATGGTCCGAAGCCCCTTGGCGAGGGTTTGCGCCTCTTGGGCCTCGATGACGTTGGTGGCGCCAAGCATCTCGACGTGGGCGATTGAGCCTTCGATATCCACCTGGAGGAGACGGCGGTCAGATTCGTCTGTGGTGAATCTCCACATTGCCTCTGACAGGGAACCTTCGAACCTGCCGCCCCACATGGTCACGACCGAGGTCCTGTCCCGTAGCCACGAATCCTCAAAGCATTGAGCCTGATGAACCCTTCAGCGTCTGCCTGGCGATAGACATCATCGGCTTCGAAGGTGGCCTCTTCCTCGTCGTAAAGGCTGTTCGGCGATCTGCGCCCGACTACTCGAGCCGAGCCTTTGTACAGAATCAGACGGGCTTCGCCTGTCACCGGCTCCTGAATCGAGTCCATCGTCTCCTGCAGAGCGATTCGCTCGGGCGAGAACCAGAACCCGTTGTAGACGATCCTGGCATATCGGCTCACCAGGTCATCACGGAGGTGAAGTACTTCACGATCGAGCGCGATCGACTCGACTGCCCGGCGACCGATGTGCAGAAGCGTTCCCCCGGGCGTCTCATAAACGCCCCGGCTTTTGATACCCACGAACCGGTTCTCGACGATGTCGACACGACCGACGCCGTGACGCCCGCCAATCTCGTTGAGGCCTGCAAGAAGCTCGACCGGACTCAGTCTCGTTCCGTCTACGGATACCGGAGTGCCGGCCTCGAATCCGATTGTCAACTCCTGGGGGTCGTCGGGCGCATCCGTAGGATCGACGGTCATCCGGAACATGTCGGCCGGCGGAGCCGCCCACGGATCCTCGAGAACACCACCCTCATAGGAGATGTGGAGGAGGTTGGCGTCCATCGAATATGGCGCATCCCTGGTAACAGGGACGGGAATCCCCCTGGCCTCGGCGTATGAGATCAGATCGGATCGCCCCCCGAGATCCCACTCCCGCCAGGGGGCGATCGTTTTCAGGTCAGGGGCAAGGGCCGCGGTCGCAAGCTCAAAACGAACCTGATCGTTCCCCTTGCCAGTGGCTCCGTGCGAAATCGTATCGGCCCCATATTCACGGGCCGTTTTGATCAGTCCCTGACTGATGATGGGCCGCGCCAGGGAAGTTCCAAGGAGATACTCACTCTCGTACACCGCGGCTGCACGGAGTGCCGGGAACACAGCGTCGTTGACAAAGGACTCCTTGAGGTCGTCGACGACCCCGGCGATGGCTCCGGTGGCGAGTGCCTTTTCCGCAGCCTCGGCGACCTCGGAGCCCTGACCGACATCGGCGGTGTAGGCGATCACCTCGGCGTCGTATTCATCCCTGAGCCAGGCGAGGATCACCGACGTGTCGAGGCCACCCGAATAGGCGAGGACCACCTTCATGCTTCTCCCACAGTTGCAGCCTCTGCCGAAATGGGAGCGCCCTCGTCAACCGAGGATCTTGGCCTTCTCGGCAGCAAACTCTTCCTCGGTGGGAATGCCTGCATCGGGAAGCTCTTTGGCCTCTTTGAGCTTGGCGTATTTGTCCTCCTCGGTGGGAGCCGGGGGTGGCGGTGGGGCTGGCGTCTCCGTCGGTGGCGGTGCCTCCTCGGGTAGCGGCGCTGCCGCGACCAGATCCGACGACTGTCGACGACTTACCCGACGCGATGTGCGTCTTGCCGTACGACGGCCGGTTCTTCTCGCTGCGCTTCGTCCAGTCATACACCTCCTATTGGAAGGGTGGCTGGACACTACCAGTGGACCAGAACCTCAAGGGTCACCCGATCCCGTCGACGAGAAACGTGTTCAACTCGTTGGTCAGTTCGTCCAAGTTGAGGGGACCGGTGGAGTCGTACCATCGCTCCAATGCGTTGAGGACCGAAAGAATGTAGATGGATGCCATCTTGGGATCGATGTCTGGGCGGAAAGACCCGTCATGGGCCCCATCGGCCAGAACCGACCGGAATACCCCTTCGTAATGATCCCGGGCCTGGACGATTCGATCACGATGCTCGGCGTCCAGCATTCGCGCCTCGTTGAGGAAAGTTCGAGCGACGTCGACATTGTCGAGGACGACAATCACGTGCCCGGCGATTAGCGCAGCAAGGCGATCGCGGGCTGTCCCTGGTGCTTCAAGGGCTTGTTCCGCCGATGCCTCGAAGAGCCGGGCGCCCTCCTCAACCACCGCGACAAGCAGATCCTGCTTCGAGTCGACGTGGGAATACAGCGAAGAGCCGAGTAACCCCAACTCCTTTCCGAGGTCCCTCATCGACGTCCCGTGGTAGCCACGTTCGGCAAAAAGACGGCCGGCGGCGTCGACAACGTCGGATCGGGTGTTGCGGATCGACACTATCAGCGGTGGTCGTAACGAACCACAACCCGGTCAGAAACCGGGTGCGACTGACAGGTGAGGACATATCCGGCCTCCACCTCTTCATCGATCAAGGCGTAGTTCTTCTCCATCGTCACTTCGCCCTCCTCGATCCTCCCCTTGCAGGTTGCGCACATCCCGCCCTTGCAGGAGAAGGGCAGCTCAGAGCGCACCCGAAGTGCCGCGTCGAGTATTGAAGTCCCAACCGACATCCGGGTGTCTACAGACCGCCCGTCGAGGATCACTGTCAGCTCGACCGTGCCCTCTCCGGGTGGCGGCTCTGGAGGAAGCGTCGAGGAGTCAACGGGGCCGGCAAAAAACAGCTCGTCATGGATGGCTTCTTCTGCCACGCCAAGGCTCCGGAGGGTTTGTCTCGCCATCATCACCACTTCGTACGGACCGCACAGGTACCAGTCATCGACCGGGGCGTTCCCCAGAAGCCGGTCGTGGATCGTCCGAATCTTGTTCTCGTCAATCCGGCCGGAGAGCAGCGGCAGGTCAGAGCCCTCCCTGCTGAGCAGATGGAAGAGCTGGAATCGGCTTCTATAGCGATCCTTCAGCCCTTCCAGCTCCTCCAGGAACATGATGCTGTTGGCTGTGCGGTTGCCGAACAGCAGCGTCCAACTGGCAAATGGCTCACTCTCCAGGGATGTCGCGATCAGCGATATCACAGGTGTGATGCCGGATCCGACCGCGATGGCCACAGCTCGACGCGGACTCGA
The DNA here is from genome assembly GCA_004356805.1 of Acidobacteriota bacterium. Taxonomy (GTDB): domain Bacteria; phylum Actinomycetota; class Acidimicrobiia; order Spongiisociales; family ZC4RG35; genus SZUA-217. Next base: position 15,635 of record SMXW01000006.1, on the reverse strand, counting down.
GGGGTCGATCTCGATGGTGAAATCACCGACCGGCGCCATCACGTCGAGCACATCGCCGGCCTTGAGATCGGAGGTTGCGTAGGTGCTGAAGGCCCCTCCGGGGAGCCGCTTGATACCCACTCGCAACTTGTCCGAGTTGGCGTTGGCGCAGATCGAATACGACCTGCGGACATCCTCGTCGGCGATGAAGGCTCGGACGGTTACATGCTGTCCGGGCAGATAGGCGAAGGTCTCAGATAGTTGGTCAGGAACATCGAAGGTGACAGCTACTGAATCCTCGGTGAGTGGGCTCACTTCCGTGACGCGCAGCTGATGAAACTCGGGCTCACTCATCAGAACTGTTTGAAATAGTCGAACGGCTCACCACAGGACGAGCACACCATCAGGGCTTTGCACGCTGTCGAGCCGAAACGGGCGATCAGTTTCGGGGCGGAGGCATCACAGCGCGGGCACAAGACGTCTGGCTCGGGGACGGGTGGTGCAGTTCCGAACTCGCTCAGCTTGCGGTGACCGTCCTCACTGATCCAATCGGTGGACCAAGCCGGGAAACGAACGGTTTCGACCTCGACATCCTCGACTCCAACCTTTTCGAATGCCGTGACGATGTCGTCCTCAATCTGGCCTATCGCCGGGCAGCCCGAGTACGTCGGGGTGATGGTGACGATGACGCGACCCTGGTCTAGCTCGACCGACCGAAGAATCCCGAGGTCATCGATCGTCAGAACCGGAATCTCCGGATCGACAACCGATGCTGCCACTTTCCGGAGGCTGACGATGCTGATGGTGGCTGCGATCACCATTGCAGCCCCGGGTAGCTCCGCTGCATCCACTGCATCTCGGCAAGCAAGAACCCGAGGTGCTCGGTGTGAAAGCCGCCCCGACCACCCGTCCGTTGATATGGGTCGGATGGGATTTCGAGATTGGCGTCGACGAAGGCAGCTTCGATGCTGGTGGTCCAGGCCGACCGATATTTCTCTGCCGCGCCTTCAAACATCTCCGATGTGTACCGCCAGAGTGCGTCAACTCCATCCTGAACCCGGTGATGGGACTCCTCCGTGCCGTCCCCGAGACGGATGACCCATCCTGAAGAGAATCGCAGGTGGTAGGTGGCTTCTTTGAGCGCCTTGGCGGCGATGCCACCCAGCGTCAGGTCGGGGGAGCCCGAAAGATCTTTCCAGAGTTCCATCTGATAGGCGTCGAAAAAGAGTTGGAGCACCATGGTGTGGGCGAAATCACCGTTCGGCTGTTCGACAAGGAGGAGGTTGGTGTAGTCCCGCTCGGTTCTGAACATGGCGAGGTCGTCCTCGGTTCGTCCCTCACCTTCGGTGCTGCCGGCGTGTGTGTACAAAGCCCTCGCCACACCGAGATGGTCGAGAGCTTTGTTACCCAGCGCGATATCTATCTCCAGCTCAGCCGTGTTGGAGATCAGTTCGCCGAGACGCTGAGCAAGCACCATGTTGTCGTCGGCATGTGCCAAAAGGGTCGTGATCCTGTCGCCAGCATCGGCTGGAGAAGTCCCTTGGGGAGCGGTGCTGGTGATCTGATTCGTCACATCTGGCCTACCTCTTCAGGAATCTCATAGGTCGTTGCCAGCCGATAGACCTTCTCGTTGGCCTCGACATAGTCGGCCGCGGCAGCCGGCTCGAAGGCATGGATCTCGGTGCTGGGGACCACCCACACGCTCACACCCTCACCGCGTCGGGTGTACACGTCGCGGGCGTTCTCGAGCGCCGTCTCGGCATCGGGCGCATGCAGACTCCCGATGTGGACGTGGGATATGCCGCGACGAGCCCTGACAAAGACCTCCCACATTGGCCAGCTCTCGCCACTCAGCTCCGTGGTCTCTTCGATCTCCGCCTTCTCGCCCGGGGCAACGGGGACGTCGTAAGTCATCAGCCAATCCTCCTATGCTGCCGAGCGGGCCTCTTCTTTTGCCGCGTGTGCCATCGCCGCTTCGCGTACCCACGCTCCGTCATCCCACGCCTTGACTTTGTGGGCAACACGCTCGCGATTCATCGGGCCGTTCCCCTTGACGACACGCCAGAACTCCTCCCAATCAATGTCCCCGAAGTCGTAGTGGCCCCTTTCCTCATTCCAGCGAAGATCGGGATCCGGTACTTCAAGACCGAGGTAGTCGGCTTGGCGGACCGTCATGTCGACGAACTGCTGGCGAAGGTCGTCGTTGGTGACCCTCTTGATCTTCCACTTCATCGACTGCTCGGTATGGGTCGAGTCGCCGTCGTGGGGTCCGAACATCATCAACGCCGGCCACCACCAGCGGTTGATGGAGTCCTGGGCCATCGCCTTCTGGGAGGCTGAGCCCTGGCAGAGTCTGATCAGAAGCTCATATCCCTGACGTTGATGAAAGGATTCTTCCTTGCAGATCCGCACCATGGCCCTGGCATAAGGACCATAAGAGCAGCGGGTGAGCATGACCTGGTTGGTGATGGCGGCGCCGTCGACCAGCCATCCGATTGTCCCCATGTCAGCCCAACTGAGTGTCGGGTAGTTGAAGATCGACGAGTACTTGTGCTTGCCCTGGTGGAGGAGTTCCTGCATCTCGTCACGTCCGACGCCGAGCGTCTCGGCGGCGGAGTAGAGGTAGAGCCCGTGGCCGGCCTCGTCCTGGACCTTGGCGATGAGGATCGCCTTGCGATAGAGCGTTGGGGCGCGTGTGATCCAGTTGCTCTCGGGCTGCATGCCAATCACCTCTGAGTGGGCGTGCTGGGCGATCTGGCGGATAAGGGTCTGGCGGTAGCCCTCCGGCATCCAATCCGAGGGCTCGATCTTGTCCTCGGCGTCGACAATCGCCTGAAACTGTTCTTCGGGTGACATCACCACATCTTAGACCAACGAACGTTCGTTTGGAAAAAGGGACGCGTTCCTGATGCACCAGCGATCGCATTTGATCATTGCGCCGCGTAGCTAGCCGGATTCAGGCGAGAGCGACCAGATCGAGGAGCTCCTCGTCGAAGAAGCGCATCTCACCCTCGGGCATCAGGACCGCCCGGTCCGGAATAAGTTGGGCGACGAAATCGGTGTCGTGGCTGACGAGTACGACAGTCCCCTCATAAAGGGTCAACGCGTCGAGAAGAGCTTCCTTCGCCTGCGGGTCGAGGTTGTTGGTGGGCTCGTCGAGCAGCAGCACGTTCGGCCGGGAGGCCACCAGCATCGCCAGAGCGAGCTTGGTCTTCTCCCCACCCGAAAGGGTTGACGCGTTCTGTTCGACTTTGTCCGCCAAGAGGAAGGTTCCGAGCAAGGTTCTCAGGGTCTGGTCGGGTAACCGGGCAGCTTCTCTCATGTGATCAAACACGGTCACACCCTCGAGGATCTGCTCGTGTTCCTGCGCGTAGTAGCCAACTGTCGCCTTGTGCCCCAGTGAGACCTCGCCCAGGTCCGAGGTCTCCACTCCCGCCAGGATGCGAAGCAGGGTGGTTTTCCCAGCACCGTTGAGACCGATGAGCAGCATCCGCTCACCCCGCTCGACGGCGAACTCGATGTCGATGAAGACCAGGTTGTCGCCAAATGCCTTGGCAAGCCCGGTCACCACGAGAGGGACCCGTCCCGACGGATCCGGTTGGGGGAAGACAACCTTGACCTTCTTGCCGCTCTTCTGCACTTCGACCAATTCGCGTTTCATCCGGTCCACGCGGGTTTCCATGGCACGGGCGACCTTGGCCATCTTGTCGGTGGTTCCCTTGAAGCGACGAATGTTCTCTTCGAGACGAGCGATGTGCTCGTCCTGGTGTTTTCGTTCCTTCTCCTTACGTTCTCGACGGGCGTCCCGCTCCACCAGATAGTGCGAGTAATTGCCGCGGTAGTGCTCGATCTCCCCATGTTCCAGCGCCAACACCTCGGTGATGGCTTCATCCAGGAGCGGAAGATCGTGAGACACAACCAACATTCCGCCCTTGTATGAGTTCAGATACTCGATGAGCCAGACCTTGGCATCAAGGTCGAGGTGGTTGGTCGGCTCGTCGAGAAGGAGCACATCGGTCTCGGCGAATAGGATCCTCGCCAGTTCGACTCGTCGACGCTGCCCACCGGACATCGTCAACACCGACTGGTGGAGCTCGTCGTTCCCGATGCCGATCTTTGACGCGATCCGCTTGGCTTCTGCCTCGGCGACAAATCCACCTTTGGCCTCGAACTCATCGTGGAGTCTGGAGAATTTGGCGATGGCTCTGTCTCGCTCTTCGCCTTCGAGGGAGTCGAGTCGAGCTCTCGCCTCTTCGATCCGGCGCTGCATTGCACCGATCTCGCGAGCCATCAGTATCCGCTCCAAGGCGGTGGCATCGGGGTGCTCCAGTTCGGGCAGTGCCGCTTCCTGGGAGAAAAAGCCGATTCGACCAGACCGGAGAACGGTCCCCTCGGTCGGCTCGACATCGCCCATGAGTGACCTCATCAGGGTTGTCTTCCCGGTGCCATTTCGGCCCACCAGCCCAATTCGGTCGCCCGACTGCACGCTGAAAGCAGCTCCCCGGACAAGAGTCCGGGTGCCAACATCAAGACGGAGGTCGCGCGCGATCAGCATGGTTGAAAGGGATGGGATGCCAGATTACGACAGCTTGCCGCTCAGCTCCAGCTGAAGAGGATCGACGCGTTCTACACGGCTCGATGGATCAAATGCGATCGCTGGCGCATCAGGAACGGCGATTGGGGGTCTTCAGTTGGTTAGGTTGCCGCCGTGCCCAAAGAGACATTCAGCCACACCGCCGTTACCCGGGCAACGCGAACCGAGGTTTGGAAAGCCTTGGACAAGCCCGAGACCTGGGAAGGCATCGGGGGCGTGGACAAGGTCATCGCCCCTGTCATAGACAAGGATGGCCGCCTCCGCGGCTTCTCATTCGAGACTGCTGTCGCCGGCAAGATCTATCTCGGCAAGGCGACGCCCAAGGCTCGAGAAGAGTCTCGGCTAATGGCCTGGAACATCGAAAACTCCGAAGTGCGCGGCGTCACCACGGTTCAGCTCAGTGACGATGGACCCGGCACCCGAGTTCAGGTGACCCTCGAGGTGGAAAGCGTCGGGATGTTCGCTTCAATGTTTTTCCCGGTGATCGCCAATGCGATCGGGAGTGGGCTCCCAGAGTCGGTCGATGCGTTCGCCGCCGGCTTCGATTAGCCGGCCCGCGGGCCTCGACGTGAAGGATTTGGCTTGGTCATTAGAACAACCGAGTTGGACATCACGCGGCCCGAGCAACCGCCGGTTCAGGCGTCGTCGCTGGCCTCGGCGTCTTCGGCGGCAAGACGCTGTGCGGTTTCTTTGGCCTCAGCATGGCTTTTGGCGACCTCTGCCCGGTCCGTGATCAGGGTCACCTGGTTGTCGAGAACCTGGAGGAACCCACCATGGACGCCGATCGTGGTGCGCTCCCCGGATTCGGCTTCGATCTCGATCGGTCCTGTGGCACAAGTCGCCATCAGAGGCTCGTGATCGGCCATGATGCCGAGCTCACCTTCCGGGGTTCGAGCGATCATGATGGTCGCCCGACCACTCCAAACGGTCGCCTCGGGCGACACCACATCGACCTGAAAGGTTTTCGCCATGCGCCCTACCTCCCGAGCCTTCGGCCCGGCAGGGACTTTCCCCCCACTCCTTCCAGTCGCAATTGGAAAATCATGCGACAGCACCTTCCAACTCGGCGGCCTTGCGCTCGACGTCCTCACGACCGCCGACCATGTAGAAAGCCTGCTCGGGGTACTTGTCCATCTCCCCGTCGATGATCGCCTTGAAAGCCGCAATCGTCTCGTCAAGTGGGGTGTAGATGCCCTCCTGGCCAGTGAACTGCTCCGCAACGAACATCGGCTGTGCCAGGAACCTCTGAATACGGCGAGCACGACCGACGACCAGCTTGTCCTCCTCGGACAACTCGTCGATGCCGAGGATGGCAATGATGTCCTGAAGATCCTTGTAGCGCTGAAGGATCCTCTGGATTTCGACCGTCACGGAGTAATGCTCTTCCCCGACGATCTGAGGATCGAGGGCGCGGCTTGTCGAATCCAATGGATCGACCGCAGGGTAGATGCCAAGAGCCGTCAGCGGCCGGGAGAGCACCGTGGTGGCATCCAGGTGAGCGAACGCCGTGTGCGGGGCCGGATCGGTGATGTCATCCGCCGGCACGTAGATCGCCTGGAGCGACGTGATCGAACGTCCCTTCAGCGATGTGATCCGCTCCTGAAGGACACCCATTTCCTCTGCCAAGGTTGGCTGATAGCCAACCTCCGACGGCATCCGGCCGAGAAGGGTCGACACCTCGGAACCTGCCTGTGTGAAGCGGAAAATGTTGTCGATGAAGAGAAGCACGTCCTGTTGCTGAACATCGCGGAAGTATTCGGCCATGGTCAGGGCCGCCAGGACCACGCGGAGACGAACCCCGGGCGGCTCGTCCATCTGACCGAAAATCAGTGCCGCTTTGTCGATGACGCCCGACTTCTGCATTTCCAAGAACAAGTCGTTGCCCTCGCGGGTCCGCTCGCCCACGCCGGCGAACACCGATACACCACCATGCTGAGTGGCAACGCGGTTGATCATTTCTTGGATGAGGACGGTCTTGCCAACACCGGCACCACCGAACAGCCCGATCTTCCCACCCTCGAGATAGGGACAGATCAGGTCGAGAACCTTTATCCCCGTTTCGAAGATGGTCTTCTGTGGCTCGACATCGGCGAACGGCGGTGGGGAGCGGTGAATAGGCCAACGGGGCTCAGAAAAGTCCTGGTCGGGGGCATCAAGGGAATCCCCCCAAACGTTGAAGATGTGACCAAGCGTCTGATCCCCGACCGGCACCGTGATCGACGAGCCCGTGTCGACGACTTTGGAACCGCGCGACATCCCATCCGTCGGCGCAAGAGCAATAGCACGGATCTTCGAGTCGCCCAGGTGCTGGGCTACTTCTGCGATTACCTTCTTATCCTCGCCAAGGAGGCTGAAGAAGATCTCTACCGCGTTGAGGATCTCGGGAAGGCTGTCCGGTGGGAACTCGACGTCCACAACCGGGCCGGCAACTTTGACGATCCGACCAACGCTCTTCTTCGAATTGTGACTGCCGTCACTCATTGTTCGCTCCATCGTGGTTATTGGCTACTTGGTTCTCGTTCCTGGGTCTCATCATGACCCCACCATGGCTTCGGCACCACCGACGATCTCGGTGATGGCCGTGGTTATCTCTGCCTGCCGGGCGCGGTTGGCCTGGACTGTGAGGGTCTTGATGAGCTCTTCTGCGTTGTCGGTCGCAGCTTTCATCGCCCGACGCCGGGCGTTGTGCTCCGAAGCGGACGCCTCGAGGAGCATGTTGAAGATTATCGCCTCCACATAGGTGGGCAGAAGCCGATTGAGGATCTCCTCGGGCGACGGCTCGAATCCGTAGGACACGCGAACGCCTCTCTCCTCCTCCTCCATTTCTGGAGGGGTGATGGGAAGGAGCTCTTGGTGGGTCGGCACCTGAGTCATCGCCGATTCGAACCGCGTGTAGAACACCTCGAGAACGTCGATGCGCCCAACGGCGTAGTCCTCCATCACCCGGTTGCCGACGGCGCGGGCGTCACCGTATCCAGGGGTGTCGGTCACGCCGAGATAGGCCTGCTCGATGTGATAGCCGCGGTAGCGGAAGTAGGACTGTGCCTTCTTGCCGATCGCATATATGACAACGTCCTTGCCCTCTCGCTCCAGCTCGATGGCCCGGGCTTCGGAAAGACGAATAATGCTTGAGGAATAAGCTCCCGCCAGGCCCCGGTCGGATGAGACGATCAGCAGTCCGACTCTGTTGGGGTCTCTTCGCTCGAGAAGTTTATGACTCCCACCGGCATCCGCGGCGCCAACGTTCTCGATGACCTCGATCAGTTTTGCCGTGTAGGGCTTGGAGGCGTGAACGCGGGCCTGGGCCTTGGGAATACGACTCGCTGCGATCAGTTCCATAGCGCGGGTGATCTTCTTGGTGGCCTCAACGCTCCTGATGCGGCGTCGGGTATCGCGAAGCTGGGCGCTGGCCACTATTCGGGTGTCTCGGCGCCTTGGAAGAAGTCTTGGAAGGCGGCGATACCTTCGGTCAGATCGTCACCTTCTGGGATCTTTCCTGTCTCGGAGATCGCAGCAAGGACATTTGCGTGCCGCACCCTGAAGTACTCCCTGAGCTCAGACTCGAAGCGGCGGATGTCTCCAACAACGACATCGTCCATGTGGCCCTCGGTCACCGCATAAAGGGCAAGAACCTGTTCCTCGACTGGAACCGGGTCGTACTGCGGCTGTTTGAGAACTTCGACGACACGACGACCACGCTCGAGCTGGGCAAGCGACGTGGCATCGAGTTCGGACCCGAACTCGGCGAACGCTGCGAGCTCGCGGAACTGGGCCAGGTTCAACCTCAGTGGACCAGCGATCTTCTTCATGGCGCTTATCTGAGCAGCGCCACCAACACGAGATACCGACTCGCCGGCATTCAGCGCCGGACGAACGCCCTGAAAGAACAGATCGGTCTCGAGAAAACACTGTCCATCGGTGATGGAGATCACGTTCGTCGGGATATACGCCGAGATGTCGTTGGCCTTGGTCTCGATGACGGGAAGACCTGTCAGGCTGCCGCCACCGAGCTCATCTGAGAGTTTGGCGCAGCGCTCGAGAAGCCGACTGTGGAGGTAGAAGATATCGCCCGGGTAGGCCTCGCGCCCCGGAGGTCGACGCAGCAACAGGGAAATCTCGCGATAGGCGATGGCCTGCTTCGAGAGGTCGTCGAACATGACAAGTGCGTGCTCGCCTTTGTACATCCAGTGCTGGCCGATTGCCGAACCGGCGTACGGTGCGTACATCTGCAGAGCCGGGGCATCTGCAGCCGAAGCGTGCACGATAACCGTGTACTCCAACGCGCCGTGCGCGGTGAGCGTGTCGACAACTTCGGCGACGGTTGAGGATTTCTGGCCAATCGCGACGTAGATGCACTTGACGGCCCTTTCCGTGCCCCAGTACTGCTTTTGATTGATGATCGTGTCGACGAGGAGCGCGGTCTTGCCGGTCTGACGGTCGCCGATGATCAACTGACGCTGACCACGGCCGATTGGAGTCATCGAGTCGATGGCCTTGATCCCCGTCTGTAGAGGCTCCGCTACCGGCTGACGCTCGATGACGGAAGGTGCCTGGGTCTCGAGAAGACGACGTTCGGTAGTCTCGATCGGGCCCTTCCCGTCGATCGGGTTGCCCAGCGTGTCGATGACTCGACCAAGAAGGCCGTCACCGACAGCCACAGAGAGGACGTTGCCAGTCTGCTTGACGGCGTTCCCTTCTTCGATATGGGTGTACTCACCGAGGAAAACGACACCGAGGTCATCCTCATCGATGTTCAAGGCCACTCCGATGAGGCCACCGGGAAACTCCAGCAACTCGGAGGCCATTGCGTTTGGCAGACCCTCGACTCGGGCCACACCGTCGGCAATCGACTTCACATAACCAACTGTCTCCTTGTCGATCTCAGGTTCCCAGTCTTCAATCTGGGCCCGGATCGACGCGGTGATCTGATCGGCGGTGATGGTCAAATCAGACATGTATCTCCTTGGATGGGTGACATGTGTTCACATCTGTCTCCTAGCCCTCTACGGCCTGCCGCAGCGAGTCAACTCGGCGTGCCAATGATCCATCGATCACGATGTCACCCACCCGGGCGACTATGCCACCGATGACCGACTCGTCGACAACCACCTTGACTTCAACACTCTTTCCGGTGGCCCTGCCCAGGGCAACGGCCAAGCGCTCGATTGTCTCTTCATCGAGGGGCACGGCGGATCGGACTTCCGCCACCGCCTTGTTGCGGGAGGCAGCAGCGGCTTCAACGACTGCCCTGGCGATGTCGGGTAACTCGGATGCGCGACCCTGGCTGACGATCAGTTGAACCAGGTCCACGCTGAGGGAGGATGCTCGTCCACCGATGAGGTCGTCGATCAGTGCCTGCTTCTTCTCCAAAGGCAGTTGGGGATCGGTCAACGTCGACCGGAGTTCGGGCGAGTCATCGAGCGCCTGGGCAACCGTGAACAGCTCGCTCTCGACGCGCTCCAGCTCTCCCTCGGCCCTGGCAAGTTCGAATATGCCGTTGGCGTATCCGGTGATCCGGTCTTGCATCTAAAGGCCGATCCGATATGGCATCAAAGGCTTTCCAAGTCGGCCAGGTAGCGCTCGATCAAAGCCTGATGGGCTTCGGGGTCAAGCACCTCGCCGACAATCTTCCCAGCGAGGTCGACCGAGATGTCTCCCACCTGGGTCCGGGCGTCGGACAGAGCGCGGGACTTCTCGGCTGATGCGTCGTCACGAGCTTTGCTACGGATGTGGTCGGCTTCGCCCTTCGCCTTGGACAACAGATCTGTCTTCATTTGCTCGGCAGTGGCTCGGGCATCTTCGAGAATCCTGTTGCCTTCGGACTTTGCATCGGCAAGTTGAGCCTGGTAATCGGAAAGAAGACTCTCGGCCTCGACTTTCGCTTTCTCGGCGTCGGCCAGTTGGCCGGATACGGCCTGCTGACGAGTCTCGAGAGTCTGGTTCAGAGTGGGGAGCGCCCACTTCCAGACGAAGAAGAAAACGATCGCAAAAGCGAGAATCCCGGCGATGAGTTCGGCCCTCTCGGGGAGAACCAGACTCACGTTGGAGCCGGACTCCTCATGCTCGGCGTAAAGGATCGTTGCAATCAGAAACTGCATCTTTTGACCTCTAGGCGATGAAGAACAGGACGAAACCGATCAGAGCCAGCGCCTCGGTAAACGCGATTCCGAGAAACATCGTGGTTCTGATGGTGCCTGCCATTTCGGGCTGACGCGCCATCGCCGTGATCGCATTGCCGACCACGATGCCAATGCCGATACCAGGCCCAATGGCGGCGAGTCCATATCCAATGATTGCGATGGCACCCTTGAGTGCCTCGATATCTCCTTCCAACATTCTTTCTCCTTAGTGCTCGAAGTGGACTGACGACTGGATGTAAACCGCCGACAGAAGAGTGAATATGTATGCCTGCAGAACCGAGACCACGATCTCGAACAGATAGATCGCAAGTCCTAGGACAAACCAGGGGATTCCGACGAGAGCCTTGGCCCCGATTTCGGGGAACGACGTGAGGAAGATAACCCCAGACCCGAGCAGGAGGGTCAGCATCAGGTGACCCGCCACCATGTTCGCAAAAAGTCGGACGGCCAGCGTGAACGGGCGGAGCAAGAAGATCGAGACCAGTTCGATGATCCCGACAAGCCATCTCAGGCCGATCGGAACATGTTTTGGCCAGACGGTGTCGAAGAGAAAGCGGAACTTGTTTCTTCCGAATCCGACGAAGACAAAGATCACATAAGTGACGATGGCGAGAAACGCAGGGATCGCCATTCTCGCCGTGATCGGGAAGTTGATCAGCGGTGTTACCTCGAAGAGGTTGCCGACGAGTATGAACAGGAAGATGGCAGTCAGATAGGGGACGTACCTGGCGCCTTCCGGTCCGATGATGTCCTTGGCAATGTCGTTCTTGACGAAGTCGAGGAGTGATTCGATGACCACGCCAAACTTCGATGGGACCATCCGTCGTTTGCGGAGCCCGAAGTAGAGAAGGCCGACTACTACGAAGGCTGCAAGGAAGAACAAGAAGATCGTTTTGGTAACCCCTATCGGGCCAATCGAGAAGATCACCTCGGTGAACTCGAACAGCTCTTTGACGTCGTCAGGAGCGCAGATGACCTCGTTGACCACATCGCATTCGGTTGCCAGGATCAGTTGGTCCAACTCAGGTCCCTTTCTCTCCCGTTGGAAACAGCAATCGCTTCAATGATCAGCAGCGTGAGGTATCCGGTCACCGCTGAGATCGCGAAGGCCAATCGGTCGACATCCACCAGTGCTGCTATCAGATAGGCAGCCCCGGCGAACAAGCCCAGTCGCAGGATGAAGCCAATCAGGGCGGCGGCATGATAAGCCTGAAGACTGATCCTTGCCGAAATCGAGAGAATGGCACCGGCGAGCAGAAAATTGGCAATGACGAGGGCAATGCCGAGCGCAGCGCTCCACGCCCCGGTCCAACCTCCTGTGATAGCGAAGAGGGCAACGAGGACAGGTCCCACGTAGACGACTCGGGCGACCGTGTGACGGGCAAGGATGCTCTCCACCGGGGTGTGGTTCTCAACGCTCACGCGGATCCTCTTCCATCTTTACCGAGTACCGCCAGGCCCGGACAAAACCCGAGTAGGAGCCGACGAGTATCCCCACTACCACCAGCCACGGCTCGGTACCCAGCCAGTTGTCGGCGAGAAGGCCCACAAGGGTTCCGGCGAGTATCGAACTGACGAAAGAGCCACCCTCCAGCCATCCCTCATTGATGGCGTCGGCGACCTGACTTGTAGTTGGTTCTTGATTCAAAGGAGACTCATTTGTGAACCGCTTCACAAAGATTATGGACCGCGATCAGATAGGCAAAATCGAAGCTAGCAAACATCATCGGCGGTGGCTGCCCCGCCGTGTTTCGCCTGGCACCCACTTTCTAGACATGCCCCGAGAAGTCGGTCGGGTATGGCGTGAACTCAGCCGCCAGATCCGCAACTCTCCCGGCAACCTCGGTCAGCACCGCCTCGTCGTCCTTTTCCTGCAAGGCCCTCGAGATAAGCGAGGCGACCTCGGAAGCTTGGGCTTCCTTCATCCCCTGAGTCGTCATGGCGGGAGTACCGATTCGCAGCCCTGATGCCCGGAACGGTGGCCGAGGATCGTTGGGAATCGTGTTGAAATTGAGTGTGATGCCCACCCCGTCGAGCATCTTGGCCGCCTCCTTGCCGGTCAACTCCTCATCCACAGACCGCAGGTCGATGAGAAAGAGGTGATTGTCGGTGCCGCCCGAGACAACGCGGATCCCCTCGGACTGGACGGTCTCCGCCATGGCCCGGGAGTTGGCGATGATCTGCTCGGTGTACTGGTGGAACGCCGGCTGAAGCGCCTCGTGAAAACAGACGGCTTTGGCCGCGACCTGCGATTCGATCGGTCCGCCCTGAGCGTTGGGGAACACCGCCTTGTTGATCGTCTGACCGAACTCCTCTTTGCCCAGGATCAATCCACCGCGAGGGCCGCGCAGGGCCTTGTGTGTCGTGCCGGTGACCACATCGGCGAAGGGCATGGGCGACGGGTGGGATTTGCCGGCGACCAGCCCTATGAAGTGAGCAGCATCGACCATGAAGACCGCGCCGACTTCATCGGCGATCTCCCTGAACCCCTCATAATCGAGAGTCCGCGCATAGGCCGAGTAGCCGGCAAGCACGATCTTCGGTTTGTGTTGGCGAGCCAGTCGACCCACCTCTTCCATGTCGATGAACTCGGTGACGGGGTCGACGCCATAGGCGACAAAGTCGTAGTAGAGCCCGGAGAAGTTGACGGGAGAACCATGGGTGAGATGGCCGCCGTGGTCGAGTCGCATCCCCAACACGGTGTCTCCCGGCTCGAGCAGAGAGAAGTAGACAGCCATGTTGGCCTGCGCTCCAGAGTGGGCTTGGACGTTGACATACTCGGCGCCAAACAGCTCCTTGGCGCGGTCAATAGCCAGCTGCTCCATTTCGTCGACCACCTGACAGCCCTCGTAGTAACGGCGGCCCGGATAACCCTCGGCGTACTTGTTGGTGAAGATCGAACCCGACGCCGTCATGACTGCCGGTGATGCAAAGTTCTCCGAGGCGATGAGGTGAATGTGGGTGTTTTGCCGCTCGAGGTCCTTGCGAATGAGCCCGGCAATGGCGGGATCGACCTGCTCGATGGTATCCATGGCGATCATGGAGCGAGCGTAACCGTTAGATCGGAACGGGTCCCTTTCGGAGAACCACCGGCCGATCGCCGGTGACATCGACAACGGTTGACGCCTCTCCCCCGGAGCACCTGCCTTCGAGATAGACAGCGATCTCTTCGCCAAAGGTCCGACGCGCCTCGGTATCACTCAAGGCCTCTTTCCCGCCGGATCGGTTGGCCGATGTGACCGCGAGCGGCCCGGTTCGCTCGAGAAGCTCCTGGGCCACCGGGTGGTCCGGGACTCGGATGCCCACAGTCCGAAGATAGGTATCGCCCACCCAGTCGGAGAGAATCACCCTCGGTTTGACAACCATTGTCAGCGGGCCGGGCCAATGCTTCCTTGCCAATTCCTCGCCCGCCTCCCCGATCTCGCCAATCGACTTTGCCTGTTCAACGGTGGCGACCAGCAAGCCGACCGGTATGTGCTCGGGTCTCCCCTTGATCTCGAAGAGACGACTCACCGCCTCCCGCTCTTGTGGGTCAACCCCGAGCCCGTAGACCGTGTCGGTGGGAATCCCAACAACCAGCCCGGAGTGAATGGCCTCGGCGGCCTCGCCGATCACGGCTTGACGGCGACGACGTACCGATCGCGACCTGCCATGTCCTGTCGCACCACCGCGGGGAGATCCCTGAAGCAACTGCTGGCCGACACCCCCTGAGTATCACCTATCTCGCATACCACGACTCCCCCCGGCCGCAGCCATTCGGCGACCGAGGCGCCAATTCGTTGAATCACTTCGAGACCCGTTGGGCCGCTGACCAGCGCCACCCTTGGCTCGTGCTGCACGTCAACCGGCAGGGTCTCGAAGTCGACCTCGGATACGTAGGGCGGGTTGGCCACCACCAGGTCGACCTCACCAAGCAAGGACACCGGCAAAGGGTCAAAGAGGTCGCCCGCTGCAAGGTAGATATCGAGACCGGTGGCGTGTCTGTTGGTGAGGGCGACATCGATCGCATCCACGGAGACATCAGTGGCAAACACCGATGCCCCGGGAAACTCGTTCTTGAGCGCCAGCGCCAGGGCGCCGGATCCGGTACAAAGATCGAGAATCACCTCCGGGTGGCGGACCATTCGAGAAGCGATGTCGAATAGACCTTCCGTCTCGGGCCGGGGAACCAGTACACGTTCATCGACCCGCAGCTGAAGAGGCCCGAATGCCGCACTTCCCTCGATGTATTGCAGTGGCTCGCCGTTCTTCCTGCGCTCGATCAGCTTCTCCAACGGCTGATCTGCACTGGCCAGGGCCGCGAGGCGATTGAGTTCATGCTCCGGGATGGAGTCCATCGTGCGCAAGTCTGACACCTTCGGACACATTCGGTGGCGATAATCGCCTGAAACGACCCCGACAGACAGATTTTGGAACGACTACCAGACGAGCCTGAGGTGGTTCAGCCCATATACGGGCCATACAACCTGAGGTTCGCCAAAGCAGGACAGCTAGACGCAAGCAACATGACGTCTAGGTACGAATAGCCCGCGGTTGGATCACTCGCCTTTGGCAAGCAGTCGAGCCTGTTCGTCGGCTAAGAGAGCGTCGACGAAGCCGTCGAGGTCGCCTTCGAGAATCTGGTCGAGACGTCGAATCGTCAACCCGATGCGATGGTCGGTGACTCGGTTGTCCTTGTAGTTGTAAGTCCGGATCTTCTCCGATCGACCACCGGTGCCGACTTGGGTGCGACGCTCCCCTGCCAACTCGGCCTGGGCTCGCTCCTGTTCGGCTTGAAGTAACCGTGCTCGCAAGACCCGCCACGCCTTTTCCTTGTTCTGGAGCTGGCTCTTCTCGTCCTGCATCGAGACAACCAGACCCGACGGCTCGTGGGTCAGTCGCACCGCGGAGTCGGTGGTGTTCACCGATTGCCCACCGGGCCC
>SMXW01000104.1 GCA_004356805.1 Acidobacteriota bacterium | reverse complement strand
CTGGAGGTGCGGGGCGAGGTCTACATGCCCTATGAGGCTTTTGACGAGCTGAACCGGCTGCAGGTCGAGGAGGGCAAGCCGATATTCGCCAACGCCAGGAACGCGGCGGCCGGCTCGGTGAGACAGAAAGACCCGGCGGCCACCGCCAGGCGGAACCTCGATGTCTGGGTCTACCAATTGGGCTTTGTCGAGAGCGGTCCGGAGTTCGAGACCCATTGGGAAACACTCGACTACATGCAGTCACTCGGCTTTCGCACCAACCCGGCGAGTCTGTCGATGGACACCATCGACGAAGTGTTCGAGTTCGTGGAGATTGCCGAGCGGGACCGTCACGACATGCCGTATCAGACGGATGGCGTTGTAATCAAGGCCAATTCGCTGGTCGATCAGGCCAAACTCGGTTTTACGGCGAAGGCCCCGAGATGGGCGATCGCCTACAAGTTCCCACCCGAGGAACAGGCGACGACTCTCAAGGACATCTGGATCAACATTGGCCGTACCGGGGCAGCCACCCCGTTCGCGGTTCTCGAGCCGGTATTTGTCGGCGGGGCAACCGTGAGCATGGCGACGCTGCACAACCAGGATCAGGTTGCTCTCAAGGACCTGCGAATCGGCGACCGGGTAATCGTTCGCCGTGCCGGTGACGTGATCCCCGAGGTGGTCGGCCCGGTCGTCTCGGCTCGCACGGGCAAAGAGAAGAAGTGGGCCATGCCCAAGAAGTGCCCGTTCTGTGACAACCCGATCGTGCGCTTGGAGGGTGAGGCGGTAGCCCGGTGCACCGGTGGGTTTGAGTGCTCGTCCCGAGTCCGAGAATGGCTATTCCATTTCTCCAGCAGGGGCGGAATGGACATCGAGCACATGGGGTATCAAACGATTGACTTGCTCCTCAATGAGAGTCTGATCTCCGACCCGGCCGACATATTCAGCTTCGACGCCGACCAACTCCTCGACTTCGAGGGCTGGGGGGAGATCTCGGTCAACAACCTCAAAACCGCCATAGACGCCGCCAAGGAGCGTCCGGTGGCTCGGTTGCTGACCGCACTTGGGATCAGGAACGTCGGCGGAACCGTGGCAAGAAAGCTGGTCCGCGTGTTCGGTGGCATCCCTGCGTTGATGGATGCAACGGAGGAGGAGATCGCCGAAACCGAAGGCATTGGTCCGGTGATTGCCGAGGAGGTGCGTGCCTGGTCGGCAGATCCAGTCAACCGCAAGCTTGTGGAGAAGCTTGGCGCTGCCGGGGTGCGTCTGGTGGATGAGGTCGAAGATGATGTCGTCTCTGACCTACTCGCCGGTGCCGTTTTCGTCGTGTCGGGAACGGTCGAGGGCTTCACAAGGGAGGAAGCCAAGCTGGCTATCGAGGTCCGGGGCGGGAAAGCGACGGGATCGGTGTCGGGGCGGACCTCGGCCCTGATCGTGGGAGAGTCCCCGGGTGCATCCAAATCACGGAAGGCCGAAGAGCTCGGTGTCCCCATAATCGACGGCGAAGGGTTCAGAGAGCTGTTGGAGAAAGGCCTGTCGGCTCTGGGCTAGTCGACACACCACTAGCCGACCCGAAAGGACCACTCGAACGATCCGGGGTCGGGCAACCCGGTGTAGGTGTCCCACACGATCCGCACGGTGTGTTCTCCCGGTGTCCACTCCTGGATCGTCGGGCTGGATGCACTCGGAGCCCATCGGTAGACACCGGTGCCATCAACAAATGTCGCATCGGAGATCGGCCAGCCGTCAACGTAGATCTCAGCGTCGTAGCCGAACTCGAGGTCGATCTCGAGGGTGATCTGTGGCGGCACCAGGTCACCCGGCTCGGGTGACACAGATTCCAGCGGTCCGGGGAGATCGTTCGCAACACCCTCCGTCGAGAAGGCGATTCCGAGTGCGATTGCAGCGATTCCGATCAGACCGAGGCCGATGTAGATCAGACGATACGGCATTCCTGGGGACCGTAGCGGTGACTGGGCGGTGTGCAGTTGGAGGATGGCTACAGACCACTAGTTCTGGTGGAGCGCGTCGTTGAGACCACCCCAGGACCCCGAACGAGGAAGGGCCTCGACAGTTCCCGTCACCGAGTTCCTCCGGAAGAGCATGTTGTCGATGCCCGACAGCTCACGACCCTTGGCTGTCTTGCGGTCCGGAAGCGTGATGATTGTTCCGGCCGTGACATAGAGACCGGCCTCCACCACACAGTCGTTTCCGAGCGAGATGCCGATCCCCGAGTTGGCCCCGAGCAAACAGTTCTCGCCGATGCGGATGACCTCGCTGCCGCCCCCGGACAGAGTGCCCATGATCGACGCACTGCCTCCCACGTCGGTGCCATGTCCCACCACGACGCCTGAGCTGATGCGACCCTCCACCATTGAAGTCCCCAGGGTCCCGGCGTTGAAGTTGACGAATCCCTCGTGCATGACAGTCGTGCCTTCACCGAGGTAGGCGCCGAGACGGACTCGGTCGGCGTCGGCCACTCGGACACCTGACGGGATGACATAGTCGGTCATCCGTGGAAACTTGTCCACCGAGGTCACCGCAGGTCTCCTTCCGCTGGCGATCAGCCTGGCCCGTGTTTCGGTGAACCCATCGACATCACATGGCCCCTCGCTGGTCCAAACAACGTTGTTGAGCGCATCGAAGACCCCGTCGACATTTATCTCGTGTGGCTTGAAAACACGGTGTGAGAGAAGATGAAGACGCAGGTATGCGTCCGCGGGCCCCATCGGCGAGGTGGAGAGGTCGTCGACAACCGTTTCCACGACGCGAAGCTCTGTCCTTCGTTCAGAATCTGATCCCTCGAGACCAGCCACCGCAGCATGGTCGGTCGAAAGAGGGTCGGGGTACCAGACATCCAGGATTTTCTCGCCCGAGTACGTGGCGATTCCAACGGCTCTGGCTGTGTCGGTCACGAAGCGAGAGGGTAGTGCTCAGCTGTTACCTTGCCCTGATGCCAAACCTCACCGAGACTCTGGCGTGGCTGGTCGACATACCGTCGGAGACCGGCAGCGAGGCCACCATCCGAAACGCCATCGCCGATCGTCTCGGCGGTCAGCCGCAGACCAGAGTGAAAGACTCGCTGGTCGTGGGTGAGCCTGCGACGGGAAAGGTCGTTCTCGCGGGACACACCGACACGGTGCCGCTTCAGGGCCATGTCGGAGCACGGATCGATGCCGACCGGCTCTACGGACTCGGTGCGAGCGACATGAAATCAGGGCTGGCAGTGATGATCCACCTTCTCGAGGATCTGGGCACGGCCAACGTAGTAGGGGTTTTCTATGCCGGTGAGGAGGGCCCGATCAAAGACAACCAGCTTGGCGCTGTACTCGACGCGCTCCCGGCACTGGAGAACGCCGAGGTCGGGATTGTGATGGAGCCAACCAACTTGGAGTTGCACGCCGGTTGTCAGGGGTCGGTCAACGCCACCGTCTGGTTCGAAGGTGAAGCTGCACACTCGGCTCGTCCCTGGCTTGGCACCAATGCCGTCACCAGGGCAGGGACATTTCTGACAATGATGGATGGGCTTCGGCCAGAAACCCACCCGATCGAGGGTCTCGAGTTCAAAGAGGTGATCTCGGTGACGAGGGCTTCAGGCGGGGTAGCGAACAACATCATCCCGTCGCGATTCGAGATGAATGTCAACTACCGATTTTCGCCAGACCGGTCTCTCGAAGAGGCTGTGACCAGGCTTCAGGATCTCTGCGGGTCCGCCGACGGTTTCGAGGTGTTCGACACGGCGCCGGCTGCCTATCCCGAGATCAGTCATCCGTTGTTTGGTGACCTCGCCAAAACGGCAAACGCAGCGATCTCGCACAAGCAGGGCTGGACGGATGTGGCCCAACTGGCTCGACGCGGGATCCCCGCGGTCAACTTTGGGCCGGGGGAGACAGCCCTGGCGCACAAGCCCGGGGAGTCGGTTCGGCTCAGTGACCTCGACTGGGCCTACGAAGCTCTGTCGTCTGTGCTCCGCTGACGACCGAGAACCAGCCAAAAGACCCATCCAACCAGGCCGGCCCAAATCAGTCCGGGTCGGATGAGAACAACTAGAAGACCGGCGCTGACCAGAACGGTCATGACGATTGACGGTTTCTTCACCGCCGGTAGGACAAGAGAGACAGCGAGGAGTATCGCGCCAACCCTGATCAGCACGCCTGCTGTTGGTGAGTTGAGGTCGTCGCTACCTGTTAAGACGATCAGCATCCCTGCTACTGCGGCAATCGCCCCCATCACACCGAGAGTGAGGGCAGTGCCTCGCAAGGGACTCGGGTCAGCCACATCGCCACTGTAAGCGTGTACCCACGGGTGGACTGGTTTCACCCACTGCACACGCTTTCACAGATTTAGCAGCAGGCGGTGTCCTTGGCGGGAATGTTGGAGTCGCCGAGGACCGTGTACCACTCCCACTCGGCGCCGTCGGGATCTTTCACCCAAACCCTGTCCTGGCGGGCATAGCAACACTCCACTCCCAATTCGTCCTCGGTGGTCAGACCCTCATCGACGAGCCGACGGCTCATGGCTGCCACTTGCTCGGATCCCTCTACTTCAACGCCCAGATGGTTCAGCGTCCCACCCTGCTCGCTCTCGATGAGGACCAATTTCAGTGGAGGCTCACTGATCGCGAAGTTGGCGTATCCCTCCCGCACCTTTGCGGGCTTGGTGGAGAAGGCCTTCGAGTAGAAGGCTATGGCTTCATCGATGTTGGAGACGTTCAGGGCTAGCTGTACTCGGCTCATGGTGTTCCTTTCAGCACAGTTCCAAGTGCTCATATCGATAGTGGTCGATGTATCGACGTTTGTCAATGTTTGCTGGCCGATCCGATATCGGCACAGATGGGGCTGGCCTTACACTCCGGCGGCCATGCCAATCGACATTGATATTGCCCATGTGGCGCGTCTTGCTCGCCTCGACCTGACTGCTGAGGAACTGGACGGCTACAAGACCCAGCTCGACGTGATCCTCGATCACGCGACTCAAGTGCAGTCACTGGAGGGTGATCCCCGCGAGGAGTCCGCTCACCCGCTTGGTTTGGTCAACGCATTCCGTCAAGACGAGCGCAGACCATCGCTCGATCGAGATGAGGTTCTCTCCCAGGCTCCCGAAACGAAGGACGGCTACTTCGTCGTGCCTCCAGCAATGGAGACAGAGTGACACTCCACGAGCTGACCATTGCAGAAGCCGGTGAGCGTTTGCGCGCCCGTGAGGTGTCCTCGTCCGACCTTCTCGAGGCCGCCCTGGACAGGGCTTCCCGGACGGAGGCGCAGCTTCACGCCTACCTGACTATCGACAGGGAAGGGGCGAGAGAGGCGGCCCGCAAGGCCGATGCCGATCTTGCCGACGGAATCGATCACGGACCCCTGCACGGCGTTCCGGTGGCGCTCAAGGACAACATGTGCACCAGGGGCGTCGAGACTACCGCTTCGTCTCAGATCCTCGCCGGCTACATCCCTCCTTATGACGCCACCGTTACCCGGAAGCTCAAAGAAGCCGGTGCAGTCATTGTCGGAAAGACCAATCTCGATGAGTTCGCGATGGGTTCGTCGACCGAGAACTCGGCCTATGGGACCTCCTACAACCCCTGGGATATCGGCCGCGTCCCCGGAGGGTCATCGGGGGGGTCTGCCGCAGCCGTGGCCATCGGCTCTGCTTTTGCTGCTCTCGGATCCGATACGGGAGGATCGATTCGTCAGCCCGCATCGCTTACGGGCGTCGTCGGGATGAAGCCGACATACGGGACCGTGAGTCGGTACGGGCTGATCGCCTTTGCTTCGTCGCTCGACCAGATAGGCCCTCTCTCGAGAAGCGTCCAGGATGCGGCCTTGATGCTCGAGGCCATCTGGGGCCATGACCCCCTGGACGCCACCTCGTATTCGGGGAGTTATCCCAACCCTTCGGCAGCTCTGGACGATGGCGTTTCCGGCCTGAAGGTGGGGGTGGTCAAGGAGCTGGCTGGTGAGGGATACGAGCCGGCAGTCGAAACCGCCGTCTCGGCCATGGTCGACAAGTTGTCCGACGCCGGTGCCGCAGTGGTGGAGGTTTCGCTACCCACTTTCGATATCGCTCTCTCTGCGTACTACTTGATTGCGCCGGCCGAGGCGTCGGCAAACCTGGCCCGTTTCGATGGTGTTCGATACGGCCATCGGGGTGAAGGGGCAACGACAGAGAAGCTGATGGCACGGACCAGAGCCGAGGGATTCGGTCCTGAAGTCACCCGACGAGTTTTGCTTGGGACATATGCGCTGTCCGCCGGGTACTACGACGCCTTCTATGGACAGGCCCAGAAGGTCCGGTCCGCCATTCAGGAAGACTTTTCCCGTGCCTACGGAAGCGTCGACGTCCTGGTGTCGCCGACCAGTCCTACGGTCGCATTCGAGGCGGGTGCCCGGGTGGACGACCCGCTCGCGATGTACCTGTCCGACATCTGCACCATCCCATCCAACCTCGCGGGCCATCCGGCGATCTCGATCCCGATAGGCCTCGATGAGCAGATTCTTCCCATCGGGTTTCAGGTGATGGCCCCAGCCCTCGGTGAGACCGTGATGTTTCAGGTCGCAGCCACAGTCGAGAGTCTTGCGGGCTTTACCGAACGACCGGTTCTCGAGGAGTTGGCCTCATGACCTGGGAGTCCGTGATCGGCATCGAGGTGCATATCGAGCTCTCTACCAGTTCGAAGATGTTCTGTGGCTGCGCGGTGGAGTTTGGTGCGGAACCCAACACCAACATATGCCCGGTCTGTCTTGGTTTGCCCGGGGCACTCCCGGTCCCAAATCGGAAGGCCATCGAGTGGATCATGGCGATTGGCCTTGCCCTCAATTGTGAGGTGTCGGAACGTTCGGTTTTCCACCGCAAGAACTACTTCTACGCAGACCTCCCAAAGGGCTATCAAATTTCCCAATTCGACATCCCGGTCTGTCATGACGGCTATCTCGATGTCACGGTCGACGGTGAGACCCGACGGATCGAGATCGAGCGTGCGCACATGGAGGAGGACACCGGCAAATCGACTCACGTCGGCGATGGCGGGCGGATTCACGCCGCAGAATCGACTCTGCTCGACTTCAACCGCTCCGGTGTCCCACTTGTCGAGGTCGTTTCCAGGCCAGACATCCGCAGCGCCGCGGAAGCCCGGGCGTATGCCCAAGATCTGCGGGCGGTGGTCGCCGAGTTGGGTGCCTCCGATGTGCGGCTCGAAGAGGGCTCCGTTCGCTTCGACGCCAACGTATCGATCAGACCAGAGGGTGCCGAAGGGCTCGGTACCAAAGTCGAGGTCAAGAACATGAACTCTTTCCGCTCGCTGGAAAGGGCTGTCGAGTACGAGATCGAGCGGCAGATTTCGGTCGTCGAGGCCGGAGGCGAGCTGACTCAGGAGACCCGCCACTGGGATGAGGAAGCCGGCGTCACCCACTCGATGAGGATCAAGGAAGGCTCTTCCGATTATCGGTATTTCACGGAACCCGATCTGGCTCCGATGGTGATGTCTGCCTCCTGGGTCGATGAAGTCAGAGTCGGGCTCCCCGAGCTGCCGGCAGAGCGAAAGGCCCGGTACTCGAACGAGGGCCTCGACTCCGACCTCGCCGGAGTGCTTTCCAGTTCGCCCGTCGAGGTTCGAGACATCTTCGAAGCGGCCACAGCCGCGGGGGCGGATCACCGCCGCGCCGCCAACTGGCTCGTCGGAGAGGTGACGGCGTGGTTGCGAAGGACCGAGACCGACCCGGCGAAGCTTCCCCTTGGCGGCGAGCAACTCGCCGAGCTGGTGGAAATCGTGGACGAGGGAGTCGTCTCATCATCGGCCGCCAAGGTGGTGCTCGAGGGAGTACTCCAAGGCGAGGGCTCACCGCGGGAAGTAGCGGAAGCACGTGACCTGGTTCAGATCTCAGACATGTCGGCGATAGAAGAGATCGTTGCCAAGGTGCTCGCCGACAATCCCGAGGCGGTCGACAGTTATGCGGCCGGCGAGGAGAAGGTCGTCGGTTTCCTGGTTGGTCAAGTGATGACGGCAAGTCGGGGCAAGGCGGACCCCAAGCTGGTCAGTGAGCTTCTGCGCAAGAAACTCTCCTCATAGCCAGGAAAACCTCTGCCGGGATCAAAGATGCATGGTCATTGGCCGGTTAGCGTCAGGCTGATATGCAACGTCAGACGAAGATCATCGCCACTCTCGGGCCCTCGGTCGCCAGTGAGGAAGGGATACGCGCCCTGGTCGATGCAGGGATGGATGTGGCCCGCCTCAACTTTTCCCACGGTGATCACGACATCCATCGCCAGATGCTGGAATGGGTTCGATCGACGGCGGTTGACGCTGGTCGGAGTGTGGCGGTGATGCAAGACATCCAGGGGCCAAAACTGCGGGTTGGGACCTTTCCTGGCGGTGGGATCGAGCTTCACCAAGATGCTGAGATCGATCTGGTGCCTGCATTCGGCGAAGGAGATGCAGCGACCATTCGAGTGGGGTACGAAAGTCTGTTAGACGATGTCCTTCCGGGACAGCGGGTCATCCTCGGCGACGGTCTGATGTTGTTGGAGGTCGTGGGGAGGGCGGACGGATCGCTGCGTGCTCGTGCTCTCGAAGACGGTTTACTCTCCGATCACCAAGGTGTCGCGTTCCCGGACAGCAGCTTGACGGCAGTGAACATCACCGAGAAGGACGAAGTCGATCTGGCGTTCGGCAAGGAGTTGGGAGTCGAATACGTGGCGGCATCGTTTGTGCGGACGGCGGCAGACGTTGAGACCGTCGCGTCACTCTGCGGGGATGTTCCGGTGATCGCAAAGATCGAACTGGCTCAGGCGTTGGACAATCTCGACGAGATTCTCGCAGCGTCTTTTGGGGTGATGGTGGCGAGGGGTGACCTGGGTGTCCAGGTGCCCTTGGAGCGTTTGCCTCTGATTCAGGCCGACATCCTGGAAAAGGCCAGTGCGGCTGGCCGGATTTCGGTCACTGCTACCGAGATGCTCGAATCGATGATCACGAGCCCCAGACCGACGCGGGCCGAGGTTACCGATGTCGCCACCGCCGTCATGGGAGGGACCGACGCCGTGATGCTATCGGGTGAGACAGCCATCGGGCGTTATCCGACCCAGGCGGTGAGTGCCATGGCTCGGATCTGCCAGACTGTCGAGGAGGGGACTCTCTCTGATCGTGGAGAGCACCCGGTGTCATTTGTCGGGGACGAGAACAACATCGCTTCAGCCGTGGCAGAGGCCGCAACACAGATAGCCAGGAATGTCGGGGCTTCTACAATCGTTGCCTTCACCGAGACCGGGAACACGGCTCGTCTGATTTCGAAATACCGCCCGGAACAGCGTGTGGTCGCCTTCACTCCCAACCATGTCACTCGGAGGGCCATGGCTCTCTATTGGGGTGTCATTCCCCACCATTTCGAGCGACGTGACTACACGGACGACGAGATCGCTGTCGCAGCCTCGACGCTCCAAGCCGAGGGTGTCTGTGAGCAAGGCGAGACCGTGGTGATGGTTGCCGGTGTACCGCCCCACATCAAGGCTTCGACGAACCTGGTCAAGGTCCATCGAATTGGTGAGCTTTCCGGCGGGCTCGGCGGCTAGTTACGATCCCCCTCAATGGGTCAGAGCGTAGAGATCAAAGACACGGTGGCGATGGGGGAGATTCTCATCATCGACACTGACAGGAGTTTCACCGGTCAGGACGGTCAGACCATTACCTCCGACTCCGCGGGACACGGCATTCCGGGAGTACTCGCCGATCGGCTGTTTGCCCTCGACGTAGGGATAAACCATGTATTTGTCCTTCAGAACACGATCACGGTTCGCCGCCCGGGTGGTTGGGACGAGGATTCGACGGGTGCCGTTTCCGAGGTAACCCAATCCTTCCTCAGGTATTACGACGAAGAGGAGTAGCCCGGGTTCAGACGGTGGTCCCGACCCGGTTCGGCCCTGAGCCAGAATCTCTCCGACAACCGCGCCACCGGGAAAACCGGAGGCACCGGTTACGTCGTCGTTGGGGTCGTTTCCGGCGGGGTCGTAGTGGGTGGGATCGTGGTCGTTTCCGGCAGGGTCGTAGTGGGTGGGATCGTCGGACAGGTGCTTCCCTGACCGGGGACCTTGCAGGGGTGCACTTCGAGGAT
>SMXW01000103.1 GCA_004356805.1 Acidobacteriota bacterium | reverse complement strand
TTGACCCGTGGTCAGCTTGGGAGCACGGTGGATGATCCGATCGACCACTTCACGGGCAGTGTCCACGGTGAGATGAGTAGTGCCGTGAACGATGGTTCTAGCCCGACGAACGTCGATCAGCCCGGAGTCGAGCAGTGCCCACACTTTGGGTAGTCGCTCCCGCAACTCAAGAGCAAACTCCAATTCGACGTCCGCTGCTCGACGGGTCAGATTCAAACCGGCACTGAGATCTTCCGATGCAAACTCTGCCAACACCTCGGACCGTTCCACCGCCGAGCCAACCTCTCCCGGCGGCGAGTAGGCAACCTCGGTGATAGTCGCCATTCTCTGCGCGGCATAGTGGGACTCCATACGAGCCTCGGCCCGCATCACCACAACCAGGTCATGACCATTCAATCTGGAACGGTCTACCCATACGGATACCCCGCCAGAATCAGACTAGGAGGAATCGACTCCAAATCATCAGGCAACACTTGACGTTTCAACTCATCATCGAACATATGTTCGATGATATCGGCATCCGCCGACAGAATCCAGGGGTCTGATCCCGAATCAGAAAGAAATCAGAGAACCTTCACCGGGAGGTGTTTTATCCCCGAGATGAAATTTGAGCGAAGACGATCGGCCTCGCCCGAGGGGCAAGTCTGGCTGCCTACTCCATCAGCAGGTCGGAGTACTCATCCCTGACAACCTTCTTGTCGAACTTTCCGGTGCCGGTCTTGGGGATCTCGTCGATGAAGACCACCTTGTCAGGCAACCACCAATCGGCGAAACGGCCATCGAGGTGGTCCAGCAACTCCTGCTCCGTCACCTCGGAACCCTCAGCCCGCACCACGAAGGCCGCCGGACGCTCCTGCCACTTGACGTGCTTCAAGCCGACCACGGTGGCCTCGGCGACTTGAGGATGAGCCATCAACTCGTTCTCGAGGTCCAATGAGGAGATCCACTCCCCTCCGGACTTGATGACATCCTTCGCCCGGTCGGTGATGCGGATGTAACCCTCAGGGGTGATCTTGCAGACGTCGCCCGTCTTGAGCCATCCGTCCACGAACGACTCCGCGGTGCGGTCGTCCTTGTAGTACTCGGCAGCGATCCAGGGTCCTCGAATAAGGAGCTCGCCGAATGCCTCGCCGTCGTGGGGAAGTTCCTCCCCCTCTTCATCAACAATCTTCACTTGAAGACCGGCGACAGGAATACCTGCTGTTTCCAATCGGTCCAGTTGATCATCGAGATCCCAAGCCTCCATATGCGGCTTGAGCACCGAGGTCGAAGCGATCGGGTTGGTCTCGGTCATGCCCCATCCCTGAATCAGCCGAATCCCACGCTCCGTCCAATACCACTCGATCATTGCCCTGGGCACGGCCGACCCACCACAGAGGAAAGCGCGGATCGAAGACGTGTCGATCTCCGGGTGTGCCATCAGATACTGCTGAATCCCCAGCCAGACAGTCGGAACCCCGGCGCTGAACGTCACCTTCTCATCGACAAAGAGCTTCACGATGCCTTCCGGTGAGAGGTCGGGCCCCGGGTAGGTCAGCTTGGCTCCCTGGGTGACGGCCTCGTACGTGTAGCCCCATGCGGCTGCATGGAACATTGGGACCACTGGCAACACGTTGTCGTCCGGCCCCATGGCGATGTTGGCCAGGTTGGAGATGGTGTGGAGGTAGGTGGACCGTTGCGTGTAGGCCACTCCCTTGGGCTTTCCGGTCGTGCCCGAGCTGTAGCAGAGCATCATGGGCGAACGCTCATCGAGAAGCGGCCATTGGCCGTGCTCGGCCTGGTCGCCGATCAAGTCCTCGTAGGCGATCGAACCGGGCAAGGCATCACTTGCCTGGTCGCCCAAAATCACCCAGGTCTCGACAGTCTCGAGCTTGTCGGCGAGCGGAGCAATGAGGGGAACCAGGTCGGGATCGACGAAGATCACCTTGTCCTCGGCGTGGTTGACGATGTAAACGATCTGGTCGGCAAAAAGCCGCAGATTGATCGTGTGACACATGCGCCCGGTGTTGGCGGTCGCCCAGTACAGCTCATGATGTCTCTGGTTGTTCCAGGCAAACGTGCCGACGGCATCCCCAACCTCCAGACCCAAGGAGTCCATTGCAGAGGCAAGCTTCCGCACTCGAACGTCGGTGGATCCGTAGGTCGATCGCGAGATCGACCTGTCCGACTCGACCGAAACGATCTCTTGATCCGGATGGATCCACACCGCATGGTCGTAAAGAGTGGACATCAGGAGCGGGAAGTCGTCCTGCATATGTGGCATCAGCTATCTCCAATGAGCCTGTTCTTTCTCGGCTTCGCACTCTACGTCGGTCAGGTTTCCCTCGTAGTGGAGAGGAGAGTGTCCAGACGCGAGAAACCCCGAGGGAGCCTTGGCCGAAGCCTCAACCCTCTCGGGGTTCTCTATCCCGTTTGTCGTCCGGCCGGGGACCGGACTTCGCTCGGGCTTCGCCGTTGACCTAAGCCAGCGGCTGTGCGGTCCGAAAACCGCTCTCCCCGTTTCCGAGAAGTTTGCAAGCCTTTCGACCTGCTAGCCGTCAGTCTGCTCGACGATCCCGAAGGATCCCCGCTCGGTCTGCCGACCGCCCGTTGCCTCCGGTTTCCCTTTGGCTTCGGGTTGAACCTTCTGTTCGGTTTCCCGTTCTTTCGGTTCAGCCTTCCGTTCGGTTTCCCGTTCTTCCAGCCTGACCAGCCCAACGGTCTCCCGCCGTTCTGGCCCGTCGTCGGGTTTCCCCTTCGGCGTGAGCGGAAAAGTAGACCATCACCGGACCTTCCACAAGCCAGACTCCTGTATGTTTTTCGCGAACCGGATTCTCTTTTTCGCGACCCGGTCGTTTCCCCGATGAGAACGCGAGAAACCCCGAGGAAGTCCGGCCGAAGCCTCAACCCTCTCGGGGCTCTCATTGCCACTTCGCCGGGAAAGCGGGCCCCCGACTGGGTGACAAAAGGGAAAATACGTAACATCGACATGAGCGTCAAGACGCATCAGCTCATTGTTTTCGCGTCTTAAAAGACCTTTTCGCGGGTCATCCCCTAGAAATTCGAAGCGGTTGACGCGGACACGTCAGTTAGCGTCAATCGGATGTGGTCAGACCCCAGTGTGCGACGTGTCGTGCTGGCGCGACTCATATCCAGAATCGGAGGAGAGGCAGCTTTCTTTGTCGGCATTTGGGGCAAAGCGGCCTTCCAACTCCAGGCGACTGCTGGTGAACTCGCATTGGTCATGGCCGCCCTCGGTGTCGCGTCGCTGATCGGAGCCTCGGTCGCCGGCGTGCTCGTGGATCGGTTCGACCCACGCCGGGTTGTGCTCTATGGAGAGATCCTCTTCATCCCGGCCGCTATCGGTCTGGTCTTTGCCGACACGCTGCCTTCGCTGGTCGTGGCCACTTTCGTACTCGGACTCGTAGGCACACCGGTCTTCACGGCCATCTCCTCATTCGCGCCATTCCTCACCGACGATGAAGACAAACTGGCCAAGATCAACGGTTGGATAGAAGGCGCTTCGTGGCTGGCTTTCGTCATAGGCCCCGCTTTGGGCGCTCTCCTCGTGGTCACGATTAGCGTCGACAGCATCTTCGTGTTCGACGCTGCCACGTCGGCCGTCGCCGCACTTCTGATTCTGCCGGTGGGGGTGAGAAAACTCTCAGCAAGAGAAGGAGAGAAACGGGGCCTCACGGAGATGAAAGAGGGCTTTGCCTATGCCTATGGCCATCGTCGGCTCCGGTTCTACATCTGGCTCGGCGCGTCGGTCTGGTTGCTCTTCGGAACATTCGGGTCGCTCGAGCCTCTGTTCTATCGGGACGTCCTGGGCACCAGCTTGGAAACGCTCGGCTGGGTGAACTCCATATTCGGACTTGGTCTCATCGCCGGGACGGTGATCGCCGGACGACTGCCGGGGCGGTTCCGCAATGCCAGATGGCTCACCTTTCTCGTGGGTCTCAATGCAGTTGGCGTGCTCGCCTACGTGGGAACCGACATGCTCTCGGTGGTGGTCCCCGCTGGTGCGATGTGGGGAATGATCATCGGTGTGATGGCGCCACTTCTCCGCACGATGATCCAACTGAACTCACCGGAGGAGATGGTTGGCCGGATCATGGGGGTCACCCATATCCACTCGGAGGTGAGTCATCTGATGCCATTGGCAGTCGCACCCTGGCTGGCCGGAATCTTTGGCGTGCAGGCAACGCTTATCGGCGCCGGGATATTGGTGGCTGTGGTGGCGTCGCTGTTTTGGCCCAGGGCTGCACAGTTGGACAGAACGCGGTCGGCCGAGGTGCCACCGACCGGTCTCCCCGACCCGGCCGACGAGCCTCGTTCGGTGGGTCATTGAGATCAACCCGAATCTGTCACAAGCCTTTCCTATGATCGCCCATGTGACTGTCGAATTGGAAAATCCCCGTCTTGAAACCCTCTCCCCGAGCCGGGCAGGTGACTTCAAGACGTGCCCTCAGCTTTTCAAGTTCCGTGCCATAGATCGGCTGCCCGAGCCGACCTCGATCTACCAGGCGCGGGGAACGACCGCCCATATCGCCTTGCAACGTCTGTTCGATGATCCTCTCGATGAGCGGACACCGGACCGACTGTTCGATCTTTTCCGCGAGGCATGGACCGAGGTC
Organism: Acidobacteriota bacterium; assembly: GCA_004356805.1. GTDB lineage: Bacteria > Actinomycetota > Acidimicrobiia > Spongiisociales > ZC4RG35 > SZUA-217. Next base: position 4,732 of record SMXW01000103.1, on the reverse strand, counting down.
AGGGGTGAAGAGGAGTTCGAGGGGCTGTTCGCAGATGAAGATGAAGAGCGGAAGTGGGGACTCGAGTCGCTCGAGTTGCTCGGTAACTACTTCGCCATCGAAGACCCGAAATCGTTTGACCCCGAAGACCGGGAGCTAGACATGCTCGAAGACCTCGACGGGATCGTCATTCGCGGGATCCTCGATCGGATCGACCGTGACGCCGATGGCCAACTGATCATCACCGATTACAAGACCGGCAAGGCGCCACCCGAGAAATATGCCCTGTCGTCGTTCTTCGCTCTCAAGATCTACGCCCTTCTCATCCGGAAGCGCACCGGCGAGACACCCAAAGAGCTTCGCCTCCTCTATCTCAACGGCCCCACCCTCTATCGACTCCCCATCGACGACCAGCAACTCGACGCCATGGATGTTCAACTCAGGGCTCTCTGGAAGGCCATTGAGAGAGCGCTCGCCACGGACCGATTCCCAACCCGCAGGGGAAGACTCTGTGACTGGTGCTCCTTCCAGGAGATCTGCCCCGCCTGGGCAGACGATGAGGTCCAGGCCTCCCCGTCACATGCTTAGAGCAGCCTCAATGTCTAACTCTTCGTGGCCACGAAACCAGAGCTCATCGCCCTAGGTCTCGACCGAGGGCACCTTCGACCCGCCCTGGGCCGATCTGATCGGGACGCAGTGTGGAAGCGGCGAGCCCGGATGAAGTCCTCAAGTGCGGCGAAGTCCTCGCTCGGCTCCGCCGAGCTCGCCGCACCACGTTCCCCAAACGCTACGTATGTTCCACCGTTGAGCTGGTCGAGAAGGACGGCAGGGTGGGGATCGTCGCCTTGGATCGAGGGTCTGATCAGGACAAGAGACCTCTGACCCAGGTGAGCACCGTCCTCGGGCCGTCCACCACGTGCCGAGAGAACGCGGCTACGGCTCCGTTGCGACTCGGCGGGTCACCGGGCTCTCCTTGCCACACGTAGAAGAGCTGCTCGAACGTGGGAGGCCCGACGGCGAGGTACTCGGTCACCGAAAAATCGCTACCGACGGCATTCAAGTAGGCGCCCTGGAGCGCTCCGCTGCGCCCCACGCCCCCGCCGCAGTGCATATAGACCCGACCCTCGGCGGCGCCGACTGCCTCGACGAACGCGCGAACCATCTCCGAGGTCGGGGCGTGGCCGTCGGTGAGCGGCATTGGCAAGTACTCCATGCCCAGGGACGCGAGGAGTTGGGGATCGTCGACAATCGGGTCACCAAGATCACCCGAGCGGAGATCGACTACGAGGGTCACCCCGAGGTCGGCCAGTTCCTGGAAGGAATTGCCCATTGGCTGAGCGCCCGCGTAGAGCTTGTCATCGACCTGGCGGAAGTTTTCGATGTCCGGCACCCCCGGTCCCGTGGCCAGCACGTCCGGGCCCCATGCCTTGGCGACGCCCATGGCGCCCAGGACCGACAGACTGCCCACCGCGGCGATCACGAAGTAGGCGATGACAGCGAACGTCGGGTAGCGAAGCCGGCCGGCCGTCAGCCTGCGATATGTGTTCGCGATGATGCCCATAGTGTCCTGTGGGTGGTCTGTCGTATGAAACCGTTCCGGCGGCGACCCTCTTCCTCGCTTGGCCTAGTGCCTCCTGGAGATGGCGCGGACGATCACACGATCGAGCCGGAGCGCTATCCGATGCGATCCTCGGATCGCGACGTCGGCGACCGCCACCTAAACATTACGACTACCTCGCGTGTTCCGCCCGGTGAGTTGAGCCGCCCTCCAACCGGATCTCGGTTTGGAGTGATTTGAAGCGCCTCGGGCCTTCTACCCCCGACAAGCCGTCTGCACCGGGGTCTCTAGCGGGTCCACGAACCGGCCCGGCCACGGAGCAGAAGTATGGAAGTTTGTTCCTCGTCGTCCGACGGCAACCGTTCCGAGAGACCGCTAAGGAACGGGCTCCCATTGTGCGCCTTTCCAGAACGAACGACCTCCGCACGTATCCTGGTCGACGGCCAGGAATTGCAGGTTGCCGTTTTCCAGGACGTGGATCTCGTAGGTGCCACCCTGGTCGGGCTGGGAGCACATTGCGCTGTTCGTCGTTACGAAAACCTTCGTCCCCTCGAATGTGGTCTCAATTATCTCCTGTGGGCGGTCCTCAACCAAGTCCCGATTCTGCGAAACGTGCATGGTCCCATCCTCAAAGAACTGGAAGTACCACGGTCCACGGAGGCCTTGGCGCTGGTAAGTCCCTGCGATAGCCTCAAAGGACGATACCGGGCCCGGCTCTATCTCACTCGCGGCGACATCGGTTTCACTGCGGGACAAAAAAGCCAGCAGCCCGATGAGTATCGCCACGACCGCAAAACCAACCAATAGGCCTCTTCGGGTTCGTGGGTCTTTGCCACCGTTGGTCGGTGAGAATGATGTCTCGATCATGATCTCTCTCCTCTGCTGTTCCGTGAGGTGGATCTGACTGGACATTTCGACGTCCTCATAGAGCAGGCTCGGATCAGGAACCGGGTTGGCACGCTCGAGCCGCTCAAGCAGGCTGTCCCTTGTGGTCATCTCATCCCTCCTTCCTGGTCAGTCGAGGAACCAGCAGATTTCTTCGATTCTCGATTCTCTCGAGCTCCTTGGCCAAGCGGGCACGAGCTCTCGACATGCGCTTACCTACGGCCGACTCGGAGATCCCGAGAATTCGGGCGATCGCCTGGTGGGACAGTTTCTCCCATGTGGCGAGTTTGAGGATTTCCTTGTCGACGCCGCTCAGTTTCTCCAGTGCGTCGATCAGTTTCTGGTTCTCGATCGACTGCAAGAGGTAGACCTCGGGAGTCTCTGCACTCGACATAGCCAGACCACCAACACGTTGGCGGAGACGATGGGCGCGTCGACGCCTGCGCAGTTGGTTGGAAAGCACCTTGCGTGTCACGCCGTAGAGCCACGGGAGTGCGTCGTCGTCATCGGGAACCTGAGCAGAGCGGCGCCAGGCAACCTCGAACACTTCCGCTGCGGCATCTTCCGCGTCGGCACGGGGGAGACGGCGAACACAGTAGGCAAGGATGTTCAGGTAGTGACTTCGGTACAGAGCCTCAAACCTCTGTTCAGTTGTGCCGCCGATGGCAAGTCTGGCCACGGGCTATCTCGCTTCCTGAAGTTCCATCCGACCCTATCCATGTCCGGATGGCCTAATTCCTGACACCGGACTTCTCCGTCAAATCCTTTCTGTGAACCGAATCAGGGTCTCAACCCAGGAAACGGTTCACAAAACGGTGATGACGGTGAGCTGCTAGTTATCTGGTTGTTGAACGGCGGGCGAGTCGCCCCACTCGGCTTCCAGCGCGTTGCGCAATTGGGCGACGTTCTTGGTCCCTATCCGCCTGGACAATTCACGCTCCAACTGAGCGAACGTTTCGAGAGCCAGGGGGACCGACCGTCTACCGGAGGCAGTAAGCCTGATCCTCTTCGCCCGACCGTCGTCTGGATCATCGCTGAGCTCGACCAGCCCTTTGCGTTCCAGACCTCGGACAAGTGTTTGTGCCGACTGTCTGGTGATTCCCAACCGTCGGGCCAGATCGGCAGGACGGGTGCCTCCTGGGTCGAGATATGGGAACACCATCGACTCTGCGGTGGTCAACTCGGCCAAACCCTGGTCGGCGAGTCGGCTCCGGAGAGCGTCGTCGAACCATCTGAATCCCTCCAGGAGCAAACGTGCAAGATTCATGGAATTGTCAGTATACCTGACGAGTTGTATGGTTAGAGAATCGTCAGAGGGCCTGACGACCGCAAAAGGAGACAATTATGAGCACACTCACGACACAGACAGTCTCGGTCACAATTGACGCAGCACCAAAACAGGTGAGCGCCGATCTGATGAACGTGGAGTCGCATCCCGAGTGGGGAACGGAGTTCTTTTCAGAAGGTGTTGAAGACCTTGGTGATGGGTCTTGGCGGGTAAACATTCCCATGATCGGAGGTAACGCCCGAATGCGGATCGACGGCAACGAAGCGCTCGGCATCATCGACATGTACATCGCTCCGGAAGGCGTCCCATTTGGTGCGCCGCTTCCCGTTCGGGTTGTGCCGAACGGCGACGGCTCCGATGTTCTGTTCACCCTGACAAGGCTCCCCGGGCAAACCGATGAAGAGTGGCAAGCGGGCATCGCCTCGATGCAGAGGGAACTCTCACGCCTCAAAGAGCGTCACGAGGCACGATAGAGCGAAAACGAGACACCCAACCGACCGAAATCCAGGTTATGCCAGTTTGATGCGTCGGAGGGCCATGGCGTTAACGGAGACGATGATCGTGGAGGCGCTCATGAACAAGGCTCCGATGGCGGGATTGACGATGATGCCTACGCCGACGGCAACTCCGGCAGCGAGGGGTATGGCGACAGCGTTGTAGCCGGTAGCCCAGACAAGGTTCTGGACCATTTTTCGATGGGTTGCTCTCGCCAGGGTGAGAGCTCGAGCGACATCGGCCGGGTCGTCCTCGACCAGGACCAGGTCGGCGGATTCGATGGCTACGTTGGTGCCGGCCCCGATGGCGATACCGAGGTCGGCTTCGAGCAGGGCGGGGGCGTCGTTGATCCCGTCACCGACGAAGGCCGTTGGTCCTTCGGCCTTGAGCTCTCGCACGATGCGGGCCTTGTCTTGGGGCAGCACACGGGCGTAGTAGCGGTCAATACCGAGCTCGCCGGCGACGGTGGCGGCGACCGCCTCGGCGTCGCCAGTGATCATGACCGGGGTCACTCCGAGCTCTCGCAG
>SMXW01000102.1 GCA_004356805.1 Acidobacteriota bacterium | reverse complement strand
CGTCGAATGAGCGCCCAACCCATCGATTTCTACCATCTTCATGAGGTCTGGCCAGGCGAAGTCTGGATAGGCGTGCTTCCCGTTCGGCAGTCGAACCTTGAACTGTGCGACAGGCTGGGGGATGCCGGCATCCCTTATGAGTCGGGCAGCGTCCACCTCGGCCGCGCTTCCGGAGAGCCCATCGCGGGCGATCGACATGACTCGCCGAATCCGCCGAGTGCCCTTTACACCCCGTCCACCCTGTTCACGAACAACTCTGGAGACCTCATCGGGACAGGTCAGCTTCAGGCGGAGAGCACTCATATACATCTTCTCGATGACCCGATCTGTGAGAAGCCCTGAGAGATCAAGCAGAGTTCTCTCGACCGTGCATACCTGAACACCCTCCACCTCGACACTTGGAAGGCGACGTCGCGTGCGGTGCAGGATGGCTCGGTTGGGGAGGGCCCGATTCTCGTATGGAACTGTCAGCTCGATCAGTTGGCTAGTGATGCCATCGAGGTGCCATAGGACGGCGGCAGTCCGGTGGGATGCAAGAGAGTGCGGACCCGCAGCTAGAAGCGCGGCACGGATCTCTGTCAGCCAGGTTTGCTGGGTGACATTCAGGTAGTACACGCCCCATTGAACTTGAACCCAGCGACCAGCAACCACGTGAGCCTTGATGACATCGTTGGTTGTCCCGTGCGCGAGTAAAACCTGGCGATCGACAAGCCCGTGGTTGTCGGCGGCGAACCGTCTTACAGCCCCCTCATCCCACATGGCTCCAATCTGCCACAAGTCAGGGACAGAATTGTTTTGTGAACGGATTTGGGGCTCAGGACCCCATTTCGGTTCACAGTTTGGGTTTGTGAAATCTCGGGCGCGAAGGCAGGGCCCAGTTGTGAACGGATTTGGGGCTCAGGACCCCATTTCGGTTCACAGAACGCTTAGCCGCGAGCCCGTCTCTTCGGCTTGATGATCTCGAGACGCGGATTTCCCGACTTCTTGTGATGGATCACGATGGCCGTGCCCTCGGGTAAGGACTGACGGTGGATCAACTTCTTCCGCGGTCTGCTCCGCTGCAGATACGCCAATGCGCTCAAGGCCAAACCGAAATAGAGGTCGGTGCTGTCACCCTCACGCAACCCGCGCAAGGTGCGATTGAAACCGACCTCCCTCGCGTCCGAGCCGCCCCACACCCGACGCATGAACTTCTTCTTGTAGCTCGCCATCTTCTACCGTTGCCTTCGTCCGCAACCATATAGACACCATGCAAAACAAGAAAGCCGTACAAATAGTCGTCTGGGTCGTCGTGATCGGGATGGTCATAGGACTTCTCTTCTCGGTGATAGCCATCTTCTGATGAGTCTCGCCGAGGGGGACCCCGCACTCCTCGTCGACCCCAAGGGCCGACACTTCCTGCTCAGGCTCGAATCTGGTCGCAGTTTCCAGTACCACCAGGGTTCCATCCCTCACGACATTCTGATCGGTGCCGAGGACGGTTCCTGGGTCGAAGCGTCGACCGGGACAATGCTTCTGCTTCTCCGTCCGCGCCTCGCCGACTACATCCTGAAGATGAAGAGAGCGGCTCAGGTCGTCTACCCAAAGGACCTCGGGCCGATACTCGTATACGCAGACATTGGCCCCGGGATGACCGTGGTCGAAGGAGGCACGGGATCGGGTGCTCTCACACTTGGCCTTTCCCGCGCGGTGGGCCCGAGCGGGCAGGTAGTCAGCGTCGAAATCCGAGAGGACCACGGGGCCCATGCCCGTAAGGCCATCGAGCGTTGGTACGGCGAGATCCCGGAGAACATCGACCTGCGGATCGGGGACATCTCCGATACGGTGGCCGATGTCGCTCCCGAGCGAATCGTTCTCGATCTCCCCGAACCGTGGCACGTTCTCGAGACGGCATCAGAACACCAACCACCCGGGGGAATTCTGTGCGCCTACCTTCCGACCGTCCCGCAGGTGCAGACCACAGTCGAGAGAGCACGAGAGATGGGGACGTTCGCCGAGATCGAAGTCAAAGAGTTCCTCGCCCGGGATTGGAACGTGTCGGGACGGTCCGTGCGCCCGGAGCACACCATGGTCGGCCACACAGGCTTCCTCGTTTTCATGCGCAAGACCGATTCCGCGCCAAACCTCTTGTAGGACTCGTCGGTATTATCTCCGGGGTCAGGAACATCTTCAGGAGACACCGATGAAGGTTTGCATAGATCAAGATCTCTGCACAGGCGGCGGAGGAGTGCCCGGCGGAGTGCATCTTCATGGAGCCATGAGCAGATATGAACCAATCTCACATGCGCCTAAAGGAACCCAGGGAAGTAACCGAACCCCTTCGTATACTGATCGCAGGCGACCCTAGGCCAGGAGGAAGCCGTGGAAGAAGGACGGACACAGGAGGAGGCAGCTCAGCTTCGTCAGGTCGTCGCGGCACTTGAAGACGAAGTCGCATATCTTCGCCGCCGGGTTCGCGAAGCCCCGGGCAACCTCGACGAACTCGAGTCGGAGTTCTCACGCACCCGTGATCGGCTTGATCGCGCAGCTGCCCAGAATGACAAGCTTTCCCATCTCCTGGAAGAGGCACGCGAGCAACTCGGTGTGCTCAGGGAAGAAGTGGAGAAGCTCACCTCTCCTCCCAACAACTTCGGAACCGTTCTACAGGTCAACGCCGACGGCTCCGTCGATGTCCTCACCGGCTCTCGCAAGCTCCGGGTCGCCGCCCAACCAAGTGTTGAGGTAAAGAAGCTCCAAGTAGGTCAGGAGGTGCTTCTCAACGAGGCCTTCAATGTCATCGACGTCCGATCCTTCGAGCCTGCGGGCGAGGTCTTGAGGGTGAGGGAGACACTTGACGACGGCCGGGTGATGATCCAGGCCCACGCCGACGAAGAAAAGGTTCTCAAACGTTCCGACGTGATGGCAGAGGTTTATCTCCGTGCGGGCGATTACGTCCGAGTCGACGCCAAGACTGGCCTGATTTTGGAGAAGATGGAGAGACCGGAAATCGAAGAACTCGTCCTCGAAGAGGTTCCCGACGTCACATATGCCGAGGTCGGCGGGCTGGCAGAGCAGATAGAGCAGATTCGCGACACCGTCGAGCTTCCCTATATGCACAAGGATTTGTTCAAGGAGTATGAACTGGTGCCACCAAAAGGGATACTTCTCTATGGCCCGCCCGGGTGTGGTAAAACCCTGATCGCCAAAGCAGTGGCCAACAGCCTGGCCAAGAACGTGTCCAAACGTTCAGGACGCCCGGACGTGCGCTCCTACTTCCTCAACATCAAGGGTCCCGAACTGCTCAACAAGTGGGTTGGTGAGACCGAGCGTCAGATTCGTCTCATCTTCCAGAGGGCGAAGGAGAAATCAGACGAGGGTGTTCCCATCATCATCTTCTTCGACGAGATGGACTCGCTGTTCCGCACCCGGGGCTCGGGTATCAGTTCCGACGTCGAGTCGACCATCGTGCCTCAACTGTTGTCTGAGCTCGATGGTGTCGAATCACTCAAGAACGTGGTCGTCATCGGTGCATCCAACCGTGAGGACCTCATCGATCCGGCGATTCTCCGTCCCGGCCGGCTGGACGTGAAGATCAAGATCAACCGGCCCGACCCTGTTGCCGCCAGAGAGATTTTCCGGATCTACATCACCGATCAAACCCCGATCGACTCTGAGGAGTTGAGCTCTTTCGGTGGTCCTGTCGGGGACTTCATCGTTTCGATGATCGATACCACCGTCACCGACATGTACGCCACGGACAAGGAGAGAGAATTCCTCGAAGTGACGTACGCCAATGGCGATCGAGAGACGCTCTACTTCAAGGACTTTGCCTCCGGGGCGATGATCGAGAACATCGTCAGACGTGCCAAGAAGGACGCGATCAAACGCCAAATTGCGGGTGGACCGATCGGAGTGCGTGCTTCCGATCTGAAAGCGGCGATCAAACAGGAGTTTCGCGAGCACGAAGATCTGCCGAACACGACCAACCCGGATGACTGGGCCAAGATCTCCGGTAAGAAGGGCGAGCGGATTGTCTATGTCAGAACGCTCGTCGGGGGAGACGAGGAGAGTCGGCTCATCGAAAAGGTCTCGGGCGGCCAGTACCTGTAATGGCAATCCACAAGGTGCTCGGTACCGAGACCGAGTACGGAATCGTCGTCAGGGGCGACCCCGGATTCAATCCCGCCGCGGCTTCGTCCCTCGTTGTCAATAGCTATCCAGGAGTGAGGGTCAAAGTCCAGTGGTCCTATGAGGAGGAATCTCCGGGACGTGACGCTCGCGGGTTCGGTCACGACACCTACGGGTTGATCGATTCAGAGGGGGCCGTGGTCAATTCCGTCCTGGCCAACGGCGCCCGGCTGTATGTTGACCATGCCCACCCCGAATACTCCAGTCCTGAGTCCTACGACCCGCTTGAAGCAGTGCTCTACGACAAGGCGGGGGAGCGAGTCATGCACAAAGCTGCGGTCGTCGCCTCGGAGACCTCCGGACGCCAAGTCTCGCTCTACAAGAACAACTCCGACGGCAAGGGCAACTCCTATGGCGCTCACGAGAACTATCTGCTTTCCCGAGAGACACCGTTTGGCGATGTGATCAGGTACGCGACTCCTTTCATGGTGACCCGTCAGATCTTCACCGGCGCCGGGAAGGTGGGTAAAGAGAACAACCGCCCCGATGTTGACTTTCAAATCACGCAACGCGCCGACTTCTTCGAAGAGCAGGTCGGTCTTGAAACGACGCTCAAGCGCCCCATCATCAACACGAGAGACGAGCCTCACGGCGACCCGGCTCGCTACAGACGTCTTCACGTGATCATCGGCGACGCCAACCTCTCCGAAGTCCAGGTGTTTCTCAAGCTGGGGACGACGGCGTTGATGCTCGCTGCCCTCGAAGACGGAGCCATCCCCGACCCACTCGACCTACTCGACCCGGTCGAAGCCTGCTGGCAGGTCAGTCACGACCTTTCGTTGTGCCGTCCCATCCAGCTCGACGGAGGAGGCTCGGCCACGGCTCTCGAACTGCAGGGCAGATACCTCGAATGGTTCGCCAAATATGTCGAGAAGGAGCTTGATGAGCCCGTTTGGAACCAGCTCATCGAGGAGTGGGAGCGCACTTTGTCGTTACTTGAAACCGAGCCGATGCAACTGGCCGACACGCTGGACTGGGTAGCCAAAAAGCGCCTGTTCGAGGGTTATGTGGCACGTGATGGACTCGAGTGGTCCAGCGCAAAACTGAGGGCTCTCGATCTCCAGTATCACGATGTCGACCCTGAAAAGGGCCTGCACAACCGGCTGGTCGCCAGGGGCGAGATGCGCACCCTTTATACCAATCAACAAGTCGAGGATGCCGTCTCGACACCGCCGCAGCGGACGCGGGCCTATTTCCGTGGACGCTGCGTATCCGATTTCCCAGACTCACTGGTGGCTGCCAACTGGGATTCGCTGGTGTTCGATGTCGGCGGATCACATCTCAAACGCGTTCCTATGATGGAGCCCCTGAGAGGCAACGCCGAAAGAGTCGGTGCGCTTCTGGACGAGGCCGAGGACGCAGCAGACCTGCTCCGACGCCTAGAAGGATGAGATAGATGTCAGATCGAGAACGCTCCAAGTCGAGGGACAAGGGCAAGGACGAAGCCGAAGAGACAGCCGAAGTAACGGTGGAAAGCGACACCGACATCGAGGCTCTAGACGATCTCTTAGATGAAATCGACGAAGTTCTCGAGGAGAACGCAGAGGAGTTCGTCAAGAACTACGTCCAAAAGGGCGGCCAGTGATCGAACGACCGATGGGGCCGTTGCCCCTCGACGTCCCGGTACCCGGCGCTAGCTTCAGTGACCTCCTGGAGATTGTGGGAGCGAGCCCGGTCTTCTCCATTCCAGAAGGCGCTACAGCCCCGTCGGCGCCAGAGGGCACGACTGTTCTTGCGCTTCGCTACCCGAACGGCGTGGTGATAGCGGGCGATCGGCGGGTAACGGAAGGAAATCTCGTCGCACATCGCCGCATCCGTAAGGTGTTTCCAGCCGACCACTATTCGGCTATTGCAATCGCCGGTACTGCTGGTCTGGCAATCGACATGGTCAAGCTCTTTCAGGTGGAGTTGGAGCATTACGAGAAGATCGAGGGAATCAGGCTTTCCCTGGAAGGAAAGGCCTCCTTCCTCGCCCGCCTGGTCCGTAACCAGCTTCCCCTTGCCTTCCAGGGTCTTGTGGTGGTACCGCTATTCGCCGGATACGACGAGCGTCTCGAGTTTGGCCGGGTTTACAGCTTTGATGTCGTCGGTGGCCGCTACGAGGAAATCGACTTCGGGAGCACCGGATCCGGGTCACGTCTGGCTCGCTCGTATCTCCGAACAGCCTACGAGGACGACCTGACAGGCGACGATGCGGCTCGACTTGCCGTCCAGGCGCTGGTTTCAGCCTCGCAGGAGGACACAGCCACTGGAGGCCCTGATCTCAGACGCGGGATCTTCCCCAATGTCGTGCGAATCGATTCGGACGGCGTCGAGGAGCTTCCCGACAATGTTATCGCCCCGATCGCTGAGTCGGCACTGGAAACGATCCGATGACCATTCCCTTTTATGTCGCGCCCGAACAACTCGTCCGAGACAAGGCAGAATTCGCCCGAAAGGGCATCGCCCGAGGCAGGTCCATCGTCGGGGTTGATTACAGCGGGGGGGTTCTGCTCCTCGGAGAGAACCCCTCCACGGCTCTGCACAAGATCTCCGAGGTCTACGATCGGATCGCTTTCGCCGGCGTCGGGAAGTACAACGAGTTTGAGACACTGCGCAAAGCGGGCATCCGCCAGGCCGATCTGATGGGGTATCTCTACTCCAGAGATGATGTCACCGCGATGGGGCTCGCAACAGCGTTTGCACAAACCCTGGGCATGATCTTCACACGTGACCCAAAGCCCTTCGAAGTTGAGGTTCTGATAGCGGAGATATCCGAGGACGGTGACGAGCATCGTCTGTTCAGGATCAGCTATGACGGAACGCTTTATGACGAGCGCAACTTCGTGGCCATAGGCGGAAAGGCCGAGCAGTTGACAGAGGCCCTCGAGGAACTGTGGCATGAGGGCATGAGCCTCGAGGAGGCTTTTACAGCCGGTGTTGAGTCATTTCGCCGTGTCGAGGGCAGAGAGTCGGAGGGTTGGGAAGCCGCAGTCCTTGACGACTCCAACGGCAGACGGGCCTTCCGCCGTCTCGATGTGGATCAGTTCACAGAGGTCTGACCACCGAACAAAAAGTTGGTGGCACCGGATGCGCTACTCAAGGTCTCGAGATCGATGCCGCCACGACGGACCCCGGTCTTCCAACTGAAGACACCTATCCGGTTTAGCCTGGGTCCGTGGAGCGCAGGATCTTCGGGATAGAGAACGAATACGGTGTCACCTGTACGCTGCGTGGTCAGCGTCGGCTCAGCCCGGACGAAGTCGCTCGTTATCTGTTCCGGCGGGTCGTGTCCTGGGGACGCTCCTCAAACGTGTTTCTGGAGAATGGGGCGAGGCTATACCTGGATGTGGGGTCCCATCCTGAATATGCCACCCCCGAGTGCGACAGCATCGAAGACGTTGTCGCCCACGACAAGGCAGGGGAGCGAATCTTGGAAGGCCTCGTCACAGGAGCCGAAGAGCGGCTCGAAGAGGAGGGCATCCGGGGTGAAATCTATGTCTTCAAGAACAACACCGACAGTGCCGGCAACTCATACGGATGTCATGAGAACTATCTGGTCAGCAGACACAAGGACTTCCATCGCACCGTCGACGTTCTCATCCCCTTCTTGGTCACACGTCAGATCTTTCTGGGTGCCGGGAAGCTGACCCAGACTCCGAGGGGCACAGCATTTTCTATTGCTCAACGCGCCGATCACATCTGGGAGGGTGTGTCGTCTGCAACAACTCGATCCAGACCCATCATCAACACCCGCGACGAGCCCCACGCTGATGCAGAGAAATACCGGCGACTACACGTCATAGCCGGCGACTCGAACATGAGCGAGTACGCGACTTTCGTCAAAATCGGCACGATGGTCGCGCTGCTCCAGATGATTGAGCGTGACGTGATGTTCCGCGATCTGACCCTGGAAAACCCGATACGCGCCATCCGTGAGATATCTCACGACATCACATGCTCCCGAAAAATCAGACTCACCAATGGACGAGAGTTGAGCGCTCTGGACATTCAGTGGGAGTACCTCGACCGGGTGATGCGGTTTGCCCGAAACCCCGGGTTCCCACCCGAGATCCGGCGTGCCATCGATCGTTGGGAGCATCTCCTGACCGGTCTGGAGAAGGACCCGATGACCCTGCACCGGGAGGTCGACTGGGTCATGAAATACCGGCTTCTGGTGAGATACTCAGAAGTCCGAGGTCTTCCTATGTCGGATCCTCGCATATCGATGATGGATCTCGCCTATCACGATGTCGATCGGAGCCGCGGTCTCTACTACCTGCTCGAGAAGAAGGGTCTCACCGATCGCGTCGTTACCGATGACAAGGTGGCCGAGGCTATCATCACGCCTCCACAGACGACTCGGGCAAAGCTTCGAGGAGCCTTCATAAAGGCGGCCAAGGCCCACAAGAGAGACTTCACCGTCGACTGGGTTCATCTCAAGCTCAACGACCAGGCTCAGCGCACCGTCATGTGCAAGGACCCTTTCAAGTCCGAAGACGAGCGAGTGGAAAAACTCATCGAGAGTCTTTGAGCGAGCACTAGGCACCAGGTAATGCAGAACGTGGTCGAACGTGTACTCAATCTTCTGATCTACCTGCTCGAATCACCGACTCCAGTGACCGCCGAGGACGTGCGTCACACAGTTCTTGGCTACGACGCGCAGACCGACGAGGCGTTTCACCGGATGTTCGAGAGAGACAAGGACGTCCTGCGAAGGCTCGGCGTGCCTCTCAGTCGCCGGGCTCTGGACGCCTGGGAGGTTGACTACGGCTACACGGTCGACCCGGACGAGTACGCCATCCCGGATCCTGGTCTCACCCAAGAGGAGCGGGTGGCGCTGTCGGTAGCGGCCAGAATGGTGCGATTGGGCGGTTCACACGCCGGACTGGATGCTCTCCTCAAGCTCGGCGGGATAGAGCGAAGTGTGGGACTGGAACCACTTGGTGCCGACCTCGGTGCCGAAGCGGATGTGCTCGGGTCGCTCTTTGGGGCCATCACAGAGCGGAGAGCCGTGGAATTCGAGTATCGGGACAACACCCGCCAACTCGATCCTTACGGCATCGCCCACAGACGTGGCCATTGGTATGTGGTTGGAGCCGGGTCCAAAGGTGAGAGGGTTTATCGGGTCGACAGGATCGAGAAACTCACTGTCTCCGACAAAAGCGGGACGTTTGCAAAGCCAAAGGGTTTTGATGTCAGATCGCTAATGGATCTACAGCCTTGGGAGGCCGGATCCGACCCCGAGGTCGAAGCAACCATCCGCTTCGATTCCGAAGTGGCGTGGTGGGCAGCCCGGACCCTCGGGCTCGAAAAGCCAGAGGGTGAACTAGTGGCGAGCGTGCCTGTCGCGAACCGCGATGCCCTCGTCGGGTGGGTGCTCAGTTTTGGTGACGCTGCCGAGGTTCTCGAGCCACCTGAGATCCGAGAGGAGATCCGCACGCGTATAGAGGCCGCCCTGGAGAAACTCCCGTGACCAGCTCCCGAACCGTTTCTCGCCTGTCACGCATACTGGCACTGATTCCCTACGTGCTCGAGAAACAGTCGGCTGATGTCAGCGAGATCCTCGACCGGTTCGATTATTCGGAAGACCAGCTCACACGTGACCTGAACACCGTCTTCGTTTGTGGACTCCCCGGATACGGGCCTGGGGATCTCATGGAGGCCTACATCGACGAGGACAAAGTGATCATCGACGCGGCCGACTACTTCACCCGTGCACCGCGGTTGACGTCCACCGAGGCTCTTGGGCTACTGGCTGCAGGAATGACGGTTGTCGGAATGGGGGAGGCGACACCTGCCCTGGAATCGGCCGTGCGAAAACTGACCAAGGCAGTCATGCCGGAAGCCTCTTCGGCGCTCGTCGTGGACGTGGGGGACGAATCGGACAACGTCGGCATCCTCCGCAACGCCGCCGCCGACCAACGGGTGGTTCGAATTACGTACCGCTCCGTTGGCAAGGAGGAAACCACCGACCGAGACATAGAGCCCTGGACCGTCTTCACCACCCTGGGCCGTTGGTATGTCATGGGACATTGCCGTCTTGTCGACGACCACCGCACCTTTCGTGTCGACCGTATTCGGGACATCGAAGTGACCGACGAGTTGTTTGAGAGGCCAAAACGTGTCCCAGATCCTGGAGTTGGCTACACGGCGTCCGAGGACGATGTGGTGTGCACGATTGACCTTTACCCGAAAGCACTCTGGGTCCTCGAGTACTACCCGGTCGAGGTGCTGCGTCAGAGCAGTCGTTCTACACGGATTCGATTCTCGGCACCGGATGCCGAAGTGCCCGCCCGTTTGCTCCTTCGTCTCGGGCGGGATGCCAAGCTGGTGAAGGGAATCGAGGTCGCCGAACGCGTGAATGACCTGGGCGGCCGTCTCCTCATTGCCTACCAATAGGGTCGATAGACCTAGACACGAGTCTTCAGTTTCACCCAGTGTCTGCCGATCAAAGGGCACGAATGGGAGACCGGAGACCAGAGATGACGACCATCAAGACGACGTGCACCCGATGCGGTGACATACACCTGACACCAGATGACGTGGCGTTGGAGCTACATCCTGGCGGCAGGGAAGGTGATTACCGTTTCAAATGCCCGACTTGCACATTCCTGCAGCGTCGGCCCGCCAACTCCCGCGTCGTCAGCGTGCTCCTCGCCACCGGGGTGCAGTTCGAGGTCATCAACCCTGATCCGATCACCGAAGAGGAGATCGAAGCTTTCTCTGCCGCCCTCGAGACGGAGCCGGATCCGCTCCGCTTGCTCGCCGGCTGACATAGCTCTCCTCCATGAGACGTCGACGGGCGCCTTAGGGCAGAGTGCTCCTCGGCCTGAGGGTGGCGACTCGGGGGAGTCGCCGCCTTCTCCTCTATCGGGACT
>SMXW01000101.1 GCA_004356805.1 Acidobacteriota bacterium | reverse complement strand
CCGTGCTCGCAAGACCCGCCACGCCTTTTCCTTGTTCTGGAGCTGGCTCTTCTCGTCCTGCATCGAGACAACCAGACCCGACGGCTCGTGGGTCAGTCGCACCGCGGAGTCGGTGGTGTTCACCGATTGCCCACCGGGCCCGGTCGACCGATACACATCGACCCTCACATCGCTCGGATCGATCCGAATGTCGACTTCTTCGGCTTCCGGCAGCACGGCCACCGTGGCGGTCGACGTGTGAATCCGCCCTTGCGACTCTGTCTTGGGAACACGCTGAACCCGGTGAACTCCGCCCTCGTACTTGAGTTTGGAATACGCACCGCGACCCTTCACAGCGACGGTGACCTTGTCGTAGCCACCCGTCTCCGACGGGGACGAGTCCAGGCCTTCAATCTCGAATCCGAGCCTGTCGGCGTACTTCTCATACATCCGAAGCAAGTCACCGGCCCAGATGGCGGCCTCGTCACCTCCGGCCGCCGAACGGATCTCGAGAATGACATCCTTCTCGTCGTTGGGGTCGGTCGGGACCAGGGCGACCCTTATCCGATCCTCAATGCCCTCGATCTCGGAAACGAGTTCTTCGGCGAGGGCCGCCATGTCAGGATCGCTCGCCATATCGCGGGCGTCAGCGAGGTCGGTTTTGACCTGACGCCATCGACGTATGTCGCCGACAACTTCCCTCAGGTCGGCGTGTCTCTTCCCCAACTCAGCGAGCTTGGTTGGATCGGAGAGCACCTCCGGGTCGCCAAGTGACGCCTCAACTTCTTCGAAGACAGACTCGATCTCACCCAACCGGACCTCCAATGCGGAATCCATCACATCTCCCGGCCGAAGACGTCATCGCGCACCGCGATGGCAACGTTGGGAACACCGCCCCGATTGACTACCTCGAGGGCGGACTCTGCGTCCAGGGCCACCATGAGACTGGATACTGCCACTTCGATCTGAGACTCATCGGGCACTGCCGTGGTCAGCTTCTGAAGCCAGATGCCGGGCGCTGCCAGGACACGAGCGAGTCTGCCGCCGGGTCTCGTCCCAGACCAGCGGAGCAGTTCGTAGGCGAACCCCGCAATGATCGGAATGCCGATGAGACGGGATGCAACGAGGAACAGGATTCCGCTCGGAACGCCAAAGAAGGTGAAGAAGATGATCGACCCGAGGACGACGATGAGCAGGAAGCTGGTGCCACAGCGGGGATGCTCCGGTCGGTAACGCGCAACCGATTCGACGCTGAGTGGTTCGCCGGCCTCATAGGCATAGATCGACATGTGCTCGGCCCCGTGATACTCGAAAACACGAGCGATTTCCTTGGATCGGCCGATCAGCCAGAGGTAGCCAACGAACAGGGACAGTCGGAGTAGCCCCTCGGCGATGTTGAAGATGATCGCCGAGTTGTCGGCGACGACGCCGGCCGCAAATGCGGGAAGAAGGATGAAGACACCAGCGAAGAACGTTAGAGCCAATGTCATGGTCCACCCGATCTGGGCACCTGTGAGGGGTTCTTCCTCTTCACCCGTGGCCTTCTGAGCCGACCATGAGAGCGCCTTGAAACCCAGAGTCAGGGATTCGCCCAGGACAAGGATGCCTCGGACCAGTGGAACTCGCGCCCATCGGTTCCGCTCGCTGAGTCTGGCCAACTCGTCACGGCGAGCGATAATTTGGCCATCGGGCTGGCGAACGGCAACAGACCAGGCTCCCGGGGCGCGCATCATCACGCCCTCTAGAACAGCTTGACCTCCGACGGTCTTCGTCGGATCGATGTGACCACTCCCCTCGGGAGCGGCCGGCTCACTTTGAGTCAGTGGCCTCTGCCTCGGCGTCAGAGACTCCAGCCTTGGTGAAGGTGCTCTTGCCGTACCGCCTCTGGAAGCGCTCGACGCGACCACCCGTGTCGACCAGCTTCTGCTTGCCGGTGTAAAAGGGGTGGCATTCGTTGCAGAGCTCGATGTGCATATCCCCAGGCTTGGTGCTTCGAGTGGTGAAGGTGTTCCCACACGAACAGGTCACGTTGGTGACGTCATAGGTTGGGTGAATGTCGGTCTTCACTCTGTCTCCTAGTTCAGCCGGTGGTCTTCGCCACTTCGGCGAGGAACTCGGCATTGGACTTCGTTGTCTTGAGTCGATCGATCAATAACTCGATGGCTGCGCCTGGCTCGAGCGCCAGTAGCACTCTACGGAGCTTCCAGACCTGACTCAGCTCAGCTTTGTCAAACAGAAGCTCTTCCTTTCTTGTTCCCGACGACGCAATGTCGACGGCCGGATAGATGCGCTTGTCCGCAAGCTTGCGATCGAGGCGAAGTTCCATGTTTCCGGTGCCCTTGAACTCCTCGAAGATAACCTCGTCCATCTTGGATCCGGTGTCGATGAGGGCGGTTGCCAGAATCGTGAGTGAACCACCCTCCTCGAGGTTTCGAGCAGCGCCGAAGAACCGCTTCGGCGGATACAAGGCCTGGGAATCCATACCACCGGAGAGGATGCGACCCGAGGCTGGAGTCGCCAGGTTGTGGGCTCGGGCGAGCCGGGTGATGGAGTCGAGAATGATAACGACATCGGCCCCCGATTCAACGAGTCGCTTGGCGCGCTCGATGGCCAGCTCCGACACCTGGGTGTGTTCTTCAGCGGGACGGTCGAACGTGGAGTAGACGACCTCTCCCTTCACTGAGCGCTGCATGTCGGTGACCTCTTCGGGACGCTCGTCCACCAGGACCACCATCAGGTGGCACTCAGGATTGTTGGCGGTGATCGACTGGGCAATCTCCTGAAGAACCGTGGTCTTACCGGCCTTCGATGGTGAGACGATCAGGCCACGCTGGCCCTTTCCTATGGGTGCGATGAGGTCGATGATCCGGGTGAGAATGTTGTTCGACTTGCCCTCGACCTCGAGACGGAGACGCTCATCGGGGAAGAGCGGTGTGAGCTTTTCGAATCTTGGCCGCTTCATCGCCTCGTCGGGATCCACACCATTTACCTTGGCGATTCGGACGACTGCGGGAAACTTCTCTTTGGAGCGAGGAGGGCGAATCGGACCGGAGACAACATCGCCCTTGCGGAGGCGAAATTTCCGAACCTGGTTGGCGGATACGTAGACGTCGTTCTCGCCGGAGACGTAACCGGTCACTCGAAGAAAGCCGTATCCCTCAGGAAGAATATCTAGGAGACCCTCACGGATTTCGAGATCGCCTTCGGGGATCTGCTCCTCGTCACGACGCCGACGATTGCGACGACGCTGACCTTGATCGCCTTGACCGTCACGCTGACCACCTTGGCCATCGCCTTGACCGTCACGTTGACCACCTTGACCGTCACGCTTGCGTTGACCGCCACCATCTCTGGGTGCTGCTCCGGCAGCGGACTCATCGGCTGCGGGCCTTTCGGTGCGAGGAGTGGCCCTGGGCAGGTCGACAACCTCGGATGGGGTGTCCTCGACGACGTGACCGGCGTTCATGAGCGCCGTGATCAGCTTCGATTTCTGGAGTCCGTCGGTTTCGAGTTCGGCTGCCTGGGCAATCTCCCTCAGTTCGTCGATCGACTTGCTCTGTAGTTGAGCTCGTGTAGTCATTGGATCCTTCGTGAATCGTCCCTCTTCGAGGGGGTCCAATCGGATGGGGAACCACCGCGACGTAACCAAACAGAGGGCGCGCCTTCGGTGGCTATTGCGGGTGGGTCGCTGCCAAGTCCGGGACCGGCAGCTGACATCATAGTAGCCGCTGGCGAATTCTTCGCAAAGCAGAAACCGGTATCTCTATCGGATCAGTCTGTCCAGGTCTGAAGGACTGGCGTCGATCGTCACCACCCGTTCGGGAAGATCCATGAGTTGATCAAAGCCCGGGGGGAGTTCCGGAGGCAGACCAAGAGCGCGGGAGACAGCATCGCTGAACTTGGCTGGATGCGCAGTAGACACAACCAAATTAGGCCGGTCCTCGAGGGCTTCGGCACCAGCCCTCCAGGCAGTGGCAGTGTGAGGGTCGAGAACGTAAGCGTGGTCTCTGGAGACCGCGGCAATCGTCTCGCGAATCTCGGCGTCAGTTGACCAGCCCGCCAAAAACGCGGCCGTGGGGTCCTCCCGAAACCGCTCCAGGTTCGACGGCACCTGGATGTCCATGGCGGGAGCGGTCGTCGCCGCGACCACGGACGGGTTGATTACGCCGGTACCGATGAGATCGGCAAGGGCGTGGTTGGCGTTGTTGGCGATGGTGATCGTCTCAATGGGAGCCCCCATCTGTTTCGCCAGCCAACACGAATATGCATTGCCAAAGTTGCCGGTGGGGACCACCACGTCGAACGGCTCCCCGATTCGGCTGCCGGCGTGAACGTAATAGCCGACCTGGGCAGCGATGCGAGCCCAGTTGATCGAGTTGATTGCGAGCAACCCGGGTCTGTCGGCCATGGCGTGTTTCACCAGCGCCTGGCAGTCGTCGAACGTCCCCCTGACGGCGACGGTGGTGACGTTGTCATCGCGGACCGTGGTCATCTGGCGACGCTGAAAGTCAGAGACCTTTCCTTCGGGGAAGAGAATCACGATGTTGAGGTGCTTCGACCCTCGACAGGCCTCGATGGCCGCCGAGCCGGTGTCGCCGCTGGTAGCACCGAGGATGGTTCCGTGATGAACATCACGGTCCAGAAGCCGCGCCACGATCTGGAGGGCATGATCCTTGAAGGAGAGCGTCGGGCCGTGAAACAACTCGAGAACGAGACGGTCTCCCACCTCAACGATGGGAGCAACCTCGGGATGGTGGAATCTTGCCGCAGCGTCTTCCGCTAGCCCGTCCACATCATCAGCGCCGAACAGTTCCAGAGAGCCTGCTATCGCCTCGGGGTACGACCAGTGCCGCCAGCCTTTGGGAAGTGATGGGATCGATTCCGGCACAAAGAGTCCGCCGTCCGGTGCAAGACCAGTCACGACGGCCTCGGCAAAGTCGACGGGGCCGACTCCTCCGCGGGTCGAGACGTACATCACGGGGATGAGGCTAGGAGTGGGACGGCTTCTACACTTCCCAAGTAT
>SMXW01000100.1 GCA_004356805.1 Acidobacteriota bacterium | reverse complement strand
GTCGTGGTCGGTCTGGTCGTCGTGCTGGTGGAAGAGGTTGTCGTAGTGCTCGACGTGGTGGTGGTGTCGTTGCCGACCTCAGATGAACACGTGGTCACTAACAGAGTCAGAACGACTGTGAAGCCAAGGACTCGCCGGATGACAGACCTCCATTGCAAAGAGCCCATGGACGGCGGCTCTGAGGAAGATAGCGGGCGCCCGCCACTGCAGCACCCAGATCACTGGAGGATTGAGGTAGCCCGAGAGACAAACTTTGCACCTGGCGGTGTGACTACGGGTAGGGGACGCTCGAACCCGGTCGCGGTTCCCTCGGGCTTCGCTTTTGCCGGAGTGACGCTGTTCGCTCTTCGTTTTTGGATTAGGGACGCTCGGGCTGGTCTTTTTCGGGACCGGCGTCGGGCTGATGATCCAGTCAGGACTCGCGGCGTCACGCCGCTTCAACCAATCTCAGAATCGTGCTTTGGCGGAATTCGCTGTCCGCTGACCGGGCAACTCCTACCGGGCTCCGCGCCGGAGGTGCCCGAGTTCTAATCCCGCAAGCACTCTCGAGTCGATCGCGATCATCAGCAGTTTGAGGAAGTCGTGAAGGACGGCGGCTGACAGTGCGTCAAAGGCCTTCCCGCCAATCATCTTCTGAAGCTTGGCGGCTGATACGTGAGCGAGTTCGAGGAGGCTCGCTTTGTCAGCCCTACTGGCTGGGATAAGGGGCAAGGCACCGTGGGTGAGCAGCGCTTTGGTCCGGAACTCAATGGCGCTGGGGAACCGCTCCTTTTGGGTTATCGCCCCGAGCCGATTGTCGTCGATCCTGGCCAGCTCGCCGATCGTGTTGATTCCCGATCTCTCCAGTATTTCACGACGCACCTCATCGATTCCCTTGAGGGCAGAGGTCGGCAGCTCGGCGAACACCGCAGCCCCAGTCGGGAGCTCTATGATCTCCTCGCCGTTTCCGATCGACCCCTCAGCTCTGACCTGGGTCGGTGCGTCGCCCGCACGGAACCGCATCTCCAGGTCCCACTTCGATTGCTCCTCGGGCGGCCCTTCAATGGCCGGAGTGGCTGATGCCTCGACGCGTACCGACTCAACTCGGAGTCCGGCCGTCTCACCGAGGGTTCGGGTCGCGGCGACCGCGAGCAAGATCTCGGACACGAAGGCCCTCGCCAGCTCGCTGGGTTCAGGTTTTTGCACGCTGTGCCTCTATGTGATGGTCTTGAACGCCACTTCGACTTCGCCGAAGACATCGATCTTGAGGTCTGTCGTCTGCGGGGCCCGTTCATCGGCCTGCCTCACCACGATCCGCCCCGGCAACAGGCGGCGCCAGGCGACGACGCCGGGAACCCCGACGATGACGGGGGGACGTGGCGCTTCCTCGTCCTGGATGATCTGGAACGTGACCTTCGCCTTGACGTGGCCCGAGTCAATGAGGACGCGGGGTACCCCCCGCGATGCGATCTGGCGGAAGGCAGACAGGTGCATTTCTGCAAGCTGGAGGCGAACCGCCTGCCGCACTTTCCCAACGCCGGATTCGTTGAGGTAACTGCTCCCGTCCCGGCTGATCCTCATGTCGGATCTACCCAGTTCCAACCCGAGTAGACGGAGGAACGGTGGCGACTCCAGCTTTTCCTTACCGGGCTCGTATTTCGCTCCCACGAAGATGGCATGCGGGCGATTCGACTGGTCGGTCGGGAACAGGAGGGCGAGGCGCTCCTCGACCGTCTCGCCCTCGACATGCATCTCGGCGAAGGCTTCGGGCTCCAGGATCGCGGCCTCGAGTAACGTCGCGAGCTGCAGCTCCTGCTGCACCTGCGACGCCACCACCGCGGAGAAAGTGTCGGCGATCAGCTGAGAAACGAATTCGGCGAAACCACTCTCCTCCGGAAGAGATATGTCAACCATGGACGCACATCAGGCCAATGGCAGGAAGTCGGTCTTGAAGTTGATTTCGACTCGCCCGAAGATCTGAACGCGGCTGCCGGAGACATCCCGATGGTTCTCCTTGGCGGTGCGTATCGTCACACTCGTATAGCTAGTCGATGCGCTCGCATTCACCCAAGGTGATAGGAAGCTTCCGGTACGGGCCTTAGCTCTGAACGCGAACGCGCGCCGATTGAACTCCGTCGCCTGCTTGGAGTAGAAAGTCGATCCGTACGTGGTGAACGTGAGCCTGGTCTCGATTACTCCCTGCTCTACCACCAGCCGGAGGATTCCCTGCTTGACCATCTCCGAGAGCAGGTCGTACTTGTTGGCCGCCAGCCGGGTTGCCACCGCCTCGTAAATGGCGTTGACATTGGCCTCGGTCAGCGCTGTGTCGGCCGGGACCGCGGAGTCGTTCGTGACGTTGTCGTTTTCGTCGGTGACGGCTAGCGCGTTGTTGAGCGCTCCGGCCGCATTGTCATCGAGGCTGGCGCCCTCCCTGACTGTCGTACCGGACTCATGGCCCTCGTCCGCGCTTACGGTGGCTAGAAATTGGAGGATCTGGTTGCCGTCGATGTCGTCTTTTGTCTTATTGATGTAGTCCGTTAGCGTCCCCGCAACAGCTGACACCAACTCCAGGAAGGCCTCGGTCTGCTTGATGTTCGCCGCGACGAGCGCGTCGAACACGTCGGTGATTAGCTTGGTCGTGAATTCTGGGAACCCGATTTCGTCGAGACGCGCTGCTTGGGTCACGGCTGCTGAAGTGCCGTTGGACATGATGACCTCTCATTCTTCGGCTAGGGCATTGCCATTTCGACCCTACACGCCGTGAGTCAGGCTTGTACGCCCTCGGCTGGATCGAACAAACAGACGCCTGAGACTGCGTCTCCGATGATCGAACGAGCTGAAATAGGGTCAGCAACCCCGAGGGCTAGGGCGTTCCGAGGCTACATTCCCCTCCCGCCCGGTGGCCGGAACACTCAGAAAAGATCATGGTCAGGCCAGTTCTCAACATTGCCGACAGCCGTGTTGATAGCTCACTTTCGGTCATACCGGCGACGAGGAGAGTCTGGTCTTCTGCACCAAGAGCGCAGAGGATGTGAACGACGACGGGCTGCTTGATCAGGTCTGTCACTTCAACACCCTAGATGCAGGGTTCGAGCTGGGTGATACGGAGGGCATCCTCGGAGCCCAGACCATCGGGGCTTGCCGATAGAGGGACGCGATTCGGTGAGAGTCCTGGCCCATACGACGTGCCTCAATCCGCCTGCTGGTCTCGTGAGTTGGTGGCCGGGGGATGGGGATGCCACCGACATCATCGGTGGGAATGATGGGGCACTGGGGGGTAACGCCGGCTTCGATACCGGCTTTGTGGGGGAGGCGTTCGGTTTCAGCGGCGGCGCTGTTTCGCTTTCAACCCAGCCTCCTCTGGCTGAAGGATTCACTATCGATGCGTGGGTGAACTTCGACGACACGAACTTTGACACCGACCAAAGAATCTTCGGCAACAATCAAGGCTTTCTGCGAAAGAATGTCGTTGGGGAAGGAAACGGGTTCGCGGTCTTCGTCAGATTGGACGATGGCAGTGTGGAACCTAGAGCCCAATCCACAACCGTCCCTGTAGCCGGAACATGGACGCATGTGGCCGGCACCTGGGATGGAACCACCTTGAAGATCTATGTGAACGGCCAGCTTGAAGACACGAGTTCGCGGCCAGGCTCCCTAACGACAACGACTGTTCAGGCGCAGATCGGTAGAGGCGAACAAATATTCTTGGCTAACTCATCCTTTCTTAGGTGGTATCGACGAGGTCGAGATCTTCAACCGTGCTCTCCCCGCCTCAAGTATCCGAGCCATCTACGAAGCCGGCAGCGCCGGAAAGTGCCCACCCTGATCTGCTGTCGACAGAGCTCTTCGATTGAGTGGCTGTTTCGGACCGGAGCGACCTAGTGATGAGCTAATCAGTATCTATCCGGCGAGTTGAAGGTCACTTTCTGACGAGGCCTGAAACCTCAATGCAACTGACGTTCGTCATGGCAGACGAGATGTCTCTGCGTCGGATATCACTATGAGTCACGTCGAAATCTATGACTCCAAGGTTCGGGGATGAGGAGAACAGGTTCCTGGTTTCGATGCGACACCCATGACCGATGAAGCATTTTGATGTTCGTGGCTGTTCGGTTTCAGGGCATCCCGACACTCTCTACATCCCAACCCCCATACATGTGGAGCGGCAGAAGTGCGGCCATATACTTCACCGGCTTACTCGCCCTTGGCCCCATGAAGAGGCTGTTGCTGTTGTTTGACGCTCGTTTGATGTTGGACGCCCGACAGCCCAAATCCCCAACAACCGCAGGCCTCCCCACCTCAACACGACCTAGTTCTTCGCGGTCCTCAATGATTCAGGGGATGTCTAGAACCAGAGCGATGGTCTCACGTATGCGGTGAAGGTCGGCGGCTCCGACGTTGCCCCGTACGGTTACTACCCGTGCTGCTGATACGGCTCGAATCTGGTGGCATTGCGCCGCCGAGTCCTGATCTAGCCCATTGGCAGTATCAGCCTCGATAACCACTTCCGAACCAAATCCACGGATGCTGCTAGTTATAGGGACGACCTGAATCACACTGGGATTTTGATCAAGTAACTCCTGGGCAGTTACCAGAACGGCAGGGCGACGAAACCCGGCCTCTTGGCCCGTCGGAGCTCCCAAGTCGAGTTCGACAATGTCACCCGAGGTCGGCATCCAACCACTCGATCTCTTCCTGACTGAGTGGCGCGGTCAGCTCTCTGCCGACTCGCTCTTGGCGTAGACGTCGGACAGCCAAAGCCACTGTTTCTCCGACGGTCTTTCCCAGTCTGTTGGCGAGACGCTTTAGCTCCTCATGGGTGGTTCGGTCGATTCGCACGCTGGTGCTCGGCATGCTGATCAGCATACAGATGAGCATGCGAACTTGCCAACATGTCCGAGTTGTTCGGGATGAACGATTCGGCAGCCCGAAAGCAGCATCAGCGCGCAGACTCGATGGCCGCCCAGATCTTGGCAGGGGTCAGAGGCATGTCGAGATGGCCGATGCCGAACGGGGTCAGGGCGTCGATGACGGCGTTGACGATGGCGGGAGTAGATCCGATGGTCCCGGCCTCGCCTATGCCTTTTGCGCCGAGGGGGTTCTCGGGT
>SMXW01000099.1 GCA_004356805.1 Acidobacteriota bacterium | reverse complement strand
CAAGACCTCGTCCGACTCGCCGTGGGTGAAACGCCACATCGTCTGGAAAGAACCGACCGGACCCACCGGGATCACCAGCCGCCCGCCCTCGACGAGCTGGCCCAGGAGCGGCTGGGGGAGGTGGTCGGGAGCGGCGGTGACGATGATGGCGTCGTAGGGAGCGTGCTCGTCCCACCCGAAGTAGCCGTCGGCTTCCAGCATGTGGACCTCCAGATATCCGAGTCGCTCCAGAAGGGGCCCCGCCGTGGCCGCCAACTCCGCGATGACCTCCACCGTGTAGACCTCGACTCCCATCTCGGCGAGAACCGCTGCCTGATATCCCGACCCGGTACCGATCTCGAGCACCTTGTCCCCCGGCTCGACCTCGAGCAGCTCGGACATCCAGGCCACGATGTAGGGCTGAGAGATGGTCTGACCGTATCCGATGGGCAGAGGGTGATCTTCGTAGGCCTGGTCGAGGTAATCGGTGGTCACGAACTCATGGCGGGGAACAGCCCGCATCGCCTTCAGGACCAGTGGGTTGCTCACATCACGGGCCTCGATTTGGGAGTCGACCATGGCATCTCGCTCCTGTGCATAGGTCTCCTGATCGGAGACCGGGTCACCGACGTTCTCCTCGAGTATCGTGTCGCCGGCATCGTCTTCGGTCTGCGTCGAAGGTGACACCGATGACGTGGGAGTACACCCGGCCACCATCGACGCCACCAGCGCACAGAGGACAATCCATCGCTTCACGGCTCCGCCAATGTTACGGAACCCCGCCGGCTGAGAAGACTCCGGTTGATGGCTCGGTTTGATCTGGGCGGCGGGTTCATCCGCATACGGTGCCGGATCGTTGCCACCGCCAGCCGAGCCGAACGACACACCACTAGCGGGTCAGGGATCACCCCACCACAGTCGCCGACAAGCGGGCAGGCTTGAGCACGAACCGGGTGTCAGGTCTCACCCCGGCCGGTTCTTCGACCTCAAATCGCCAACGCTGCGCCAGGGTCGCCAGCATCAAACAGGCCTCGGTCATGGCGAATCTGGACCCGACGCACATTCGGGGCCCCTCACCGAAGGGGAGGAAGGCGTGGGCCGGGCGGCCCTCGGACCGGGTCGGGGTGAACCGCTCCGGATCGAAGGTGTCGGGGGCGTCCCAATACTTGGGGTTGCGGTGGATCGCATAGATCAGGACCAGGATTCCCCGGTTGCCGGGGATGCGATAGCCGCCCGCCTCCACCGCTCCGTGGGTGCGCCGGGTCAACACCATCGCCGGAGGATGCAGACGCAGCGACTCCTCAATGATTCGACGGGTCAGATCGAGGTCTTCGAGATCTGAGAGTTTGGGCGACCGTCCGCCGAGCACCTGAGTCAGTTCCTCCCGGAGGGCGTTGCCGACGTCGGGATGAAGCGCCAACTCCAACCAGGCCCAGGACAGGACGCTGGATGTCGTCTCATGGCCGGCGAAGAAGAAGGCTTTGGCCTCGGATACCACCTGGTAATCGCTGAGAGGCTCACCGGTCTCGGCATCGCGGGAGTCGAGAAGCAACTGGAGAAGGTCGTGATGCTCCCCTCCCCGTTCCCTTCTCTCCGCAACCGCCTCCGCGGCGATCTCGTCAACGACACCAATCGCCCGACGGGCCCGGACCGCCCGAGCCGTGGGTGCCCAGACGGGCTCTGAAATGAAGCGCTCCACCCGATGGTTGGTCCATTGGATCATGCCCTCGAATGCTTGGGCCAGCCGGCGACCACGATCCTCGGCTGTCACGTCGATCCCAAACAGGGCCCGACCGGCCACCTCGAGCGTCAGCGAGGTCATCTCCTCTCTCAGATCGATCCGATCCCCCGCATCCCAGGAGCCGGCGACCCGCTCCGCGATCGACACCATCGCGTCTGCCATTCCCGCGATCTCGGCACTGTGGAAGGCAGGTCCGATCATCTTCCGGCGCCACGACCACTCCTCCCCGTTGGCCGTGAACAGGTTGAGCCCGGACATCTCCTTGAAAACGCGGTTGAAGAACCAGGGTCTCACCAGGTGGTCATGACCCCCCAACATGAGCTGACGGGCAGCATCGGCCCCGGTCACGGCATAGTCCATAAACGGACCGAAACGGATCCTGACTACCTCCTCGCTCGGAAAAGTGTCGAGGAGACGCGAGAACATGCCCAACGGGTCTTCAGCAAACGCCCGGGTATGGCCGAGCAGTCCACGCGACTTGAGCACCGGTGGTCCGGACATGACCGAATAGTACCGGTATGGCCAGTATCTACTATTTGCCCTATGGCGGTAGTGTTAATTCTCTCCTTGGATTGAGGAGTCTGATGGCATGAAAGACACCCTGCGTACCTACGAGTCGATCTTCGGGTTGCTACCCGACGTCGACAACCCCACCCCTCTGGTGCGTTTGAACCACGTGCCCGGCTTTGACCACACGGAAGTGTTCGCCAAGCTCGAGTGGTACAACCCGTTCGGCTCGGTGAAGGACCGTATTGCCTCCAGAATGTTGAGCGAGGCGGAGGCCGACGAAACGATCCAGCCCGGTCAGCAGCTCGTCGAGCCCACTTCGGGCAATACGGGCCTAGGTCTGGCGATGATCGCCAATGCCAGTCAATACTCGCTGACCACTCCCTTATCGAGCGCGATCCCGGTGGAGAAGAAGACGATGCTGCGGCTATTTGGGGCGAAGGTGGAAGAGCTCGAAGACGACCTGTGTCCCGCGCCGGGGGCGCCGGAGGGGGCCATTGCCAGAGCCATGGAGATAATGGAACAGCCCGACTTCGTGATGCTCAACCAATATGGCAACCGGGCCAACCCGGAAGCCCATTACCGGACCACAGGACCGGAGGTGTGGCGCCAGACTTCTGAGATGGTGACCCACTTCGTCGCCGCTCTCGGCACCTGCGGCACCATCAGCGGTGTCGGCCGGTTCCTCAAGGAGAACAACGCCAATGTCAAGGTTATTGGCGTGTATCCGACCGAGGGCCACGACATCCCCGGAGTTCGGAGCATTCCTCAACTGAAGCAGACAGAATTCTTCGAGCCCGAGGAGTACGACAAGCTCGTCGAGGTGAAGAATCGTCAAGCCTATGAGATGTGCCTGCGGCTCAATCGGGAGGAGAGCATTCCTGCGGGACCCAGCTCGGGACTTGCATTGGCCGGGGCACTCGAGGTGATCCCAGACGAGCCGGGCAACCGTGTTGTCGTGATCTTCGCCGACAGTGTCTTCAAGTACGGATCCTCGGTGGTCAAGAATCTCGACGGTTTGGGTGCTCCGCCTGCGAGATCGAAGAGCAGACGCGAGGAGCTGTTAGACGCCATGATCGAAAACGCACGGCACAACCCGAAGCTGACGATCGATGTCGACTCTGCTCACGAGTTGTGGGAGCGCGAACGGCCCTTGGTGGTAGACGTCCGTGACCCGGACACCTATGGCCGATCGCACATAGCCGACGCAATCAACATCCCTCTGCTCGATCTTCCCGACCATCTCGGGGAGCTGCCCGACGATCGGACGGCCCCTGTGCTGAGCGTCTGTCAAGTTGGCAACACGTCGTTGTCGGGCGTTCTGTACCTCAACAGCCTGGGCTTTAGCAACGCCAGGTCCATAGAGGGAGGGACCACCGCTTGGCAGGAGCGTGGCTTCGCCACTGTGTCCGGGTAGCGCCACTCATTCAGTCAACCGGCGGGCAAAGCTCAGCTCGTGACCGTCAGGATCGGAGAGATGGAAATATCTCTCACCCCAGTCGGCATCACGGGGAGGCGCCTCCGGCGACCATCCGGCATTGAGGGCTCGCCGGTGCATCCCGTCGACGTCCCCAACCCAGAAGATGACCCGCCCCCACCAACTCAGTTCCTCGGTGGAGGCGATGATGTTGAGGTACTGGTGGCCGACTCGGAACGTCGTGAACTCGGCCTGGGGGCCTCCCGAAGTCAGCTCGAAGCCAAGCGATTTGTAAAACTCGACGGACTTCGCCATGGACTGCGTCGCCAGGGTCACTGCGCTGATCGACTCGATGCCCCCATCGGTGTCTCTGGTTGTCATGGCGTCATGTCAACTTCTGCTCCACTGGGTGTGACATATGCGGCTTGTCTATGGGGATCAGGCTATGCGAACGAAGGCAGCGGCGACCATCAGTCTGAGTGGTCCGCTGGCGCTACAGGGACAACAGGCTGCCCGCGGCCTCGAGCTGTGGGCTTCGGCTGATGAGATCGAGTTGGAGATCGTGGACGACGCCGGCAGCACGGCCACGGCCTCCGACGTCTACAGGAGCTGGCTCAGTGCCGGAACCGATCTACTGCTCGGTCCGTACGGGAGCAATCTTGTTCGCCGAGTGGGGCCGATCACGTCCGGAGAAGGAGCCTTGCTGTGGAATCACGGTGGTTCTGCCGACGACCTTTCACGCCCACTCGTGGTATCAGTCCCGGCTCCAGCCTCGAGCTACTTCTCAGGAGCGGTGGAACTCACCCACCGGCTGGGTTTGGAAGGAGTAGTCCTGGCCAGAGGCACAGGCCGGTTCGCGGCCGCAGTGACAGCGGGAGCTCGACAGCGGTCGGCCGAGCTGGGTCTGACCTTCCATGCCATGGATCTTTCCCAATGGTCCGTCGCCAGGTCGACGGAGGACGCCGCTCTTCTGATCGTGGGTACCTTCGCGGAGGACCTGACCCTGGTGAGCAAGGTGCTTGCGGGCCGCCACCCCGGTCTGGTCGGTTGTGTGGCTGCCGGCCTACTCGACTTCGGAAACCGGCTGGGACGGGCATCCGAGGGGATCGTAGGTCCCGCGCAGTGGATCCCCTCACAAACCACTCCTGAGGTCGGTCCGGCTTCAGCCGACTTCACCCTTCGCTACAAACGAGCCTATGGCGAGCCCCCCGGGTATGTGGCCGCTCAGGCGGCTGCGGCCGGGTTTCTCTCCGCCGAGGCGAACCGACGGGGCTACGACCACGATCGAGTGAGGCAGTGGCGAACCACGACACTGCTCGGCACCTTCGCCCTCGACGAGTCGTGGCGGCAGGTTGGGCACACGCCCATCACCATCGAATGGCGAAACGGACGACAGGTGCGTGTCAGATAGGCAGTCGCCAACACCGAGCACCCCGGTCGGTGGTAACACGTCGGGCCAGGGCTTTGGCTGCTCGATCCCGTCGGCAAGTGGGGGATTTTCAGAATGGTTGAGCGGAATTCAAGCCCATCCGGCACGGAGTGGAGCGGATGTGTACGCTCCGCGGTTGTGGGATCGACCCACCAAGACATCTACAAGCATATTTTTCGAGACGGAGGTTGGCTTGTGAGACACAAACCGAAGAACGGGTGGCGGCTTCTGGTGGCCATGACCGTGGCGTTTGCGCTGCTGCCGGTTTCGGCTGCAGGAGCGGTCCACGGATTCCTGACTTCAGAAGCGGCCTACATAACACTCGACCCCGGTGTGCCGGGCGGCTCGTCGGTGAAACCCATTATCACCGTCGGTGAGACGGTCGATGGGGTCCTGTTCGAGGGCATACCCGATGGCATTGGTGTCACCGATGGCGGCACCTTTCCCAACTCGGTCGACGTGTACATCAACCACGAGCAGACCATCATTCCGTTCTTCGGCACCGCCGACTTCCAGGACGCCTCGGTGACAAAACTGACCCTGAGCACCGAAGCGGGACACCAGGGTGAGGTGTTGGCCTCGGAGATAGCGATCTCATCCGACGATGGCTACAAGCGTTTCTGCTCGGCATCGATGGGGACGGTCGCCGAGGGCTTCGACGTGCCGGTCTTCTTGACCGGTGAGGAAGCCAACGACGTCACCGCCGTGCCGGCAAACGCGCCATATGGGTCGGACCCGAGCGTCGCTCCGGACCGTCAGGTCGGCTACGCAGTGGTGCTCAACACCGAGACCGGTGAGTCCACCCCGGTACCCGGAATGGGGCGTCTCAATCACGAGAACACCATTGCCTTGCCCGGCTACAACCAGTTGGCGCTGTTGACGACGGATGACACATTCAGTGGACCATCGGCCCAGTTGTACATGTACATCGTGGTGAATCAGAAGGGCCTGTTCGACGATAAGGGTAGGTTGTACGCCTTCCAGGTGACCCATGACAGCAATGGCAAAGTGGATCGTCACGACCCGTTCAATGGGGCGAATGACTATCTCGACCTGGTGCCCGGCGACGAGTTCCGGGGCAGGTTCATTCCGGTGCCGAAGGCGATCGCCATGGGCACGACAGGCGTCGCTCCCCAGCAGGCGCTGGAGGATTGGTCCAACGACAACAACATCTTCCAGTTCATCAGGCTGGAGGACCTCACCTACGACAAGAACGACCCCAATGTCGTCTACATCGCCGACACCGGCCGAAGCCGTGTCGTCCCCGATCCGACCACCGGGCGTCTCCAGCGTGGCCCGAGCGGCACGGACGGTTTTGCCGACAACGGCAGCGTGTTCAAGATGGTGTTCGATGAGAACAACCCGCGCAAGGTCACATCGCTGACCGTGCTGGCCCAGGGTGACTCGGATGCCAACGATGCGTTTGTGCCGTTTGTGAACCCGGACAACATGGACACCAGCGTTAACAGTCTGATGGTTCAGGAAGACAGGCGCGGCGCCTTGATCTGGCGTTATGACCTGAACGATGACACCTGGGAAGTCGTGGCATCTGTCAACGACCCCAGTGGCGAGTCGAGCGGCATCGTCGACGCCTCGGCGTGGTACGGGGAAGGCACATGGCTTCTGGACGTTCAGGCACACGGCACCTTCATCGACGAAGAGGTGCAGCCGGACGGGACCTTGCTCAAACGGGAGGACGGGCAGCTGATGCTGATGAAGATTCCCGGTTCCTAACCCGCGAAAGAGACGATTGATGAGTGCCCCGGCCATCCGGCCGGGGCACTCTCATTTCCGGGTTGGCGGCCGCATGGGACCGATGACCCTTCTCCGGCCATCCGCCCCGATGAATCATCTTCGTTTGGTGACCGGACCCAGACCTCGGGTTCTAGGGATGACGACTGTGGCGGTACGGTCGAGAGGGCGGAACCGGGAAAGAGGCCAAGTTGGCGATTTGGCCCTCCCAGTTGGGTGTTTCTCGAGTCGGGCTACTCCGGTCAGGCTCCGTCCGTAACCCCGACCGACAGTGCCATTCGACCGATCGTGACAACGAGTACCAGGTGGTCTGGTTTGGGGCTTTCTCAGCCCCGCCCCTGGCCGCCTCCTACTCGAAGGAGAAGGTAGCGGGCGCAGAGGTCCGCCACCTGACTCCCTACCGTCGGACTGGACTACTTCACTCTCACGTCGATCCACACCAGTCGATGGTCCGAACTGGGGAACGGGAACGTGCCGACGAGTGGGAACAAGGGATCGCTGCTCACGGGCCAGAAAACCCCGGCGTCGGTGATCGTCATGTTCTCACGTGGCAGGACGTAGTCCGCCCTCAGATTGCCGGGCGCCCCTCCGAATGGCGCAGGAGGAAAGCCATCGAAGAAGTCAGCGGTGTCGAAAGCCGGGTCGCTGAGATGCAACGTGTTGGCATTTCCCTGTAATGCGGATTGCTCCGATCCACCCACACTCGAGGGTGTCACCTTGGTGTTCACCTTCGGACTGTTGAGCAGCTGTTGGATCGATCCCGGAATACTGTCCCCATCCAGGGGATCCGAGTTCTGGTCGCCCGCTATGACGAACCGAGCGTTGGCCGCGAGACCCCCGGAGTTGCCATTGTCGTCGTAGATGTATCGGCTTCGCCCTGGGTGGATGTAGTCGGCCCAGAAGCGGATCTCGTCGTGGTTGCGGGTACCGTTGCGATCCTCCGGCCCGTCAAACACCGGTGGTGTTGGGTGACTCACCAGGAAATGCACTGTGGAGCTGCCTATTTCGATCGGCACGTCCCAATGGCTCTTCGAGGAAAGGCGGAACACGTCCAACTCGTCCTCCGAGTACCAGTCTGCCGGCTCCGGAGTACCCGGGTCGTCCGGCAGAAGTGCCCCGGGCATATCCTTCCAGAGGAAGAGTTGGAAGGTCCGAATGCCGTCGGTGTCGATGGGGAACATCGAGTACACGGCCATGCCGAACTGGCCCGGGAAGAACCCGAAGCCAAAGGCGTCGCCTGGGGGGAAGTCGTCGACCCCTCCGCTGTTGTCCAGGTCGAACCCGGAGGGGATCCCGGTGTTCGACGGCGCCGTGTAGCGATGCGGGTAGACGATTGGTGCCGCGGTCCCATGCGCTACGGACAGGTAATTCGTCTGGAATCCTAGGAGTGCAACGCCGCCGGCGTCGAAGTCGAACTCATTGATGAGAAGCACGTCGGGCCGCACCCGTTGGATGATCTCAGCGATGACGTCCGGCTGCGCGCTGCCGGGCACCGACAGTTCGGCGGCAAGATCGCCCGCGTTGAAACGATTCAGCGAGGCGTTGAAGGTTGCAAACTTCACGTCTTGCGGGGGACCGGCTTGATCCGGCTTGGCAGCGGCTACCCCAGCCAGCAGCCCCACGGTGAGTGCCAGAGCCAATCCGAGAGTCAAAACACGTCGCAATATTCTCATCCTCCTTCGAAGAGCACCGCGGACCCTACTCCGGCGACCACTGAGCGCGCGCCCCCCACATAATGCACCCGCCAAATAGACCGGCTCGGCGGTGGGCTCTCAAAGACGCTCGAACAACGGTATCGGTAGCTGGGTGATCTCTTTCACGCGGTTGTAAACGTTGAGAACGTGGACCCTGTATTCGCGGCGGATTGCCTGCTTCGTGATCTTTGAGACCGGGATCACCACCGACTCCTCGAGCCAAAGGGCAATCGTGATGAGCCGGGCCCCCAGTTTGAGAACCTCGAAGTAGGAGAAGTTCTCCACGCCGAGACCGGAGACTGCCTGGTAGCGCTGGATAAGAACGTCGCGATAACTTTCGCCGGCTGTCACCCCCACCAGCAGTGCCGACCAGGCCAGGTCGAGTCGAAAATCTCCGATGTCGGCGAACGACCAGTCGAGGACCACCAATTGCCCATCGTCTTCTCTGACCACGATGTTGTGGGGGTGGTAGTCGTGGTGGAGGACGCAGGCGTTACCGGGCCCTACCTCCTCCCTTCTCGAATCGAGCCACTGTAGGAGGGGTTCGAAGTAGCGAAGCTCGTATCGGTCGACCGCCACTCGCATGTCTGGCTGCTCCGGGCGGACGAATGAAATTTGGTCGTCGTCGGCTGTGGCCTCGGACCGGCGGGTAAGCAGCTTTGTCGGCATCTCATGAAGGCGGACCAAGGGGTCAACCATGGCCCCGACAAGGCGGTGAACGTCTGACTCCGGAGCGGCTCTCAATACGTCCGCCATGCTCTCGCCGCTTACCCGCTCCATTACGATGAAAGGGTCTCCGAAAGGTGTCTCCTCGGTGACGACGAAATCGACCCGAGGCGTTGGCACGCCCCACCGTGCCACCTGGTTCATGATGTCGAACTCGTTTCTCGCCTGGACAACCCCGCGAAAT
>SMXW01000098.1 GCA_004356805.1 Acidobacteriota bacterium | reverse complement strand
GAGCCCGCGGCGTCGAGCCACCGCAGGGCGGTTGCGGCTCCAAACGACCAGCCGGCCAATCCCAGCGGGAGGTTGGCGGATTCTGCATGTCCGATGGCCGCCGCAACATCGCGTTGCTCAGCCTCGCCGTAGTCGTGCTCACCGCTGCTCTCTCCGGTGCCCCGGAAGTTGAAACGAAGCACCGAGTGCCCCCGCTCGACCAAACGACCAGCCACCCCGATCATCAGGGGTGCTTTCATCGATCCACCCTGCAACGGATGTGGGTGGCAGAAGACGGTGAGACGTTCCGGTGCGTCCGGGGACTCGATGCGAGCCTCGAGTGTTACACCGTCTGAAGTGGTGATCGTCAGCCGCTCGGTCATGTCAGGAGACGGAGCAGCCAGATGGCGGCGGCGACAACGATGACCAATGCCAGTGCGGCCGATGCGATGAGCAGCCAACGGGTTTGCATGGGTCTCGGAGGGTAACTGCGGCCGTCACTAGGCTCACCGCCCCGGAATAGGAGAGATCAAACTTGCACGACATCGTCATCGTGGGTGGCGGCCCCGGCGGCTACGCAGCGGCACTCTATGCCCACAACTTCGGGCTGTCGGTTGCGCTTGTCGATGACGAGCGTCCCGGCGGCACCTGTCTCATCAGGGGATGTATTCCCGCCAAGCAGTGGCTCCACATCGCCGAGGTGTACACCACAGTCAGCCACGCCGCCGAGTTCGGAGTAGTCACCTCCCAGCCACAAATCGATTGGTCGGCGGCTCTCGCCCGAAAAAATCAAACGGTGGAAGGCCTGGTCAGAGGGCTGTCGGGTCTTCTGAAGAATCGTGGCGTCGATGTGGTCGAGGGCTTTGGAAAGCTGGCAGGACCGGGCAAGGTCGAGGTCAGCTCGAACGAGGGTTCGACGATGCTCGAAGGACGCTCGGTCATCTTGGCCACCGGCTCATATGCGCGGACCATCCCGGGATACGACATCGATGGGACCCGGATCGTCACTTCAGACCATGCCCTGGACTGGCCGGAGCAGCCACAACGAGTTGGGATCATCGGCGCCGGGGTAATCGGGTGCGAATTCGCCTCTTTCCTCACCGATCTCGGGAGCGAAGTTCATGTCTTTGAGATGTTGGACCAGATCATCCCGGATTCCGATCCTGAGACGGCGAAAGCACTGCAACGTCAATTGCAGCGTCGTGGTGCCAAGTTCCATATCGGAGTTGGCGTGGGACCTGCGGAGGTCGGCCCGTCCGGAGTGGGCATCCCGGTAGGCGACGAGATGATAAGTGTCGATGTCGCCCTGGTCTCAGTGGGCCGAGGGCCAAACACCGACGGTGTCGGGCTGGAATCCACCAAGGCTGAAATGGATAATGGATTCGTCAAGGTCGACCAAGACACCATGCTGACGGCGGAACCCGGTCTCTACGCGGTAGGCGACATCGTCGCCGGCACACCCCAGTTGGCCCATGTTGGGTTTGCCGAAGGCATTGCTGCGGTCACTCACATCGCCACAGGTGAAACGCAACCGGTCAACTACGACGCCATCCCCCGTGTCACCTACACCCACCCCGAGGTGGCCGAAGTCGGGATCACCCAAGCCCAGGCCGCCGAGCGGGGACTGGAGGTGGAGACCACCAAACACGCCTTCAACGGTGTTGGTCGGGCGATCATCCAGGGCCAGAACCAGGGTCACGTCAAAGTCATCGCCGTCAAGGGTGGGCCCATCGTCGGAGCAAGCGTGATCGGTCCCCAGGCCGGTGAGATGATCCACGAGCTGATGTACTCCGTGGGTTGGGAGGCCCTGCCATCGGAGGCGGCTGCCTTCATCCATGCCCATCCCTCCCTTTCCGAGGCGATAGGTGAGACACTGATGTCGGCGGCAGGCAAAAGCCTGCACTAAGAGGAGCAGAATTTGGCAACGACGGTATCGATGCCCCAGCTTGGCGAGACGGTCACCGAGGGAACGGTTCTTCGGTGGGCGAAGAAGGTCGGTGATTCGATCGCGGAAGACGAGGTTCTCGTTGAGATTTCGACCGACAAGGTCGACACAGAAGTGCCGTCGCCGATAGCGGGCACGATCCTGGAGATCCTCGTTGCCGAAGGGGACACCGTTGAGGTTGGGATCGATCTGGTCGTGATCAGCGAGCCAGACGAGGAGCCATCGTCCGCAGCACCAGCGGAGGCGGTCGAATCGGCCGCTGAACCCGCTCCCGAGCCCGAATCTGGTTCTGAAGCCGACGTTCATCCGGCAGCGGAGACGCCCACCGGCCCCGAAACCGGCTTTGAAGCTTCGGTGACGAGTGACGTTACGCAGACACCGCCGACAGATGCCGAGGTCGAGGCCTTCTTTGCCGAGCCTTCCTCTGAGAAGCCATCCCCACAATTGCTCTCGCCGGTGGTGCGCAGACTGATTCGTGAGAACGAGATCGACCTTGCCCAGATACAAGGCACCGGGCAAGGCGGACGGATAACTCGCAAAGATGTCGAGGCCTACATGGCCGCAGCGCCGACCGCGGTGGCCACGCCTGCCCCGGCACCTGTGACGCCTGCCACCGTCCCCGAGCCGGTCGTTTCTCCCCCTGCGTCAGTGGGGGATGTAGCTGAGCCGGAGCGGGCCACACCGGCGCCCGCGGTTGGAGTGGGCAGCGAAGAAGTCGAGCTCGATCGCATCCGGGTCCGTATCGCCGAGAACATGATCAAGTCGAAGCAGACCGCAGCCCATGTTTGGACGTCGGTCGAGGTGGATTTCGAGGGAGTCGAGCGAGTGCGTCAGGCTCACAAGGCTCGGTTCAAGAGTGAGGAGGGGTTTTCGCTCACCTATCTGCCATTCATCTCGAGAGCCACGATCGACGCTCTCAAGGCGTTCCCGGTGGTCAACAGTTCGTTCTACCTCGAGGAGAAGAAGGCGGTTTTCCATAAGAAGGTCGATCTGGGCATTGCCATCGACCTCAACCAGGGCGGACTTGTTGTGGCCAGGGTCCGCAACGCCGACGGCTTGCGTCTGGTGGGCATCGCCCGGGACATCCGAGCCCTCGCCGAACGCGGTCGTGACGGAAAGCTGGATCTCGACGATCTGACCGGCTCGACGTTCACGATCACCAACCCCGGTCCGTTCGGGTCGTTCATGTCGGTGCCGATCATCAACCTCCCCAATGTGGCGATCCTTTCCACAGACACGGTGGTCAAACGGCCGACGGTGATCACGACGCCCGACGGGCAGGACACCATTGCGATTCGTCACATTGGCTATCTGGGTCTGACGTGGGACCACCGCGCTCTGGACGGATCGACCGCTGTGCTGTTCCTCCGCAAGATCAAGGAGAGCCTCGAGACCTGGGACTGGGAGCAGGAACTGGCGTGACGTTGTTGCGTTCACGCTGGTTGGGAAGGCTCCAATACACCGAGGCGTGGGATCTGCAGCGAGCCATCCACGAGGGAAAGGTGAAAGGGCGCACGCTCGACGACTACCTGCTCCTTTTGGAACACCCTCCGGTTTTCACCATCGGCCGAAATGGAGACTCTTCAAATCTGTTGGCCGATCGGTCCGCGGTAACTGAGGCTGGTGCAGAGGTGCTTCACGTCGACCGGGGCGGGGACATCACATTCCATGGGCCCGGTCAGCTTGTCGGCTACCCGATTCTGAAGCTCGACGACCCCAAGCAGGTTGTTCCTTACGTCCGTCGGATCGAGGAGACGTTGATCGCCACCCTCTCTGACTTGGGTGTCGAGGCCTGGGCAGAAGACGGGTATACCGGTGTCTGGACCGAGAAGGGCAAGGTGGCAGCTATCGGGGTCCGTGTCTCACGCAGGGTGACCATGCACGGGTTCGCTCTCAACCTGCATCCCGAAATGCACTATTTCGCGATGATGAATCCTTGCGGGATCGCCGATCGGCCGGTGACGAGCGTCTCGGACCTCGTCGGCCGGAAGGTGGCGCTTGAGGAGGCAGTCGAGGCTTTCATCCCAGCTTTCGAAGAGGTGTTCGGGTACTCGGAGTCGGAGACTCAACTTGCCGCCTTTGTCCGTGGGCAGGGGAGGGTTTCGCTGTATGAAGTCGATCGTCTGCTCGAGGCTGGGACCTTCTCCCCGGAGAAGAGGGCTGAAGAGCCGGTTCTGGTCAATGGTCGTCTCCCGGGTGAGCCGGTGCGACCTCAGTGGATGAAGGTGACCGCCCGTCTCGACGGCGACTACCTGAGGCTGAAGAAGCTGATGCGTGGTCTCGACCTCAACACCGTTTGCGAGGAGGCCAACTGCCCCAACATCTACGAGTGCTGGGGGATGGGCACGGCGACACTGATGATCCTGGGCGACAAGTGCACGAGGGCATGCTCTTTCTGCAACGTGACCACCGGCAAGCCGACCGAATACGACATCTTCGAGCCGTTCCGCGCCGCGGAGGCAATCGAGAAGATGAATCTGAAGCATGCGGTGATCACGTCGGTGAACCGTGACGATCTTGACGATGGGGGAGCGGACATCTTTGCCAGAACGATCACGGAGTCCCGCCGCCGTTCGCCGGGAACCGAGATCGAGGTGCTGATCCCCGACTTCA
Source organism: Acidobacteriota bacterium (assembly GCA_004356805.1). Taxonomy (GTDB): domain Bacteria; phylum Actinomycetota; class Acidimicrobiia; order Spongiisociales; family ZC4RG35; genus SZUA-217. The sequence continues at coordinate 3,083 of SMXW01000098.1, read as the reverse complement.
AGGGGGATCGGGAGGCATTACAGACAGTGATGGACGCCAGTCCCGAAGTGCTCAATCACAACACCGAGACCGTGCTCCGACTCCAGAGGGACATTCGGACCTCGGCAAGTTACGGAAGGTCGCTGGCTCTGTTGTGGCGGGCCAAGCAGATGACTCCCGATGGTCTCACCAAGTCGGGTCTGATCGTGGGGATGGGGGAGACACGGGAAGAAGTGTTGGCGACTCTGGCCGACATGAGGGCAGTGGGTATCGACATCATCACCATCGGCCAGTATCTGCGGCCGACCGCCAAGCATCGCCCGATCCATCGCTATGTCCACCCCGACGAGTTCGCCGAGTACAAGAGCTTTGGCGAGGGGATGGGGATCCCGCATGTGGAGTCCGGCCCTCTGGTGCGGTCCAGCTATCACGCCAGGGAGAGTCGGGCGGCGGTCCCGGTGACGATCGGGACATGACACGTGATGCTGCCGCCGACATCAAGAAGGGCTTCGACCGACTCATCAGACGCCTCGATCAGATCTTCTGGCTCCTGACTGCGCTTTTCGCAGCAAGCCTCATGTTGATGTTCACGATTGTTCGGGCCTTCGGCTGAGTATGAGGGCGCTCCGCGCCCTGCGCAATCGAAAAACGAAGGGGGTTGAACGAGTACCTGAATTACGGCATTGTGGCGCGGATGGCAATGTCTGAAGCCGCCCGCGCCGACCTATACAATGGTCTCTCCGATCTACTCGGTCCGGAACGTGCGGAGACGCTGATGACCCATCTGCCCAGATACGACGCAGTCGAAGCTGCCACCAAGTCTGATGTTGCAGTGATACGGGCTGACATCGGTGTGTTGGAGTCGAGATTGGTCTCCCGTCTGGATCGTGTTGAGACCCGGCTCGACGGGTTAGGCAGTCGTCTTGATCGTCTTTTTCTCACCCTCGTGGCCGGATTCTTTGTGGTAGTTGCCGCGATGGCTGGTGTTGTCTTCACAACCCTCTGACGTGTGTTTCTGAAGGTGGTGGATTGATGGGATTCGATTATCCGGGTCGAGTGCGTCGTCTTCAGGTGTCGATGGCCGATCGAGGTGTAGATATGACTTTGCTCTCGGTTGGGGCTGATCTGCCCTATTTCACCGGGTACGAAGCGATGCAAACGGAGCGGCTGACGGTGTTTGTGGTTCGGGCTGAGGGAGAACCTGTTCTGTTCGTGCCCGAACTCGAAGCCCCTCGGGTCAAGCCAGGTGAGTTCGAAGTACGGACATGGGGAGAGACTGATGATCCGGTGTCCCTTGCCTCCGGCATCTGCGGGTCACCCTCGACGGTTGCGGTTGGAGATCACATGTGGTCAACCTTTCTCATCAGTTTCCAGAAGGAATGGCCTCATGCATCCTGGCTTGTCGCTTCCGAACTGACCGGTGGCCTCAGGATGATCAAGGATGCAAAAGAGATCGAGCTGCTTCGCGAGGCGGCTCATGGGGTTGATCGGGTGATGGCGAGGATCCCGAAGGAGGTTCGATTTGCAGGACGGACTGAACGCGAGGTCTCCCGCCAGCTGATCGAGATGACAGTCGAAGAAGGCCATGACGTTGCCGAGTTTGCCATCGTGGCGTCGGGGCCGAACGGCGCATCACCCCATCATGAGCCGGGGGATCGAGAGATCCAAGATGGCGATCTGGTGGTCTGTGACTTCGGCGGCCGATGGGGTGGCTACTACTCAGATTCGACAAGAACCTTCTCCATAGGCGAGCCCTCAGCTGAGCAAGTCGAAGTCCATGAGATAGTCAGGGCAGCCAACGACGCTGGGCGGGAAGCGGTGGCCCCAGGAGTTCTATGCCTGGAGATTGATCGGGCGGCGCGCAAAGTGATCGAGGAAGCGGGGTACGGCGAGTTCTTCATCCACCGCACTGGTCATGGCATCGGTCTCGAGGTTCATGAACACCCTTACATGGTCGAGGGGAACCACCAGCCGATAGAACCAGGGATGTCCTTTTCTTTGGAGCCCGGTATCTACCTGCCTGGACGGTTCGGTGTGCGGATCGAAGACATTGTCGCATGCAGTGTGGCCGGTCTCGATGAGCTGAATCAGGCTGAGAGAGGACTGAAACTCGTTGGGTAGGGGCTCCAAGGTGCCCTCCGGTTGGTCCCCCTTCTGGTTAGCCGTTGGTTCCGTGACTTCGTAACCTCTCCGGAGTGCCCAGGTACTCAATGAGTCACATCCGCGCCTCGAGTTCGAGTCGATCCACATCATCCGGGAGGGGGCGGCCGAGTCCGAGAGGCGAGTCCTTCTCTTTCTGAAGGCAAAGACTCCGCCTTCGTTCTGCGACTCGCTGTCAAGATGTTCTGGCCTGCCAGACTGCCCGTTTCGGTGATGCATGTCGATACCCGTGATCTTGGTTGTTCTCAAGGTGACCGAGCCGAGAACATAAGGAGGATCGGCGAGGTCGCCCGGCCCGTGGCAGACGCCGAACTGGTGGCATTCGTTCCCGTCACCTCGCCGTATCGACGGGACCGGGAGCAAGTGAGGTTTGCGCATAACGAGGCCGGTATTCCCTTCCTCGAGATCTTCGTGGACACCCCCTGGATGTGTGCGAGAAACGTGATCCGAAGGTGGTCTATGGGAAGGGCAGGACGGGCGAGATCGTGGGTTTCACCGGGGTCGATGATTCATACGAGGCTCCGACCGAAGCCGAACTGCGTCTCGATGAAATCGCAGCCGCAGTTGGTGAGATCGTTGAGCGAGTCCTTAGCCTCGTGGGAGCAGTCGATCGATAGGGCGGGGATCGGAAGATGGGGGCTCCAAGCTTGGCTCGCCAGTCCTGCCATCCGTAGCGAAAGGCGGACGGAGAATAGGACCAGTGGCTACCTGAAAAAGCCGGCTGCAGCCCACTGGTCAGGTCAGTGGTTGTCTCCGAGGTAGGTGTGAAACCAGGTCTCGGTGGAGGTGCCGTCGGGCCCGCTGATCGTCCTTTTGATGGTGACCCTGCCGGGGACCGGCCCGGTGACCGAAGACGTGATTCTCCGCGCATTGTCACCCCCCGACTTGGTTACCCTGATTGTCGTCCGACCGCCTGAGTGCCATCCGACAACAGTGCGTCCGTC
>SMXW01000097.1 GCA_004356805.1 Acidobacteriota bacterium | reverse complement strand
TGAAGGCATATCAAAGGGGCCGGCGGGTTGTGGACAGGACTGGGGTGGGCTTCACCGCCTAGACGGGATCGAGACCCCCGCCGACGCCCGGGCAGCACTCTGATGTGGTCGCGAATTGGATGCGACGCCTGTAACGAAATGGCGCAGTTGCGGCCGCCTTTGTGAGACTTGCCTTTCCTCAGACGAGTCGAGGGATCGAACTTGTGACCCGCTCGTTGGATTAGGAAGGTTTCATGTACGCATTCGGTCTGGGGTGGTCTGGGGTGGTCTGTCGTGGTCGTATGTAGTCGCGACGACACAGGCGCGCTACGCTTGCAGACAACAGCATCGCCGATTTTCTCTTTAACCATAAGGCTTATCTGGGTGGAGCTGAGGGGATTTGAACCCCTGACCCCCTCGTTGCGAACGATCCCGCTGATTCTCGGGATTACGCGTCCCATGGTTGATGCTCGGGGAACCAGCAACTTCCTAGAGTGCTTGAAGCCCGTATGACCAAACTAAAGACCTGGGTTCAGACCCTCTACGACCGTAAAACGATCAAGCAGGATGCCGTGGCGGGCTTAGCGCTTGGCGTCGTGAGTGTTCCTGACGGACTCGCCGGCGGCCTGTTGGCCGGTGTCAACCCCGTATTTGGCCTCTATGGATACATGATGGGCACCCTCACCGGCGCCCTCTTCACCAGCGCAACATTCATGGCGGTTCAAGCCACCGGGGCGATGGCGATTGTCGTGTCCGACGTGCCTCAAGTTCGTGTGGGCGAGGGTGCCGACCGTGCCCTCTTCACGCTCGCTGTGATGACCGGCGTGGTGATGCTGATTGCCGGATTCTTCAAGCTCGGAACGCTGCTCCGTTGGGTTTCGAATTCGGTGATGGTCGGATTCATCAACGCTGTAGGTGTCAACATCATCCTCGGTCAGCTCGACAACTTCAGTGGCTACGAGGCGGTGGGTGTAAATCGAGTGACACGCGCTTTTGATCTGTTGTTCAACTTGGGTCAAGCGCATTGGCCCTCGATGCTGATCGGGGCGGCAACGATCCTGCTCATTATCGCCCTTGAAAAGACACGACTCGGACCTTTGGGAATGGTTGTGGCGATCGTTCTCACTTCTGGTGTAGTCGTAGTGCTCGGTGCCGAAGTTGCCCAGCTACGAGACATCACCGATGTTCCCGGAACATTGCCGCTACCGGTTCTGCCGGACTTAAGTCTGATTCCTGTCCTGATCGTCCCAGCGGTCGCGCTTGCCTTCGTTGGTCTGGTTCAAGGGGCGGGGATCTCGGGGAGCATGCCCAACCCCGACGGTGAGTTTCCCGACGCATCACAAGACTTCGTCGGTCAGGGCGCCGCCAATGTCGCGGCCGGCCTTTTTCAGGGCATGCCGGTGGGTGGTTCGATGTCGGCTAGTTCCCTGGTGAAAACTGCAGGGGCTCGATCGAAGTTGGCGTTGATAATCGCCAGTGGCGTGATGGCGATTGCGATTCTTCTCTTCAGCAATGCCGTCGGCTATATCGCGATGCCATCCCTCGCAGCACTGCTGATGCTTGTGGGCTATCGCACGATCAAACCAGAGGACATCAAGGCTGTTTGGCGAACCGGGGCCACACAGGCAACTGTGATGACGGTCACATTTGTGCTCACGATGCTCATTCCGCTTCAGAACGCGGTCATGGTCGGCATCGGAATTTCGCTCATCCTGTTTGTGATCAAACAGTCAAACCGCATGACGTTGAAGAGATGGGAAATGGATGACACCAGAGGTCGGATGAAGGAGGTTGATCCACCAAGCGAAGTTGGTGTCGACGAGGTGATTGTTCTACAGCCTTACGGCAGCTTGTTCTTTGCTTCGGCCCCCGTCTTCGACGAAGCATTGCCTGATGTCACCCCGGCATCCCACAACTCAGTTGTGATTATCAGACTTCGGGGCAAGAGCGACTTGGGTACGACATTCATGGATGTACTGGCCAGATACGCTTACGCACTGAGGTCGGCAAGTTGCAAGCTTGTCGTAACTTACGCCGACGAAAAGGTCAGCGATCAACTTGTGGTGACAGGTGCAGCTGTTGCATTGGGTAAAGAGAACATCTACGAATCGGATGAGTGGCTAGGGGCGACAGTGCGACGGGCAAACGACGATGCAAGAACGTGGATCGCCGAGAACAGACAGGTCGATTAGTCCTCCAAGGCCTCCCGACGGGAAAGCTCGCGCCTTGTGCCAGAACCGGTGAAAGACGGCAAAAGGTCGCAGATCGGTAGTTCTTGACTCAGAGACGGTCGCCCAACTAAGGCACCACAGAAAGCACCAACTTGAAGAGCGTCTCGCCGCGGGAGAACTGTGGCACGAAAGTGACGCTGTGTTCACCGATGAACTCGGGAATCCGATTCACCCTGACCGGTTCACGAAACTATTTGTCAGGCTTGTGGAGTCGAGTGGCATGGAGCGCCTCACGCCCCACGGCCTCAGGCACACGCACGCCACAATCGCTCTCCAGGCCAATCGCAATCCGACAGTTGTATCCGAGCGTCTCGGCCACGCGAACGTCTCCATCACACTCGACACATATTCGCATGTCACGCCGGGACTGGAACAAGACGTAGCCGATGTGGTCGCCCAACTCGTGGATGGGGACTCGCGTTAGAAGAAAGTTAGAAGCCGACTCGTAATGCGGCGCAGCAGCTAACCCTGAAGAACGAGAATACCCAGGCAGTGCCTGGGTATTCGTTCGTAGCGGGGACGGGATTTGAATTCAAGGTCACAGTCCGAGGAAGGCCACTCCAGGTCCAATGGGTGAGCAGCGCTTGGCTGAGTGCCGTCGACGACATTCTGGCTCAGGGCCACCCTGGCCTTGCAAGCAGGCGTCCACCCAAAGATCGTGTCTGATCGGCTTGGCCATGCGTCCGTCGCCTTCACCCTCGACGTATACAGCCACGCCGTACAGGGTCTCGACGACGACACCGCTGCTCGCGTGGCCGACCTGGTACATCGAGGAACGGGTGTTCGACCCGGCTCGTGACCATTCTGTGACCAAGAGCCAATCTCTAAAGCCTGTCTAGGCCTGCTACCTGGTATTTAGTTGTGCCCGGGGTGGGTTTCGAACCCACACGAGCCGTGTTTGGCTCAAGGGGGTTTAAGCCCCTCGCGTCTACCGTTCCGCCACCCGGGCGATGTAAGTGAGTCAGGTTTGCATCAGGGTAAAGCCAGTAGGTGTGCAGCCGCACCATCGAGTGTGTCTTGTTCCGACACCACGACCTCTGCCACATCCAACGCATCCATCACGCCGCCCGCCAACACTGTGCCCGCCAGGATCACCGGCGCCCGCCTCGGATCGAGACTCGGTATGGCGGCCGTCTCCTCGGTTGTCATCGGGGAAAGCATTGAAGTCACCTGGCTCAGTCGGCTGCGGCTGAGGGAATATCCGTGAACCAGCTCCCTGTCATATTCAGGTAGCTCCTGGGCGATCGCCCCGATGCTGGTCCACGTTCCGGCCACGCCGACGAGGGTGCCCACGGTTCCCACCTCCACTTCTCCGAACATGTCATCGACGAGACTCCTGGCCCTATCCATCTCACCGGGCGAAGCCGGTCGGCCGGGAAGGATCCTCTCCGTGAGCCGGACCGATCCGATGTCAATCGAGACCTCGTCGGCGGCCGACACGAACTCCGAGCTCCCGCCGCCAATATCGGAAACAACCACCGGTTGATCCAGTTCTTGAATCGCGGTGGCGCCCTCATAGGCGAACCTTGCTTCTTGGTGACCGCTGATCAGTGTGGGCCTCATGCCGAGAGCCTGTTCGGCGCGGTCAAAGAATGGTTCCCTGTTGCTGGCATCGCGAGAAGCCGATGTGGCGATTGCCATCCTCCTCTCGACTTCCATTTCCGCCATCAGGTCGCCGAAGCGGCGAAACACCGTCAGCGTCGCTTCGATTGCCCCTTCGGAGAGGCTGCCGGACGCATCAACGCCCCGTCCCAGCCCGGTCACTTGCACCCACCTCCCCAACTCGGTAGTTCCGTCGGTGACGAGTAGCCGCATCGAGTTAGTGCCGATGTCGACGACTCCGACCCTCATGGGCGACTTGTCCAGGCCGGGTTCGGCTCTCCACCAACAACACACTCCTCGGAGCAATCCAGAGGCTCAATCCACCCTTGGACCAGGTTGCCGACCGGGTTGTCGCCGCCCCCCCGCGTGTGGGCGTAATGGGCGTGCAGACACTTGATCCCAACCGAGGACCCTCCCACCCCTCCTGACGGAGTCGGGTTGGCCCCAGCGGGCAGCAGGACATCCCTCTCCGCCTCATACGAACGGTGGGCAGTCTCCAGATCCTTTCGAAACTGTGGATCGGCCTCGGATTTCGTCTCCATGCGTTTCACACCGCCGGAACTCTCCAAACGGGCGATGCGGGCCCTAGCCAGAGGGCAAGTCAGCCAGTAGAGCGTCGGAAAAGGTGTCCCATCGTCGAGCAGGGGTGGAACGCGAACCACCACAGGCAATCCGAGATGACATCGTGAGACGACCTCCGAATCGGCACGGAGCGGACGTCCTACCTGTGCTTCGATGACCGCACGATCATCATTGTCAGCCATGTCTAGTGTTAGGAATCTAGGTCGGCGCCGGTGACGAAGTCCCAGAGCATGTCGACCCAGGTTCGCTCCTCGGGAATCACGAGGTCGTCGGTCTGCGATTGCGGTCGCGTCTCTTCTTCGGGCGGGCCGAGGACAACGTAGGCCGTCTCGCCAGGTTGGACATAGCCAAGTTTCTCCCGTGCCAGCTTCTCCACTTCTTCATCGGTCTCGAGCGCGGCAATGTCTGCCGCGAGGACCTCGTTGTCCTCTTCGAGGGCAGCGAGCTCGGCTCTGGCCGAGCTCACCTGACGCTGAGAGTCGAGGATCTGACGATATGGGACCACCTGGGTCAAGAAAGCCGCACCCGTCACGAGAAACAGGAGTGTTACCACGGCCGCACCGGGACGACGAAACACAGTCATCGTCCCCTACTGAAAGGATCCCAACCAGCGAAGCGGGCCTCGCTGCCCATCCTTTCCTCGATCCTCAACAGTTGGTTGTACTTGGCGGTTCGTTCCCCGCGTGCCGGGGCACCCGCCTTGATTTGTCCTGCGTTGGTGGCCACAACCAGATGCGAGATGAAGGTGTCCTCGGTCTCGCCGCTGCGATGGCTGACCATCCGCCCGAAACCGGCCCGTTCAGCCAACTGCATCGTGTGGAGTGTCTCGGAGACCGACCCGATCTGATTGACCTTGATCAGAATGGCGTTGGCGGCGCCTTCGGCGATACCACGACGAAGAAACTCCTCGTTGGTGACGAAGAGGTCATCACCCACGATTTGGACCCGCCCACCGAGACGCTCGTTCAGGGCCTTCCATCCGTCCCAGTCGTCCTCGGACATTCCGTCCTCAATGGAGACGAGCGGATAGGTGTCGACCAGACCGGCCAGGTGGTCGACCATCTCACCCGAACTGAGCTCACGACCCTCGAGGCCGTACCGACCCTCCCGGTAGATCTCGGTCGCGGCGACATCGAGTGCGAGGCCAATCTCTTCGCCAACTTTGTATCCGGCAGCATCGATCGCCTCCACGAGCAGGTCGAGAGCGGCTTCGCTAGTCGCCAGCTCGGGGGCAAAGCCTCCTTCATCGCCGACGTTGGTGGTGAGGCCAAGACCGGCGATCACTCGTTTGAGGGCGTGATAGACCTCGACGCCGGCCCGAAGGGCCTCGGAGAATGAGGGAAGACCGGCAGGGACGAGCATGAACTCCTGAATGTCGACCGAGTTGGCGGCATGAGCCCCCCCGTTCAGAACGTTGAGACACGGCACCGGGAGCAACCGGGCAGAGGGGCCACCCAAATAGCGAAACAAGGGAAGACCCACGCTGGCAGCGGCGGCGCGAGCGACGCCGAGGGAGACAGCAAGAATTGCGTTGGCGCCTAAGTTGGCCTTGTTGGGTGTCCCATCGAGATCTGCCAAGAGCAGATCAATCTCCTCCTGGCGTGTGACATCCTTGCCCAGCAACGCAGGGGCGATCGTGTCGTTGACGTGACCAACAGCCTTGGTGACAGCCTTGCCCATCCACAAGTCACCCCCGTCACGCAACTCGACGGCCTCCAGCGTGCCGGTGGAGGCCCCGGACGGCACGAGAGCGCGACCAAACCCACCTGACGTGAAGACCTCGGCCTCGACCGTGGGGTTTCCCCGGGAGTCGAGCACCTGGCGGGCGTGAATTCGCTCGATTGTGGTGTTTGACATAGACGCTGGCAGACGGCTCGCGGCGCGCCAAGCTACCACCGCTCCGGTGCTGTTTCTCGTCTATGGCTGAGATGGGGCGTGCAGGGATACGTGGACCCAGTCGACCGAGTCGACGTGTCTGCACACGCTCAAGCCTTCTTGGCTTGGTCCCACCTGACGTTCAATGCATCGAGGTCAAGACCGTCGAGTGCTCCCTTCGCCTCCATACGGCGAAAACGCTCCTCGAAGCGATCGGTTGCCCCCCGAAGGGCCACCTCTGCGTCCAGGTCGAGATGACGGGCCAGATTGACCACCGAAAACAGCACGTCTCCGAGCTCCGCCTCGATATCACCGTCGCCCGACATGGCAGACAGCAACTCGCCAAGCTCCTCGCTGATCTTTGGCATCACCTGAGCGGCCTCGTCCCAGTCGAAGCCAACCTTGGCGGCCCGGTTCTGGATCTTGGCTGCCCGATGCAACCCCGGCATTCCCGGCGGAACGCCGTCGAGTGCCGACTCCTCACCCGTGTCTCCCCTCTCCTCTTTCTTGATACGGTCCCAGTTGGCCTTGACCTCGGCGGCGGATGCCACGTCGACGTCACCAAAGACATGGGGGTGTCGTCGCACCAATTTCTGACGCATCACCTCGGCCACGTCGTCGATGTCGAACACGCCGTTTTCACGGGCGATGACGGAGTGGAAGAGCACTTGAAGAAGGACATCTCCAAGCTCGTCCTCGACCTCTGCATAGGCCATCAACTCCGGATCACTTTCGTCAAGACGCTGGATGGCGTCGATCAGCTCGTAGGACTCCTCGACCAGGTTCTTGATCAGGCTCCGATGAGTCTGATCCTTGTCCCACGGGCACTCGGTGCGGAGTCTTCGCATGGTGCGCACCGCACCGATGAGACCTGCCGGTTCCGCGTCGATGAACAGCGAGGTCCGGGATCCGGCAAGAGACGAGTCGACGTTTTCAGGCAAGGACTCGGTGACCATGGCATCCGACGCAGTCAGACCAACCAGCACAGTCACCTTCGCCTCCTCCGGGGTCACCCGGTCCACGGAGGCGCAAACATCCGCGAGGACCTCGGGTCGATCGAGATGACCGATGATCGTCGGCTTGTCCAACACCAGAGGATCGGGCAACTCGTGGCCGTTGAGGATCTGCAGACCCCGATCGAGTGGGTCACAACCGACCTCTGCGAGGATCGCATCGACAAAGGACTCGCCGGGGATCACTTCGAGATCAAGGTCTCTCTCGAGGAGCTTGCGGACTGCGAACTCACCCACCAACGGGCTTCCGGGTACGGCGTACACGACGTGACCTGACTTCGAAGCTTCCACCACCCTGTCGGCGATGGCCTCATAAACGTCGTCGAAGGTGTCGCCCGACTCGTAGAGATCGTCGCAGAAGATGACATCTCTCAGATCGGCCAGTTGGCGTGCTGCCGGATGATGCTCGGTGCGAACCACCACCGTTCGCCGTGGATCGAGAAGAAGTGACTTCACCGGCTCCGGGACCCGGTCGAAGTCGCCGGGACCGAGACCGACGATCGTGATCATCATCATCCGGTGGGGGGGATCACTCCGGGCTGGGGTGTCGTTTGCCAGATTCCGTACTCCTCATCGACAGTGACCTCCGCAGCTGTCATTTGCGCGAGGAACCACGTCTCGAACTCGGCAACCACGGCCGTCGCCTTCAGAGTGTCGACGATCTCGTCTTCGGTGGGAAGATCATCCTCAGCCGGGTCGACCCGGTCGGTCACCAGCATCACGTGAAATCCGAACTCAGTCTCAACGAGGGTCTCGTAAACCTCACCAATCTGTGCGATCAAGGATGCGTCACGGAACTCCGGGACATATTGGCCGGGGGAGCCGCAAGGCAGGATTCCGTCGTTGTCCGCGCTACCCGGATCCGAGGACAGCTCGGATGCGAGGGCACCGAAGTCCTCGCCGGCAGCGAGACGGTCCATGGCCTCTTGGGCCTCGGCTTCGGTCTCCACGAGGATGTGAGACACGCAAACCTGAGTCAACGAGTGGATGGCTGTCTGCATCTCGGCATCGATTGCTTCCTGGGAAGGGGGGGAGAGTTCCCCACCCAGGGCCTCCCTGACAGCCAACTCGAGCAGACGCTGACGGGCAAAGTTGAGTAGAAACTCCTCAGTGACACCCTGACTTGCGACAAACTCCTCGCGGGTTACATCGACATTAGCGGTGTCATAGATGCGATCAGCCTCGGCAACCACCTCTTCGTCGGTGAAATCGATGGCGAACTGCTTGCTGGCTGCAACGTTGATGATCTCCCACTGGACTTCGAAGCCGAGGAATCGAGCGAACAGGTCCTTGGGGATGGTGGATCCTTCGGGCTCGATCAGGTCTTCGACATCGCCAACGGTGATCTCGGTCCCGTCGACGGTTGCGGCCACAACAGACGAGCGACCGCCACAGGCGGCGACCACGAGCGCGACCACAAGGAGAATTGGGACGAGTTTTCTCAAAAGAGGTCCTTTGCAGGAGGGGTTTGGCAGATGCTAGGTATTTGACACTCCTTAGGGGAAGACGGTTTCCCGACGCCGTGGGGCGAATTCTCACTCATCAGGTCTTCCACATCTCGCCGATGAACCCCACCAGGTTCTCAACCAATGGCTCGGTAGCCGGGATGAAGAGCACTCCATCACGAGCTTGAAGCACGGATTGAGGCTGAAGCCGCTTCAGTCGCACCTCCTGGGAGGGCTTGAAGTCGACTGGCGAGATCCGAATCTCATGACGAAGCTTGACGATCTCGACGACACCGACCCGAATGGCCTCCACGCGAAGTTGGGCGAGTTCGATCAATGCCACCGCCGCAGCGGGGAGTGGCCCATACCGATCGACCCACTCCGCGGCGACGTCGCTTACTTCGCTTTCAGTGGTCGTCGCCGCGAGTCTCCGATAGGCCTCAAGTCGCAACTCCTGGTCGGCTATGTAGGAATCCGGGAGGTGGGCATCCACTGGGAGGTCGATCCTCATCTCTGGCGGGCCGGTGTCTTCGATCGGTTTGCCTTCCATCTCCTTGACCGCCTCGGCGACAAGCTCTGTGTAGAGATCGAACCCGACGGCCGCTATGTGCCCACTCTGGATCTCGCCCAGGATCGACCCCGCCCCTCGAATCTCCAGGTCTCGCAGAGCCAGTTGGAATCCGGAACCGAGATCAGTCGCCTCGCCGATCGCCTCGAGACGTCGGTGAACCTCTTCGCTGAGCGATTGGTCATGTGGGTGGAACAGATAGGCGTAGGCCCTCTGACTCGACCGTCCCACCCGGCCCCGCAACTGATACAACTGGGCAAGACCAAGCAGATCGGCCCGCTCGACGACCAATGTGTTGACCTTGGGGAGGTCGAGTCCCGACTCGATGATGGTCGTGGCCACCAGCACGTCGTATTCACCGTTCCAGAAGTCGATCATTCTCTGCTCTAGTTGCGCTTCGGACATCTGCCCGTGGGCGATCGCGTAACGGGCGTCCGGCACCAACTCCTTCAAACGGGCGACGGCGCGGTCGATGGATTGGACACGGTTGTGGACGTAGAAGACCTGACCGTCCCTGAGCAGCTCGCGCCGGATTGCCGCCGATACGGCTTGCTCATCGAACGGACCCACGTAGGTGAGGATGGGATGGCGATCCTCGGGCGGCGTCCGAATGTGCGACACATCGCGAATCCCGGTTAGAGCCAACTCGAGAGTTCGAGGAATGGGGGTGGCTGTGAGAGTGAGGACATCCACTCCTACCTTCAGTCGTTTCATGGCGTCTTTGGCGTTTACCCCGAATCGCTGTTCCTCATCGATGACCAACAGCCCCAGCGCCTTGAAGCGAATGTCCTCCGAAAGAAGCCTGTGGGTGCCGATGACGAGATCCACTTCACCTGTGGCCAGGCCTTTCACGACTTGTCTCTGCTGTTTGGTGGTGAGGAACCTGGACAAGACCTCGACCCGAACCGGATAAGGGGCAAGGCGCTCCGAGAACACCTGGTGATGCTGTTGGGCGAGCAGTGTCGTGGGGCTGAGAATCGCGACCTGCTTGCCGTCCTGAACCGCCTTGAAGGCTGCCCTAATCGCCACTTCCGTCTTTCCGAACCCAACATCCCCGAAAATGAGACGGTCCATGGGGGTGTTGCCCTCCATATCGGCCTTGACATCTCCGATCGCCTTGAGCTGGTCCAGTGTTTCTTCAAACGGAAACGACGCCTCCAACTCGCGCTGCCATGGGGTGTCGGGTTCAAAGGCGTGGCCCGTGGCGAGTGCCCTCTGGCGATGAAGCTCCACCACCTGGGCAGCAACGACGGCGACGGCCTTGCGAACACGGGTCTTTTGCTCCGACCAGTCCTTGCCACCCATCCGCGAAACCCGTGGAGCCTCGCCGCCGGTATATCGCTTGACGGCGGCGAGTTGGTCTACAGGTACGTAGAGTTTGTCTTCTCCGGCATAAGCGATAATCAGGTAATCGCGCTCGATCCCGACCATCGTCCGAGAGACCAATCCCTCGAATCGGCCAATGCCATGCTGGAAATGAACGACATAATCGCCCTCGGTGAGATCCTGATATTGCTGCCGCGGCGGCGAAGGGATGCGGCCCGTCTTGCGGTGGGCCCGGCGTCTCCCTGCGATCTCCTGCTCGCCGAGGACCGCGACGCCGAAGTCCGGGGCCACGAAGCCCTTGTGTATCCCGATAGGAACAATCGCAGATCTGAGATTGGTCAGCGCGTCGAGTCGATCGATAGCCAAACCCTGATCAGCGAGAGTCCTGGCAACGCGGTCGGCGGCCGTCTCCCCATCCATGGCGACCACCACGGCGATCTTTCTCTGAAACAACTTGTTCAGTCCGGCCGCCACCGATTCGGGATCACCCGCGGTGGCGTCAAGGGAGGTGATCTCGAGCACCGGGTCAGCTGGACCCGTCGGCGTCGACGGAATGCGGAGATGAGCTTTCCCCCGAATGGCGTTCTCGAGATCAAGATACAAGGCCGGATGATCTCCCGCCTCCGGGGCTGCCTCGCCCCAGGTTGGAGCCAGCGCCGCGGCCAACTCGGCCTCTTCTTTGATCAGATCGCGGCAGCGGTCCAGGCTGCGAGTCGGATCTACGAGGGCAAGGTGGCCCGACGACTGCAGCTCATCGATCATGCACCGCTCGTCGGCCAACCAGGGAAGCCACGACTCGATACCGGGGAACAATTGACTCTCCACGATGCGGTCCCACGTCGAGGCGGCCCAGGCTTCCGTCCTCACCAGGTCCGCCGCACGCTCCCGAATGGTCGAGTCCGGTCTCACCTCCCGCGCCGGGTAGGCGACGAATCGCTCGACCGGATCAAGTGACCTCTGGGTGGCGACGGAGAACTGCCGGATTTCGTCCAACTGGTCCCCCCAGAAGTCGAGACGGATCGGCTGATCGGCCTGACCGGGAAAGACGTCAACGATCCCACCTCGAACCGCGAACTCACCTCGAGCCTCCACACGGTCCGTGCGGTGATACCCGGCTCTTGCAAGATCCCTTGTGAGCCCATCCATCTCGATCTCGTCACCGGGATTCAACGTCAGGGGGGTCACATCGGAGCCGCTGAGTCGTTGGATAGCGCTCCTCACGCTGGCCACGACTATGGCCGGTGAACCGGAAACCAGTTGATGACGCGCTTCAGCGCGCTTCGCCATGGTCGCAATGTTGGGTGAGACGTGTTCGAAGGGCAGGGTCTCCCAGGCTGGGGCAAACACCACATCGCTGGTGAAGAGCTCGAGGTCGTCGACCAGTTCTTCGGCGTCACCCTCCCCGGGCAGTATCACCAGCAAAGTGTCGCCGAGGCTTTCAAAGATGCCGGCGACGGCGAAAGCTCTGCCCCCGGGCGCGACCGACCAAACGGAGTCGAGATCGGGCAGCGGCGCGGAGCGCCAACCCGATAAGAGGGGTGCTAGTGGAGCAGCCATGAGGAGCGGCGATGCTACAAGGGCAGCCCGACAAGGCTCCAGCGGCTAGTGCGACACACCACTAGCCATCCGGGTGGAGTAGTCCCTCAGCCGCGAACCACTCGACAGTGCGGCGGATGGTGTCCTCCACCGGGGTGTAGTGGAGACCGAGTTCCCTCGTTGCACGACTCCCGTCGTAGTGATGACCGTGGTCGAGAACCCGAACCGCCTCCCGGCAGATCGGTGGCTGACGACGGATGACTCTGAAGACGGTCTCCACCACCACAGAGATGGCGTAGATGATGCCGATCGGGAGAAAGCGAGGAGACACATCGTGATCTGTCACCTCAGACAGCAGAGCCACCGCTTCTCGCATCGTCAGAGTTGAGCCACTCAACAGGTAGCGCTCACCGGCGGTTCCACGCTCAGCCGCAAGAACGTGGCCTCGGGCACAGTCGTCGATATCGACCAGCGAGATTGTCGTGTCAATCAGAAAAGGCAGCTTTCCCCTCGCAGCGTTGAGAACGATCCGACCAGTTCCGGTCGCCCGTCCCGGGCCCTGAACCGACGACGGGTTGACCGCCACGACGTCCAAGCTGCCCGCCTCCCTGAAGAGGAGTCGCTCTGCCTCGGTTTTGGCTCGCTCGTACTCCGACAGGTAGAACCCGCGGTGAGAGACTGATTCGGTGGCGACCTCCCCTTTCTGCTCACCGAGGGTTACCACCGATGAAGTGTGAATCATCCTCGAAACTCGTGCGTCCCGAGACGCATTCATCACGATTCGGGTCCCTTCGACATTCACCCGCCACATGTGGTTCGAGTCCCTGGTGCATACCTGGTTCACCCCGGCGATGTGAAACACCCACTCGCAACCGTCAACCAGCGAGCGGACGCTGTCGTAGTCGAGGACATTGCCGGCGACCGGGGTTGCTCCCAGAGACACAAGTTTGGCCTCGGACCCTGTCGAATGGGCAAGGGCTTGCACCTCGTGCCCGGATTCAACGAGAAGGTTGGTCACAGCGGTCCCGACCACACCTGAGCCGCCGGTGACGGCGACCCTCACGTCTTGACTTCGGTTGGCTCCGCACGGACTGTGTGCCAGAACGCGGACAGGTAGCCCCACGCCGAGCCGACCGTGGCGATCACCGCGAGAAGCATTGCCCACTGGTCCAGGTACCAGGGGCCCCATTGCTCCGAAAGACGGAAAAATGCCAGGAAAATGGCCCAAAACTGGGCCACCGTCTTGATCTTCCCCCAGGTCGAGGGTTTTATCAGCCCGCCTCGCTGGGCAACAACCCCTCGCAGTGCCATCACGGCAAATTCTCTGAAGATGATGATCGACGCCGGCCAGATCGAAATTCTGTCCACAGAAACGAGGGCCAAAAGCGTACCGGTCACCAGGATCTTGTCGGCCGTGGTGTCGAGGAAGCTCCCGAGAACAGTTTCATCCGAATAGCGTCTCGCCAGATAGCCGTCGAGGAAATCGGTGAACGCGGCAATTGCGAAAAGTACCCCTGCGATGAGGAAGTGGTTGTCAATCTGGTCGGCCCGCGTGAAGGCCATGATTGGCAAGACCATGACGATCCGAGCCACGGCGAGTGCATTCGGAATCGAGATAACGTCTCCTCGACTAAAGCGCACCGATCATAAGCCCACCGCGATCGGTCCAGTGGCTAGCGGGGCGACACATCACTGGACCCAGTCGAGAGAGCGATCGATCGCCTGACGCCAACGACTCTGCAGCCGGGAGCGTTCATCAGACGTCATTTTCGGCGTCCATCGGTCGGCTTCGACCCAGAGCGACGTGAGCTCCTCCAGGTCGGACCAGAATCCGACAGCAAGACCGGCGGCGTAGGCCGCGCCCGATGCCGTCGTCTCCGCAACGGTCGGCCGGACCAACTCCACTCCGAGCAAATCGGCTTGAAATTGCATGAGAAGCGAATTTTGTGTCATGCCCCCGTCGACCTTCAACTCGACCAGATCCACCCCGGAGTCTTCCGTCATGGCGTCGAGGACGTCTTTCGTCTGATAGGCCGTCGACTCGAGAGCCGCCCGAGCGATATGACCCCTATTGGCGAATCGAGTCAAACCGACAATCACACCTCTCGCGTCAGGTCGCCAGTGAGGTGCAAAAAGACCGGAGAACGCCGGGACGAAGTAGACGTCTCCGTTGTCCTCGACCGAAAGGGCCAGATCCTCGACGTCGGATGCTTCACCAATGATCCCGAGATTGTCCCGGAGCCACTGCACCAGGGACCCGGTGACGGCAACCGACCCTTCGAGGGCATAGACAGTGTCCTCGCCGTCGATTCGATATGCCACTGTGCTGAGAAGACCGGCCTCGGACGGAACCGGATTGGCGCCGGTATTCATCAACATGAAGTTTCCGGTGCCGTAGGTGTTCTTGGCATCTCCGGGCGTGAAACAGACCTGCCCGAACAGGGCCGCCTGCTGATCACCGAGAACCGCGGTGAGCGGAACGCCGGAGAGTGAGCCGACGCACGATCCGATGTGCCCGACAGAGGCCACGATCTCTGGAAGCATGTGAGTAGGCACGCCGATTTCCATCAACAGATCGGAATCCCAGGTGGTCGTGACTAGATCCATCAACATGGTTCTGGAGGCGTTGGTCACATCGGTGACATGTCGGCCACCCTCGATACCACCCGTCAGGTTCCATGCCACCCAGGAGTCGATCGTGCCGAAGGCGAGCTCGCCTCTAGCCGCCCGCTCGTGTAGATCGTGCTCGTCGAGAAGCCAGCGCACCTTCGGGCCGGCAAAATAGGTAGCCAGGGGAAGACCCGTTTTCGCCCGGAACCGGTCGGGTCCCTCATCGCCCTCGAGCGACTTACAGAGATCGGCCGTCCGAGTGTCCTGCCACACAATGGCATGGGCAACCGGGTCTCCTGAGGAGCGATCCCAAACAACCGTGGTTTCTCGCTGGTTGGCGATACCGACAGCCGCCAGGTCGCTGGGCCCAAGACTGGCCCGAGAAAGGGCTCCCTCGATCACCGATACGGTCTTCGCCCAGATTTCGCCGGGATCGTGTTCCACCCAACCCGGTTGTGGAAAAATCTGGCGGTGCTCTTGTTGATCAAGCGACACCACAGTCCCGGTTCGATCGAAGATCATGAATCGAGTCGAGGTCGTGCCCTGGTCTATCGCTCCGACGTACTCAGCCATCTCGACCCCGGTGAGCAGCCTGTTCCTGAGCGCGGTCCCTGTCGTCAAGCCACTGCTCTACGACGTCGGCCGCATCCTCCACCATCACACCGACCTCGGAACGTTCGCTCTTCGAAAAAGGGCGCAAGACATAGTCAGCAGGATCCATCGAGCCGGGGGGTCGCCCGACCCCGATCTTGAGTCTCGAGAACTCCTTGGTACCGAGAGACTTCTCGACAGATCGAATCCCGTTGTGACCGCCACTGCCGCCGGCCAGTTGAATGCGGAGACGGCCAAAGGCCAGGTCGATGTCGTCGTGGATCACCAGCAGATCCGCAGGAGCGACCTTGTGGTAGGCCAGCGCGGCCTGAACCGCCCCGCCCGACTCGTTCATATAGGTGTTGGGAACGAAGTAGAGCGTTCGGTCTTCGCCGACCCCGGTCTGGGTCACCATCCCCCGAAGACGCGATGGTGCTTTGCCAAGGGACTGATCGGCACGATCTACGAGACGCGCCAACACCTCGAACCCGACATTGTGTCGGGTGCGGTCGTAGTCGACCCCGGGATTGCGGAGTCCGACGACTAATCGCACCGGTCTACTCGGTTGTTTCGGCCTCTTCTTCGTCTTCGGCCTCAGCGCCCTCTCCAACCTCACCCTCGGCAAGCTCCTCGCCTTCAAGCAACTCTGCTTCCTCGTCGATTTCTGGCTCTTCGACGATCTCGGCCGCAGGAACGGTGACGGACATGATGACGGCATCAGAATCCTCGAGGTAGATGATGTCCTCGAGCTCGGGGAGATCCTCGACACGCAGCGAACCACCCACTTCCACCTCGGAAACGTCGAGTTCGATGAACGAAGGTATTTCTGTAGGCAGCACTTCGATCTGTACAGAGGTTCTCCGGGGGCTGAAGACACCACCCTCAGTCACGCCCACGGGAGTGCCTTCGAACTGAATCGTCACTTCGGCAGTCACCTTCCGGGTGAGGTCGACGGTGACGAAATCAACGTGTCGGTATTCGTCTCGGAAAGGATGACGCTCGATGACTCTGGCCATAGTGGTCAGAGAGTCACCGCCCTCGATCTCGAGACTGATGATGGCGTTGGAACCAGCCTCGGTGTGAAGGGCCAACTCGAGGGCATGGGCATCAATGGAGAGAGGCACAGAATCAACACCCTTGCCATAGACGACGGCAGGCACCAGGCCCTGGCGACGAATTCGGCGGGACTCACGCGATCCGGGCGACCGGCCCGGCAGGGCGCGCAGGATGACTTCAGACATCAAAAGACTCCTTGGAAATGAAGGGCGGCTCCCAATTATGGCTTCTGCAGGTTGCTACTGCCAGACGAGATCCGGGCAATCCATGCTGAGGTCCCGTCGACGAGCCGCTCGACCGTTGACTCATACGTCCAGCCTCCCCCCTTTGGCGAGTGTCCTGCGCCATCGAGCACATCCACCTCCGCATTTGGCAGCGGGCCGATGTGCTCGTCAAACAGCTCCCTTCGCGACAGCGCGTCCTTCGTTCCAAGAAAGAAAAGGAGTGGCACCGTGACATTCGGAAGATGATCGATACGGAGCTTCTCCGGCTTGCCTGCCGGATGCAGTGGGTAGGCATAGAGGACTACTCCAGCGGCCTGGTCCCCCTCGGCCACCAGCAGGGTCGCAATCCGACCGCCCATCGACCTTCCAGCCAGAAAGAGGGTCTCCACCTGCGGACGCAGGAATTCCGCAGCTCCACGATGACACTCGATCAGCTTCTCGACGCGATCGGGGCTCCTCGAGCCTCGCTCGGTGTAGGGGTAGTTGAAGGTCATGACGGTGTGTCCGTCACCGGCAAGGGCATCGCGAAGCAAGACGATGAACGAATGGTCCTGATCTACCCCTGCACCATGCGCTAGGAGGATCCCATTCGGTCCATCACCAGTCAGACGCCCAGACACCTCTCCGCCGGACCACGCAATGGTTACTGAGTCGACCATGGAGCAAATGTAGGGCAGACAGGTACCGTCCGTGGGATGGAGTTGGTGGTTCACGAGACATCGGAGGCGACGGCAACGGCCGCGGCACTACGCATCGCAAATGAGATCCAAGCCGCGAAAAATGGTTTCACGCTCGGACTCGCCGGCGGTTCGACTCCCGCCGCCACATATGCCGCGCTTCGTCGTCACACCGTCGATTGGGGCCGCGTCGATGCCTGGCTGTCGGATGAGCGCTGGGTTCCACACGACCATCAACGTTCAAACGGGCGTATGGCGGCAGAAATCCTCATGGACCACGTTGAAGCCAGGTTTCATAGGCCAGGCTGGAGCGAGTTTATGGAGCCGGACGTCTCCGCCGCCCTCTACGAGTCCGCGATCAAGGCGGTCCTCCACGACGGCAGACCGGATCTCATACTCCTCGGATTGGGTGACGACGGTCATACCGCGTCGTTGTTCCCCGGAACCGCCGCTCTCGACGAGGAAAGCCGCTGGATTGTTGCCAACCATGTTCCGCAGGTACAAGAAACACGGGTCACTGTCACCTACCCGATGCTGTGGAACACCCGTCTTCTGATGGTCCTCGTAGTTGGCGAGAACAAGGCAGTGGCCCTCAAGGACTCTCTCGCGGGCAAAACACCCGCAGGCAGAGTTGGCGAAGGTGACGCAAAGGTCGAATGGCACGTAGACACGGCCGCGGCTTCGCTCCTGCACTAGTAGCGGCTGCCGTCGTCTTGGCGGCGTGCTCACCTGCCGGAGGCGAAGGATCGACTTCCACAGAAGTGCCCGCACCCCCCGCCACCACGACCTCGACTACGAGCACAACCTCAACGACGTCGACCAGCTCAACGACGACAACGACACTGCAGACCCCTTCGACAACACGCCCGGAACTGCCTGACATCGGAGCCGAGGTCAACGTCCCAAACGGAGAGGGACCGTTCCCGGCGATAGTGCTGGTTCACGGTGGTGGCTGGCTCGGAGGGGAGCCCTCGATCATGCGGTCGCTGGCGACGTTCCTGACCGACCGAGGGTTTCTGACGGTCAACACCCCATACAAGCTCTCCAACCAGAGCCCCGGTTTCCCACAGGCCCTTGACGACGTGGCATGTGCAGTCAGATACGCCGCTGCCCATCCAGACTCGGACGGGACCGTGGCATTGATCGGGCACTCCGCCGGAGCCCACATCTCCGCGATCGTGGCACTCACGGGCGATCAATACGCCGCCGACTGCCCGGTTCCCGGCACCGGCATACCCGACAGATTGGTCGGGTTGGCCGGGCCCTACGACGTCAGCCGACTTGGCATCATCATGCTTCCGTTCTTCGGCGCCGGACCCGACGCGAACCCCGACGCCTGGCTGGCCGGCAACCCGCAACGACTCACCGATGAGAACCCTGATCTCGTCAGTTTGGTCATGTACGGGGGCAGTGACGGGATCGTCCATAGTCAATTCGCCACCGACTTCCATCGTCAATTGACCGACTCGGGATCTGAGTCGCTCGTGGAGGAGGTTGAGAATGCTCTCCACAATCAGATGCAAGATCCGGCCTGGGTGGGCGACCTCATCGTCGTCTGGCTGGAGGGATAGGCTCGCACCATGTTCCGGTGGATGGGTCGGACCTTGGCCTCCTTGGTCGGCATTGTCTTGACGAACTATGGACTATGGATCTTCGTGATCAACATCACCGGGGCGCTTGCAGGCACCGTCTACGACCCTTGGTGGATCCTCCCGGCAATCCTCCTAGCCGGGGTCTTCGCTGCGACCGGTGGAGTGCTGTTCGTGCTGAGCTTCTGGCGAGATCGGTTCCACACGAGACGTGTGCGTGTCTGGGGTGTCGCCCTCATGATCCTCGGGTCGCTGCTGCCAACCGCTTTGACTGCGATACTCCTGGTCGTGACCCTGATGATGGTTCCAACCCTCTTTGTCACATTCCCCTCGAACGAAGCAGGGAAACAGGTCACATCCGGGTGATGTTCCGTCGACTCATCCTCGGACCGAACTTGGGCTCATGACCCAGGTGGTGGAGAAGTCTGATCACACGACCGCGATTTGGCCGGAACGGCTCTAGAAGCTCCAACATCTCCTCGTCCGTGCCTCTGTCCCGACCGGTCAGGTGGTGGACCACCATGTGCTTGAAATGGAAATCTCCGACGGCCACCTGATCGGGGTCGCCGTGAGAAACCTCGAGTGTCTTGGCAACACTCCACTCTCCGACACCCTCGAAGGATCCGAGCAACTCGGCAGCCTCTGCCGAGCCGACCTCCGCCAGCGATCCGATCTTCTCCTCGGCCGCCGCCAGTCGACGGAGGACATCGGCGCGGCGCTTTTCCAGGTGTAGCTCGTGGAACACCCAGTAGGGAGCGTCGGCCATCCGCTCGGGGTCGGGAGGCAGTTTGAGTCGGTCGTCTGGACCGGGAGCCGGATCGGAGAACGTCCCATAGAGTCCGCGCCTCGCCGCGGCTGCCTCACCCCCCGTCACCTTCTGGCCACAAACAGCGACGACCAGCGAATCAAAAACCAGGTCGGTCCGACCAAATCGCTCCCCGAGATGACGACGGTGAAGCTCGGAGACGGTCGGGTCCTTCGTCTCGAACCCAGATGGGTCGTCGTTGAGACCCGAGATCGCGCCGAGGTGGGCGAGCAGCCAACCGGAGCCTTCTCCCCAGGCCTCTCCGACCACTTCTTCGCGTGTGCGGCGGATTCGCAGTGATCCGGGCCCCCCAGGAGTACGGGCAGTCAGCCACCAGCCGTCTTCGGCGAACCTCCCATGAAGGGGTTGCAGGGTTCGCCTCAGATCGAGGGGGCCCTCGATCGGGATCGACCTGGTCTCCATCCGCCCATCCTGGTCGATGCCGGTTGTAGGCGATCGGTCTTCGTAGTGTTTGGCAGAGAAACCAATTGAGGAGATCGTGTTGGCAAGTGTGATCATTGTCGGAGACGGGCCCGGCGGCCTCTCGGCTGCTCTTTTCCTGGCGAAGAACGACCATGACGTGACGGTTTTCGGAACCGACAAGACAGCCATGAACTACGCACATCTCTACAACTACCTGGGACTGCCCGAAATAGCCGGGACCGAGTTTCAGCGGGTGGCACGGGGCCAGGCGTCTGCTGTAGGCGCCACTCTGCTCGATGAAGAGGTGAATTCGGTCATCGAGGCTGAGCGGTTCACGGTGAAAACCGACACTGGTGAGCACGTCGCGGACTACCTGATCCTCACAGAGGGAAAGAATCCGGAGCTTGCTTTGTCGCTGGGTGTAGCTGTCGCCGACGAAACGGGCGCCATCGAGGTCGATCGTGACAATCGATCCTCAATCGACAAGGTCTACGTAGTCGGTCGATCAGTCCGGCCCACGCGGAGCCAAGCCATCATCTCGGCCGGTGCAGGCGCCGTTGCCGCCCTCGACATCCTGGCTCGCGAAAAGGGCAGCGACGTCCAAGACTGGGACACCCCACCCAAGGACTGAGAACGGGTTCCTCATTGTGGTGCCCACACGCGTTGTTGACACTCGGTGGGACTCGGCCCTAAGCCGTTGCCGCCCAATGAGATACGCAGAGTGGCGAACAGCAAGTGAGGCCGAGCGCCGAAGTGCCTGATTGATGATGTGGGTGGTGCTGCGGAACTGTTTTGTTCCGTAGCTTGTGGAGTCGTTATGTACGGCCCGAGTCGGTGTAGAAACGGCTGTCTTGTGGCCTCACGCCACGAGAAAAGCCGCGGGCTGTGACACCTCAGGGAACTTCCGCTGTGTAGGAACCACCAGAGCGGCGAGCCCGGCTAGCGCCAAGAAAAGCACCAACCAACGCTAGAACGGCTCCGAATAACGGTTGGAAGAGAAAAAACAGGGCACCGATAGCGGCTCCTGCGGCCGCCCCGCCGGCAACCCGCTTTCGATTCATCGGGTCCTCTTCTCGACCGGCGAGAGCTCCCACAACACCACCGAGGACTATGAGAAACATGCCACCGACACCCAGCAGCAGGTCTAGGTCGGGGCCGACTGGAACCGACAAAACAAGCAGCACCAGGCCGGGCAGCGTCCCCAGCACGGCCCACCCGACCGACCGTTTCCATTTCATAGCACTCTCGTGGGGTTCGCTTGGCTCCCGGGCTTAGCCAAATGAGAACCTATCAGCCAAATCGCCACCGGGTCGGAGACACCGCCCATAACCGGCAATAGAACCCACTCGGAAGACCACGCTGAGCGGCTACCGGCAGACTCCAGCTGGTGACTGGACTGCCTAGTCGAGCTCGCCAAAGACCGAGGGTGTCAACACCCTTGCGGGACGGTACACCTAATGCATGGCGCGTCGTATTTGATCATTTGGCCGCCCGGAAGGGCCGTCACGGGTCAAGCCAGG
>SMXW01000005.1 GCA_004356805.1 Acidobacteriota bacterium | reverse complement strand
GCCAAGAATCGTTGAGGACTATTCTGCCGTGGGGTGTCCTCGTGGGCCGATCCCATTCGTAGGGAGGGTGAGCGCGGGAACGCCCGCACCGAAGCGAGGAGAACTCATGAGTCAGTACCTGTTGTCCACCTACGCCGTGGAGGGCGAGGTCCGGGGGTCGCCGGAGACGCCCGAAGAGATGCAGAAGTTCATGGAGCGGATCACGTCTCTCGAAACCGAGATGAAGGCGAGCGGTACGTTCGTTTTCACCGGCCGACTCCATGACCCCGACGCGGCGACCGTCGTCCGCTCGAGCGATGGTGACCTGGTCATGACTGATGGGCCTTTCGTTGAGTCGAAAGAGCACATCGCCGGGTTCTACATCATCAACGCGGACGACCTCGATGCGGCGCTGGCCTGGGCGGGCAAGGTCGTGGACGCAATCAACCATCCGATCGAAGTCACCCCATTCTTCGAGATGCCAGGCGCCTGAGGGCGTGACCCGAGTCGTCGCCGCCCATCGGGAAACGACCGGTGTTGAGCGCGTGTTTCGCGAGGTGTACGGCCAAGCGATGGCAACGCTGGTCCGTGTCTTTGGCGACATCACGCTTGCCGAAGACGCCGTCCAGGAAGCGTTCGTTGTGGCCAGCGACAGGTGGCGGAGAGAGGGCATCCCAGCCAACCCGGCGGGGTGGATCGTTACAACCGCGCGAAACCGTGCAATCGATGACCTTCGCCGCTCGGCCCGGGGCCGGGAGCTCCATGAACAGTTTGGTGCGGTTGCCAGCACGCACCAAGGCCCCGGCGCCGACGATTGGGGAGAGGACGGACCCGTGAGAGACGACCAACTCCGGCTCATCTTCACCTGCTGTCATCCGGCGTTGCGAACGGAGCACCAGGTGGCTTTGACCTTACGACTGCTGGGCGGCCTGAGTGTGGATGAGGTGGCCCGCTCGTTCTTGGTGAGCGAGTCGACGATGGCGAAGCGGCTCGTCCGAGCCAAATACAAGATCAAGGCCGCCAAGATCCCCTATCGAGTGCCAGCAGAAGCCGACCTGCCTGAGCGACTCCGTTCGGTCCTGTCGGTGGTGTACCTCATCTACAACACCGGGGTCGACGATCCGGAACGGGCCTCGTTGCGGAGCGAGGCAATTCGGCTCGCCCGCGCTCTGGTCGAGTTGATGCCCGACGAGCCCGAGGCGGCAGGGCTGCTCGCACTGATGCTGCTCAGCGAGTCGCGGGTGTCGGCCCGCACGGCCGAGAGCGCCCTCGTGCTCCTGCGCGATCAGGACCGGACCAAGTGGGACCACACGATGATAGAAGAGGGACAAGCAATCGTACGCGCCTGCATTCGCCGCGACCAACCGGGCCCCTTCCAACTCCAGGCCGCGATCCAAGCCGTGCACTGCGACGCCGACTCGTTCAAAGCAACCGACTGGCCCCAGATCGTCGCTCTCTACGATCATCTGTTCTCGGTCATGCCCACGCCCGTGATTGCACTCAACCGGGCCATCGCCATCGGCGAGACCGAAGGTCCCGGCGCTGCGCTCACTGCGCTCGACGCAATCGCACCCGATCTCGACAACTATCACCTGATGCACGCAGCCCGGGGCACAACGTTGCATCGGCTAGGACAACGAGACGCAGCGAAGACCGCCTACGAGCGCGCCGTCCACCTCGCAGTGACGGAAGCGGACCGGCGGTTTCTCGCGCAACAGATCGAAGACTTGGCCGAGGACGAAGCCCTCATGCAGCACTCCCCGAGTGGATCGACTGGACCATCAAACGACGGGAAGCCACGCTGAATGGTGAGAGCCAGAGGT
Organism: Acidobacteriota bacterium; assembly: GCA_004356805.1. Taxonomy (GTDB): domain Bacteria; phylum Actinomycetota; class Acidimicrobiia; order Spongiisociales; family ZC4RG35; genus SZUA-217. The sequence goes on along the minus strand of SMXW01000005.1, from coordinate 11,302 downwards.
CAAGCCGGTCAGGTACGATCAGACGATCCAGAGTGGTGTGTCGTGGAAACCACTATCTGACTGCCTCTCGGAAGGACTCAGGCACCGGGATCGGCCTGAATTCCGCCGGATCGACGAACACATAGACGGCCTTGCCCGCTGCCACAATCTGACTGTCTGATTGGCGACTTGTAGTGACGAGGACGGTCATTGAGGTGTCGCCAATTCGCTCGACAGCGGTCTCGGTCACCAGCGTGTCGCCTAGTTTGGCGGCGGCCTTGAAATCGATCTCGAGCCGGGCGGTGACGACATCGACATCGATGCCACCCAGCTCGGTTCCACCGAAGCCCAACTCCTCGAACCAGTCGGTAACAGCGTCATCCCAGTAGCGGGCAAAGTTGGCGTTGAAGACGATGCCCTGTGGGTCACAGTCGGAATAGCGGATCTTTTGGGTCGTGGGCATCTCGTGACGCTACTGGGTAGCTACCGTCGTGGGCCGTGGAAACAGTCATAGTTGATGGTGGCCCGCTCACTCCGCAGCAGGTCGTCGACGTGGCGTATCGACGCACCGATGCCAGAGCGGTAGACGACCTAGCCGAGCGTCTTCGGCCCGCCCGTGAGTTAGTCGACAGGATGGTCGAATCAGGTGATGTGGTCTACGGAGTCACCACCGGTTTCGGCGCCTTGGCCAACACCCATATCGGGCGTGATGAGGGAGAGACGCTCCAATACAACCTGCTGCGCTCCCACGCCACCGGCGTTGGAGATCCAATTCCCGACGAGCTCGTCAGGGCAATGCTTCTCCTGAGAGCGCGGACGTTGACCCAGGGATATTCAGGTGTGAGTCCGGCAATCGTCGAGAAACTTCTGGAGATGCTGGACCGTGACATTCTTCCCGTCGTCCCATCCCAGGGATCGGTCGGAGCCTCAGGCGATCTGGCGCCGTTCGCCCATCTCGCCCTTCCCATCATCGGAGAGGGCTGGGTCAAGCTGGGCGACAAGGTGGTCCCCACTTCCGAATCCGGACTCGAGCCAGTGAAGCTTCAGACAAAAGAAGGTCTATCGCTATTGAACGGGACCGAGGGGATGTCCGCAATGGGTGCAATCGCCCTCGAGCGTTCTCGTCGACTGGTGTTGGCCGCCGACGCCGCCACTGCCCTCACGGTCGAGGCGCTGCTCGCCAGTGAGCGACCGTTCCAGGTTGCGATCCATGCACTGCGGCCGCACCCCGGACAAGCCGTTTCGGCGAAGCGAATCGCCGACCTGCTCGACGGGTCGCCAATCGTGGCCAGCCATGCCGACGACTTCGATCATGCTGTCCAAGATGCCTATTCGCTTCGATGCGCACCGCAAGTACATGGAGCAGTCACCGACACTCTCGATCACATGGAGATGGTTCTCCGACGGGAGATGGGGTCTGTCGTCGACAACCCGATCGTCTTTCCGGAGTCGGGTGAGGTGATCTCGAGCGGGAACTTCCATGGCCAACCGCTGGCGTTTGTGCTCGACTTCGCGGCCATCGCAGTAAGTGAGCTTGCCTCCATCTCGGAGCGGCGCACCGACCGACTGCTCGACCCGGCACGCTCTCGTGGCCTTCCGGCATTCCTTGCACCGAATCCAGGTCTCAACACCGGCTACATGATCAGCCAATACGTCCAGGCAGCGCTGGTGGCAGAGAACAAGATCCTGGCTCATCCGGCTTCGATCGAGTCGATTCCGACCTCGGGAAGCCAAGAAGATCACGTTTCGATGGGGTGGGGCGCCGGTAAGAAGCTCTTCGATGTGCTCGACAATGTGCGCCGTGTGATAGCAATCGAGATCCTGTGCGGTGTCCAGGGCCTCGAGTACCGAAAGCCTTTGGCGCCTGCGGCAGGCACCGGCCGAATCGCCACACTCGTCAGGGAGCACGTGCCGCCGCTGGATCAGGATCGGTCGACGTCCGCCGAGATCGAGACGGTCGCCGGGTTGATCGCCGACGGCTCTCTGTCCGCTCTCGCGTAATGAGCGGACTGCTTCTCACCGGAATCGGTCACCTGACGACACACGATGGTGATCCGATCACAGACGCCGTCGTCGCTATCGACGAGACCACAATCACATACGCCGGCAGCGAATCGGATTCCCCGGCTCAGGAGGGCCGAGAGCTAGTCGACTGCGAGGGCCGCGCCGTAATCCCCGGGTTCGTAGACGCCCACACCCATCTCGTTTTCGCCGGGGATCGCTCAGATGAATTCGCCCGGAGGCTGTCAGGTGAGTCCTACGCCGACATCGCCGCTTCGGGGGGTGGCATCCTCTCAACCGTGTCGGCCACCCGGGCTGCATCCGAGGAGCAGCTTTTTGATCTCGGGGCGGCCCGCGTGTGGAACATGATCCGCTCCGGAACCACGACTCTCGAGATCAAGTCCGGATACGGCCTCGATCTGACAACGGAGTTGCGGCTTCTCCGCGTTGCCCGGCGGATCGGCGAGGAGTTGCCCGTCACAGTGAGAACGACGTTCCTCGGGGCGCATTCGGTTCCCGTGGAGTTTCGTTCGGACCGAGACGGCTACATCGATCTGGTGACCGACGAGATGATCCCAGCCGCTGCCGCCCTTGCCGACTACTGCGACGTCTTCGTCGAGCAGGGTGCCTTCTCGGTCGAGGAAGCACGCAGGATCCTCGAGGCCGCCAAGGTCAAGGGTCTTCAAGGGCGGGTCCACGCCGAGCAGTTGAGCCACGGCGGCGGAGCCGCCCTGGCAGCGGAGCTTGGCGCGGCGTCGGCGGACCATCTCGATCACGCCACAGAAGAGGACGCCTCGGCCCTGGCGGATGCAGGAGTCACGACTGTCCTGGTACCGGGTGCCTCATACTCGCTGCGCTCGAGCCAGGCACCCGGTCCGATGCTCTGGGACGCAGGCTGCATCGTTGCGCTGGCCACGGACTGCAACCCGGGCACCTCATATCTGGAATCGATGGGTCTGGTCATATCCCTGGCTGTGGTTGAAATGGGGCTGAGCGCCAATCAGGCGTTATGGGCGGCTACCAGGGGCGGAGCACTATCGCTCGGCCTCCCCGATCGTGGGCTGCTGGCTCGAGGACAGATGGCAGACCTGGCCATCATCGATGCACCGACTCCGACCCACATCCCGTATCGACCGGCCACCAATCTCGCGTGGGCAACGATCCAGGGCGGAGAATGGGCTCATCGGAGTTGAATGGGCCGACAACCACGGAAGTAGAGGTGTGCGATGGATCGTGAGCGAATCGAGGCCTTCCTCGAGAAATTCGTTGGGTTCGCATCGGGGGCCACGACGATCGGGCTACTTGCCGTCGCCGACCGCTCCGGCCTGAGCGCCTATCTCGGAGACCACGAGAGTGGAACGGCCGAAGAGATAGCTGAAGGGGCAGGTCTCGACCCTCGCTACACAAGAGAGATCCTCTCGGGTCTCGCCGCAGCCGAAGTGGTCGACTACGAGGCCGACTCCGGTGTCTTCACGCTTCCTCAGGAACACGCTCTCTTCCTGTCGAGTGACCTCAGCCCCTATTTCATGGGCGGATGGCTCGACATGCTTCCCCTGGTCATGAGTCAGGTCGAGGGCGTAGCCACCGCCACCGTCCACGGGGGTGGGGTGGGATTCGAAGAGTTCGGCCCAGGCTTCATCAAAGGAATCGACCGCGGCAACGGCCCGTCCCAGAGGGTGTTTCTGACAATGAAGTGGCTTCCCGCCGTCACCGGCCTGACGAATCGCCTCGACGAGGGCATTCGCGTTGCCGATGTGGGTTGTGGCTCCGGAACTGCAGCAATTCTCATGGCTGAGGCCTTCCCCAACACCGAAGTCATCGGTTTTGACATTTCCGGGGACTCGATTGCCATCGCCCGGGGCCGATCCGAGGACATCGCCAACGTCGAGTTCCACGGGTACACAGTTGAGGACATACCCACCGAGCCCGGGTTCGACCTGATCACGACCTTCGATGTCATCCACGATCTGGTTGACCCGATGGCGGGGCTAAAGCGCATTCGCCAAGCACTCAAACCCGACGGTGTGTATTTGATGATGGAACCCAACGCCAGCTCGTACCTGGAGAACAACCTCCACGACCGGGGTGCCCTGCTCTATGGAATCTCCGCGCTCCACTGCATGACCCAATCCCTGGCAAGGGAAGGGCTAGGACTCGGTGCGGCATGGGGCACCGAGACCGCCGAGGAAATGGCAGGCGAAGCCGGATTTGCGTCCTTCGAGAAACTTGATGCCATCACCAACAGCTTCTCCGCCTTCTACGCCCTGCGTACTTGAGTACCCAGCCATCGAGGAAGGACCGCCATCTCAGCACCTCCAGGACATGATTCAATCTCGCTGACAACGGCTGCCGCCGGCCCCATGACAACCAGCTCGACGTTCTGTGGGATACCACAGCTGATCAACCCGGTGCCTATCCAGACGAATTCCCAAGGCTCAGGTCTCGGTCCCTGGCTGACGATGTCGTCGGGGTAGGACGGGACCAGTCCATTTCGCTTTGGGATGGCGAAGTTGCCTTTGCTGAGCCAGGCGTAGTCGGGAGTCCTTCGGAACTCCCCAAACGTCCCGCTGGCGTAGCGAAAATCGAGAGCATATCCGGCGTGATGCTTCGACGTGCCCGGGACCGAGTACCAAGTCAATGCTGCGTTGATGGCACTGTCCGAGGTGCCATCGAGCATGGAGCGGAACTGGGTTCGCTGCGACGCCGGAGATCGATAAGCCGAAGAAACGATGAACCCCATCCCCGCCTCCCGAGCCTCGGCTCGCAGGCCAATCCAGGCGTCTGCTGCTTGGGGCTGCATCGGCACTCCTCCAACACGGGAAAGCTCACCCGACGCCGTCGGACGGAGGACGTACCCACGCTCGAAGGCCAGCTCCCAGATCCGGTCATCGAGATCCTGGTTCCCGGTAATCGTGTAGCGACCGCTGGGCGGATCGAGATTGGGAAGCGTGTTGGCCACTGCGTACTCGTAGAGGGCCTGAAATTCCGGGCCGGTGTACTCGGGGTAGGAGTCGATGTCTGCGGCAGACGCAGGAAGGGACACAAACATCAATGTGGCCGCAGCGATCGCTGTCAGCGACTTCACGGTCACAAACGCTAGTGGTGCGTCGTGGAAATAGTGCCAGGCCGCGAGCAGTGCTACCAGGAGCCGCCGCCGCCACCGCCACCACCGCCACCACCTCCGCCTGAGAACCCTCCACCACCACCGGACGAAGGTGGGGTGAATGCTCCCGACAGAGCGGACTGCAGACCAGCGAAGGCGTTTTCTGTGTGACCACCCGAGTATCCGTAACTACCAAACCAGTAGATGGACGAGGCCGACTCCAACTCGGGAGGAGCATGGAGACGCGCATGGGAGAGAACCATCGAAATCGAACATCGAGGCAACGAGGTTGGTCGGAACCTGCTGAACCGTGTTGTTGTAGGTGAGGACCGTGTCGTTGTCGATCTGCCGGCTGACCGCGATCTTGTTCTCGGTCTCCTCGAGATCCTCCTGGAGACTGGCGAAGTTGTCAGATGCCCTCAACTCGGGGTAGTCCTCGGCCACCGCAAAGAGTCGGAGTGCCTGGGTGAGGGAAATTCTCAGCCTGTGCCTGCTCGGCCGGCCCCTGTGCGACCTCGGCTCCACCCCGCGCCTGAGTGACCCGCTCGAAGGTCTCGAGCTCGTGGGTGGCGTATCCTTTCACAGTCTCAACGAGGTTGGGAATCAGGTCGTAGCGACGCTTCAGCTGGACCTCAACCTGTGCCCAAGAGTTGTCCACGCGATTGCGGTTTCGAACCAACCCGTTGTAGATAACGACGAAAACCACGGCGAACAACCCGAGAACGGCGATCAAGATGAGCCAAGCCACTGGCAGATCTTAGGTGGCTCGCCTAACGCTTTGGTGGTGGCGCCAGGCTGTCGATCGCCGCTGCCCAGTCGTCGGGCAAGTGGATCGAGGAAGGTCTTGACATCAGACGGAGATGCAGATCCGATGCGGGCCCTTCCACCCTCACCACCGGATCTCCCTGTCCATACACCCATGTTCGATCAAGATCGAGAGCCGCCACTTCCATCGTCTCGAGGTCGCCGAGATGAGGCAGCCACGTGCCAGCGAACTCGTCGAGCCCTGCCGCCGCGACCAAGTTGGTGAGTGGCTCGTTTCTGGCCACGGCCTGTTCCCCATCCCAGCGGTGGACCCCGGTCTCGACCACCATGCGCCTCTCCCAGTAACCGATGTTCTCCTCCGGCCCAAACGACCAGACCGTCGTGGCCGGGTCCGCATCCCTTAGTTCCCGCAGCAACTCCTCGAGGGTTTCCTCATACCAATCGATTGGGTCCATGCTCTCCGGCAATCGAGGAGCCGAGATTCTCTCCACTGGACGCTCCCGGCAGACAAGGACCGTGCGGCCATGTATCGACGCCGTGTGCGATGCCAGATCGGCCAGGGTCCAATCGGGGTACTGAGGTACAGGCCTACCCGGATCCTGGCGGACCGCAAGGGCCAATCGCCTCCCTTCAGACTCGATCGATGCCAGGTTCTCAGCCGAGAGCACGGACCATCGCCTCGCCCAAGTCGGAAGGTGTTTCGGCCACAACGATCCCCGCCACCGTCATGGCTTCGATCTTGGCACGGGCGGTCCCCTTGCCCCCTGAGACGATGGCTCCGGCGTGTCCCATCCTTTTCCCGGGAGGTGCGGTGGTCCCGGCAATGAACCCGGCGACGGGCTTGGTCATCTCAGACTTCACGTATTCGGCGGCTTCCTCTTCTGCCGTGCCTCCGATCTCACCGATCATCACCACACCCTCGGTCTCATCGTCTGCCTGAAACAGCTCGAGAACGTCGACAAAATCGGTGCCGTTGACGGGGTCACCGCCAATTCCCACCGCCGTGGTCTGCCCGAGCTCGAGTTGAGTCACTTGATGAACCGCCTCATAAGTCAGGGTTCCTGATCGCGAGACAATGCCGATCCTTCCCCGCTGGTGGATGTAACCGGGCATGATTCCGATCTTGCACTCACCCGGAGTGATGACCCCCGGGCAGTTGGGGCCCACCAGCCGAGTTCCGCTTCCCTGGAGGTATCGCTTGGCTTTGATCATGTCTGCGACTGGGATGCCCTCAGTGATGGCTACGACCAATCCGATCCCGGCGGCGGCGGCTTCCATGATGGCGTCGGCTGCAAACGGAGGGGGAACGTAGACGACCGTGGCGTTGGCACCGGTGTCGGCCACAGCTTCGCTCACCGTTGCGTAGATCGGGAGGTCGGCTGTGTAGGTGTCTTCACGTCCGGGTACTCCCGAGTGGTCGGTCTCCCCTTCGAAATGGAACTCGGTCCCGGCGCGTGACGGGTGCACCGCACCGACCATCCGGGTCCCATAAGCGATGGCCTTGTCCGTGTGGAACTGGCCTGTCTTGCCAAGACCCTGAACCAGCACTTTGGTGTTCAAGTCAATGAGAATGCTCACAAGTGCTCCGTCAACTGGAGAATCTTCTCGGCGCCATCCCGAAGACTGTCGGCATTGGTGACCTCCAGGCCCGAGTCTTCGATGATCTGTCTACCCAGGTCGACGTTGGTGCCCTCAAGACGTACCACCAGTGGCACCTCGAGACCTACCCGCTTGACGGCCTCCACAATGCCGGTGGCGATGACATCACAACGCATGATGCCACCGAAAATATTGACGAAGATGCCCTTGACATTGGGATCTCTGGTGATGATGTGAAAGGCTGTCGTCACCTGATCGGCGGTTGCGCCACCCCCCACGTCCAGGAAGTTGGCAGGCTCGCCGCCGACATGTTTTATGGTGTCCATGGTTGCCATGGCGAGGCCGGCTCCGTTGACCAGACACCCTATGGTTCCATCGAGCTTGATGTAATTGAGCCCCGAATTCTTGGCGGCGACTTCGGCAGGATCTTCTTCGGTCTCATCCCTCATGTCGGCAATGTCCGGATGCCTATATAGAGCGTTGTCATCAAAGGCCACCTTGGCATCGAGAGCGATGACCTGGCCTTCAGTGGTCACCACCAGAGGATTGATCTCGATTAAATCTGTGTCGAGCTCGGTGGCCGCGTCTGCAAGCGCCATGACAAAGCGGACGAAATTCTTGGCGGGCTCTCCTTCCATCCCCAGTCCATGGGACAGTTCGTTTGCCTGAAATCCGGCCAACCCAATGGCCGGGTCGATCTCCGATCTCAGAATCTTCTCGGGGCTCTCCTCGGCGACCTTTTCGATCTCGACACCGCCCTCTGAGGACGCCATGACGATGTTGCGTGAGGCGGAACGATCGAGGAGCACCGCGAGGTAGAGCTCCCTGGCAATATCGATCCCTTGCTCCACGTACAGACGACTGACCTTCTTGCCCTCCTCGCCGGTCTGGATCGTGACAAGGGTGCTGCCGAGCATTCGCTTGGCGAGTTCTCGCACTGCTTCCTCCGCAGCACCCGGACCACCCGTGATTCCGTCGGTGATGACGTTCACACCACAGACGTCAGGGTGCTCCTTGAAGGCGCCCTTTCCTCGCCCTCCGGCGTGAATCTGAGTCTTCAGAACGACGACCGGATTGCCCGACTCTTCGATCAGGGGTCGGACCGCCGCCACTGCCTCATCGACCGTCCTGGCCACCCTGCCCCGCGGCACGGGGATTCCCCGGGCGGCCATGAGGAGCTTGGCCTGGTGCTCGTGGATCTTCAATTGCTTCCTTTCCTCAGTTGCGCACTCGTGGGATTGGCGCCCGTTAGACCTTGCCGGGCACGTTGGCGTCTACCCACGAAGCGATCTCGTCGAGTGGGGTCCCCGGGGTGAAAATCGTCGCGATGCCCGCATCGTGGAGTGTCGGGATGTCCGCTTCGGGAATCACCCCTCCTCCGAAGACGACGATGTTGGCGGCATCCCGGTTGGCCAGCTGCTCAACGACCTGGGGGAACAGTGTCTTGTGGGCACCTGAGAGAGAAGAGAGACCAACCGCATCGACGTCCTCCTGAAGGGCTGTCTCGGCGATCTGGGCGGGTGTCTGATGAAGTCCGGAGTAGATCACCTCGAACCCAGCATCACGGAGGGCACGGGCGATCACCTTGGCGCCACGATCGTGCCCGTCGAGACCTGGTTTTGCGATGAGAATTCGGCGTGGCATGGGCGTGAGAACAGTAGTTCGCAGACGGGGGCATTGAACCGGGTCGTCGGTTTTGGTAGATGTCGGCTGGCAACGGCGAGATATATGGCATGATATATGGCATGAAACGCACCACCATCTACCTGCCCGATGAGATGAAGACCGCTATTGAGCGAGAGGCGGTCCGGCGTAGGGTGACCGAGGCCGAGGTGATTCGTGATGCGGTCAACCAACATCTCGCTGAAGTCGAACCGCCAACACCACAGCTGCCGGTGTTTCCCCAGGGGTTCGGAATGGAGATCGGCACGCGGGTAGACGAGCTGCTGGAAGGAATGGGCGAGGATCGTTGATCTGCGATACGGGGGCGATTCTTGCCGCCTTGTCGGCCGATCAGAGATACCACGAAGAGTGCGCGGCGGCCCTTCGCCTGAGCCGCAGCAGACTGATCTCTCCGGTGGTCTTGACAGAGGTCGACTTCCTGGCCGGCCGCTTGCTCGGCCAGAGGACCGCAGCCCGCATCATGGCCATCCTTGCCGGACCCGAATACCAGATTCTGCCTTATACGAGCGAAACACTCTCCGCCGCCACGGAGGTCATGACCGCTTACGCGGACCTGGGTCTAGGCATCGTCGACGCTTCCCTGGTGGCTCACGCCAAGCAGCAGCGGACAAACGAGGTCTTTACCCTCGACCAGCGTCACTTCAGGGCAATCCGATCTCTCGACGGTCGCCACTTCAAGCTGCTGCCTTTCGATAGTGAGTAAGGCTCCTACCCTTCAAACCATGACGAATTCCAATCTTCATGGCCTGGCTGCCGCAGGAGTCAGCGTCTGGTCGGACCAGATCTCCAAGGCGATGCTCGACTCGGGTGAGCTGACACGGCGCGTCGAGCTGGACGCTGTGAGCGGCGTGACCTCCAACCCCACTATCTTCGCCGCGGCCATCGTCGGGTCCGACGACTACACCGACCGACTACAGGATCTGAAGACCGCGGGCACATCGACGGAGGCAATAGTCAAAAGCCTCATGGCCGACGACATCAAAAGGGCGTGTGACGTGCTCGCTGATGTTTATTTGTCAACCGAGGGACGGGACGGCTTCGTCTCCGTCGAGGTCTCACCCACTCTTGCCGGCGACACCGAGGCGACCATCGCCGAGGCCCGCGACTGGGTCAAGCAAATCAATAGACCCAATCTCCTGGTCAAGGTTCCGGCAACACCGGCTGGTCTTCCGGCCATCCGCCGTCTGATCGGCGAAGGCATCTCCGTGAACGTGACTCTCATCTTCTCGCTTCAGCGCCACGCCGACGTGATCGACGCATATCTGTCCGGTTTGGAGGACTTCAACAACGTGGGCGGAGACCTTTCGACGGTCGCCTCTGTGGCGTCGTTCTTCGTCTCACGATTCGATTCCGAAGTGGATTCTCGACTGGAGGCTGTCGGCACATCCGAAGCCCGAGCCCTGATGGGGGTGGCTGCGGTAGCCAACGCCCGCGTCGCCTACGGCCAGTTCATCAACGACTTCGGCTCTGCCCGCTACGGGATGCTGGCGGGCAAAGGAGCCCGGCCTCAGAAGCCACTATGGGCATCAACGTCCACAAAGAGCCCCGCCTACTCGGATCTGCTTTATGTAGAGGGACTGGTCGCCCCCAACTCCATCAACACAATGCCACTGGGGACTATCGAGGCATATCAGGATCACGGCGATCCCAGCCCGAAGGCGTTCAACGAGGTCGACATCGAGAAGGCTCGAGAGGATCTCGCCGCGCTCGCCGATGTCGGCATCGACTACGACGACGTCGTACAGACCCTCGAGGATGAGGGTGTGGAGAAGTTCGTGGCCAGTTGGAACGAACTGCTGGCTGGTGTAGATAGCGCCTGATCGGCATTTAAAGCTAGGTTGCTTTCTTCATGTCCGAAATGAGCGACGAGAAACTCGTCTTCGGTGTGTCCGATCGCGTCGAATTGATCGCCACAATCCTGATGGCGCTGGCAGCGATCTTCACCGCATGGGCCGCGTTCCAGAGTGCCAAGTGGAGCGGTGAACAGGCAACATCGTTCAGTCGCGCCGGAGCGGCAAGAACCGAGTCGACGAGGTTCGACACCCGCGCCGGCCAGCAGGCCGGGATAGACGTGGCCATCTTCACCAGCTGGCTGGATGCCATCAATGCCGAGGTACGAGCCGGGGAAGTCGAACGAGTGACCTCTGCCTCTGACTACGTGCCCACGCCCGG